>NZ_JADPEL010000045.1 GCF_015667795.1 Clostridium sp. D53t1_180928_C8
CAAACAGATTTTTCATGTGAAATATTTGATAGCAAAGCTTAAATTTAATTCACAATTGATTTATATTGTTCGTAAAATTTAAAAGCAGACGAGAGATAGTTGCGTCGCAAATAAAGACTTCAAATCCAATGCAATACTGCACGTTTGTATTGCATTAAAAACTTAAAATAAACAAATAAAGTAAGAAGTTAGAGTAAAATCTAGCTTCTTTTTTAATACAAAAAAATAAAAGGAAGGTGTAAGATGGAAACAATAAGCGTTGCATTAGCTTGTACAATCGTAGGAGCTGTTATAAGTTATGCTACATTTCAAAGAAATAGAGGATATGACATTAGAGCAGATACGAGAGAGGAAGCTGAAACTAGAGCCAAGCTAGATTATATAGCTACAGCAGTTGATGAAATAAGACTAGATAATAAAGCTAGGGATAGAGAAGTAACAGAACTTAAAGAGAGAGTTATAAGAAATGAAGAAAGTGTAAAATCAGCGCATAAGCGTATTGATGGATTAGAAGAAGAAAGAGGAGCGTGTTAATTATGTCAAAAGTATTAAAGTCAATTTTAACAAGATTAAATAATAAGGGAACAATCCTTTCGTTAGCAGCTTTATTAGTATCATTATTATGCCAATTTGGATTAAATATTGATTCAGAAAAGATTTTAGGCATTGTACAAACTATATGTTCAATTTTAATTTTATTAGGATTGCTTAATGATCCAACTGAAAATACAAATGCTTATATTCCAGGAGTGAGCGACAAATTAATTGATAAAGAATAATTTAGAGGGCCAATAGGCTCTCTTTTTAATTAACAATAATATTAAACTTTTCATAATATAAATTAAAAGGAGTGTGTTAATATGAAAATAGCAGTTAGAGGTGGACATTGTCCAAAAGTTCCAGGGGCAAGAGGTATACTAGATGAGTTAACAGAAGATAGAAAAGTAAAAGATGCAGTTATAAAATATTTAAAACAATTAGGTAACGAAGTTTTAGATGTAACTCCACCAGATTCAATTTCAACATCATCAGCAGATTTAGCTTATGGAGTTAATAAAGCAAATGATTGGGGAGCTGATTTATTTGTATCTATACACTTTAATAAGGCTTATGATTCTTACAATGGAGCATTAGGAAGTGAGGTATGTGTTTATTCTACACATGTGATAGCTCAAAGAGTGGTTGATGCTTTAGGATCATTAGGATTTAAAAATAGAGGTCAAAAAATTAGAACTGGACTGTATGAATTAAGAAATACAAGTATGAAATCTATGATAGTTGAAACTTGTTTTGTTGAGGCTACTGATGACGTTGCGTTATATAGAAAACTTGGGCCAGATGCAATTGGTAAAGTTATAGCTGAAGCTATAGTAAATAAAACAACTAACACTATACCAGATAATAATACAAATGAGTCAATTCCTGTATTTAATAATACGCTAACTTCAACAGGTGATGATTGGGTAAGGAGATTACAACAAGAATGCAATATGCAAGGATTTAGCAATCAAAAAGTAGATGGATATCCAGGACCAAACACATTAAAGGGATGTCCGATTATGAGACAAGGTGCAAGAGGAAATATCACTAAGTTGCTACAAGAAAAATTAATAAACTTAGGATATAATCTAGGACAATATGGAGCAGATGGAGTTTTTGGAGCAGCAACTTATAATGCAGTAGTAAAATTCCAAAAAGCTAATGGATTGACACCAGATGGAATTGTAGGACAAAATACTTGGAGAAAATTATTAAATTTATAATTATTAAGGCTAGTAGGTAGGAGAAATCTTACTTACTAGCCTTTTTTTATTTTGTGGACAAGTTTACCACATTTGTTGTAAAATAAAAGAAACCGCTCCATCTGCAATTCAAAGCGGTTTAAATATAAAGGTATTTCTATATTGTTTACCTTTATTATATCACAGATTACAGCTATAACAATAAAAATTTATAATAAGGGGATGAAATTTATGAAACAAATTGATGTACAGATGTTTCTTAGGCCTATGGGGGCAGGGATTACTAGGCCAGCTTTAGTAATAGGAGATGATTTTCAAGAATATATTATAAAAAATGAGAGTGTTGATGAAAACGGACATATTGTTAATTATAACTGTATGTTTTTAAACGAATTATTAGCATTTCAAATTGGGAATTATTTAGGTGTTCCTATGCCAGAAGCTGTAGTGGCAGTAATAAGCAAAGAATTAGTTGATTATGATCCTACAATAAGATTTTCTTATAGATTTGAAAGAGGAAAATTTTTTGCTACAAAAAAACTTGAAAAAATTGAGAATAATATTTATGAAAATTACCAAGAATTAATAATGATGAAAAAACCTTATATGGAACGAAGTTGGAAAAAGTTTTTTAGAGATATTGAAAATAAAGAGGATGTTTCAAAGATACTAGCTTTTGATATATTGATTGCTAATTTTGACAGATATGTAAATTCGGGTAATGTATTAATTGATAATGGTAGTAGCAAGCGTAGAATTTATGCAATTGACAATGGACATTCTTTTTTTGGTCCAATATGGAATGATGAAAAAATAAATTGCTTAAATCTATCAGAAGTTACAGATGGTTATATAGAGTTATTTGCTACAAAAATTCTTAGAGAAGTAAGAAGAACAGGCGCATTTGGGACTGGAACAGTTTTTGGAGCATTAGAACAACATATTGATTTAGAAGATGTTGAAAATCATTCATTTAGTGATGTTATTAATAATATAAGAAACATAGAAGAAGATATGATAAGAGGTTGGTGTGATAATATTCCGGACGAATGGTTTATAAATAGGGATATTCAAACAGCTTATTACATAAAATTTATTTTAAAGCAGAAATTTGTTGTTGAACATATAATACAATTATTAGCCAACCAAAATGCTTTCACTAATTTTAGGGGAGGAATATTGAAATATGGAGAAGAAAAAGAAAATTGTATATAGTATTATTAGATATGAGCCAGATGAAATAAGAGGAGAAGTTGTAAATATAGGAGTAGTACTTTATAGCAATGAGGATGCAAAGGTTAAATATTATATTTTAGATGAGAATTCTATTAAATTAAAGGGTATACTTGAGAATGAAGTAGAGTTAAAAACATATAAGTCTTACAAAGATGTTTTTGAATATTATATTGAAGAATGCAAAGAAGATATGGCTGGGATAGTTGGAGAAGTATATATATCTTCCTATTTAGAGAGCGATTTTATAAATAAGTTATACAATCATTATTTAAATAAACCACTACATTTATCTAAAGAAAATATAGCAATAACAGCGGATGAAGATTTGCTATTTAATACACTCCTTAAAAGGTATGTAGGTAAGTCTAATATAGATATTGATAAAGCTACTACTTTAAATGCGAAAAAATATATGAAACAAATATTTTCTAGTAATGATAAATTAACTAAAAAGGTTATCAGCGATTTTGTTATTAAACCTATTAAAGAATTAGATGATTTAGAGGTTAAAATAGATTTTACTTTTAAAAATGGAAAGTGGAATTATATGCAAACTATACCTAAGATAACTAGCAAAAATAGAAATGCTGATTGGTTTTCTAAGATACAATTAATTTTAGATGCAAAAAATGATTCTAATTTATATATTATATATAAATATTCAGATATATTGGAAGATAATTCCACGTTGCATTTACTTAAGTATTTACAAAATAGATATGGGAACTTACAATTGTGTGATATTGAAGATAATAAAAGCATAAACAATTTATGTGACCATATAGAGAAGGAAGGCCAAATATTAGATTTGGTAGTGTAAAAAAGAGCAGATTATTCTGATCTTTTCTTTTATAACAAAAATTAAAAGTATCATAATGAAACTTTTAAAAAGTTCACAAAGAACAACAATCTATATTTACATATTAGATTTGAAATTATTTAACTAATAGAATTAAATTTAGAAAACATGATATAATTAACTTATAATTGTATTATATTGCGCTTGATAAATAGGAATTTATCAAGATTGCCTTATTATAAATAAAAATAGGAGGAAATCAATATGGGTTTGTTTGATATTTTTAAAACAAAAAGTTGGGAAGAAGAAAATGCATATACTGGAGAAACTCCATCTTGTCCGATATGTGGAACGCCTTTAACCAAAAAATATGTTTTCAGTGAAATGTACTGCGAAAACTGCCGTTATGGTTTAGATGATGACGATGATGAAGATGAAAGTGAATCTTTAAGTGTTTATGACGCCGCATTAATTTGGGCTTCACATGGTAAAGATGAAGATTACACTTTCGGATACTCTGAAGAGGAATTGGAAGATGCCCTCTAAAAAACATATTTGTTGAGCCAGGCTATGCCAACGTTGTTTAGTTTATGTCCACACGTTTCTGATAAATTCTAATTTTTAGAGTAGGGGGATGAGTAATTTTAATATATTGTTACATAAAAAGAGTAGGATAAACCTACTCTTTTTCAATAAATTCGTTTATTATATTAGAATGAATTTACTCAAATTCATTCATATTCTTATTAAAGATATTCAACATATCACCTCATAACTAATTATCACCAATAAAAGGAAATTTAATCGCTTCATAGAATAAAATATATAAGAAGGTTAAAAAAATAAACAAACAATACTTGACTTTGAGGTGATAATGAAGTGGTTAAGAATAGATTAAAAGAAATACGTATGAGGGAATATATGATGGCTCCAGGGGAATTTGCAAAATTTATAGATACGGATATAAAAAATTATAGTAATTGGGAAGCAAATAGAAGTAGGCCTAAATTAGAGTTGGCTATGATAATAGCTAAAAAATTAAATAGAAAAGTTGAAGACATTTGGTATTTTGAATGATACTAGATGTCTTTTTTATTGGAGAATTACAAATAAAATAAAAAAATAAAAAATATTTTCTGTTTTTCTAAATTAATTGGAAACTTTTAAGTGATTTAGACATACATATATATCATGAGGCTACAAAGAAGCCAAGAAAATTAAGATTGGAGGAGTCTTATGGATACTATAGGATTTGATTTTGGGTGTTGTAACCTAAAGACAAGTGAAGGGATAATAATTCCATCTCAACTAACAACTGCTGATGATTATTTAATAACTACTGGGTATGAAATTGAATTTAATAATCAACTTTTTATTATAGGAGAAGGTAATTATGATACTAATTTAAATAAAACAAAGAGAGTTAATTTACTTCCAATGATGTGTTTAGCATTAGGATTAAGCACTAAAGAACAATTTGTAAGAGTAGTTACTGGATTACCAATAGGTCAATATAAAACTCAAAAGGAAGATTTACTAAAAATAATTGAAGATAATAAAATTTTAGAGTTTAAACTAAATGGTGAAAAAAGAGAACTATATATTTCAGATGCAGCAGTATTCCCAGAAGGAGTTGCCACTTACTATTCACTAGAATATGAAAAGAGAAAAAAACTATCAACTAAAGAATTAATAGTATTAGATATAGGAGGCAGAACAACAGATATAGCCTTACTTAAAGCAGGTAAGAAGAGAAGCGTTTCAAAAAGTACTAGCTTAGATGTAGGAATGTTAAATATATATACAGATCTTATAAATGAAATAAATAGTACTTATACTTTAGGTTTAGAAATTGAAAATGCAGAAGATATTATAAAAAATGGCTTAGAAATTGATGGCGAAAAAAAGGATATCTCATTTTTAAAACCTATAATTAAAAGAAATATAGAAAAGGTATTTAAAGAATTAAATATTTCTTATCCAGCAAGAACAGCTCCTATTTTAGTAACAGGTGGCGGTGGAGCAACATTTTTTAATTCTATAAAAAAACGTTATCCAAACTCTGAATTGGTAGATAATAATTTATTCAGTAATGCCATTGGATACAAAAAGGTTGGTGAAAAGTTATGGCAAGATTAAGAATTCCTATAGAATTTAATCAAAGTAAGGTTGAGGATCTAGAACTTTATAGTAAACTTCTTAAATATTCTAATCCTGCTGCATATATAAAAGATGTTTTAAGAGGATTATTACCAATACCAGATGCTATACAAGTAATAAATACAAATAGTAAATCTACTAAATATGAGGAAGAAAATGATGATGAAGATTTAATGGATATATAGTTAATTAAATATTAAAGAGAGGGATAGTCATGAAAGATTTATTAGAAAATATATTAAATAAGCCATGTGATTACTATGTAAATGAGTATGTAGAAGAGGAGTTTGAGAGAGAATATGAACTTATAAGTAAACTAAAATGTATATTAACTAGAGATGAATTTACTCTTTTACACAGAATGTGTATGGAAGAAGAGTATGAGTTATATAAACTAGTAGATCATTTTAATAAAATCAAATAAAAAAGTCTACCTGGATTAGGAGGTAGACTTAACTAAGATTGAGACCATAGGTATAAAAATAAACCAGTTAAAAACCAACCCATGAATAAGACCTCCAATTAGATATTTATTAATAGTATTAACTAATTTAAGAGGTTTTATTCAAAATGGTGTACTTAGGCTAATTAACTATCGCAACGCTTTGCTATAGTGTATGCAATGACATATAGAAAAGATGACACTTTTTATAAATATTATTAAATAATTAATAAATAGGAGTTGAATTTATGGAATTCGCATTAAAACTATTTATAGGGGTAGTTATTGGATGTGCAATTGGATATAAGGAAATTAAGATATTAATAGATAAGTTTAAGGGGGAAAAGTAATGCAAGTAGTAGGATTTTACTGTTCAAAAGCTAAAGGTAACAAACCAGCTAAGGTTAAAGAAATTCAAATAGATGTAGATAAAACTGTTATGCAAGCAGCAGTTACTTTAATAATGGTAAATGGAATGACTACAGTTGCATGGGCAGGACCTATAGCTAATGGGGTAGAACCATTATTGGATGTACTTAAAGATTTAGCAGAGCCTTTTAGTTATGCTTTTATGGTTAAAGGTTTCTTAAGTATGATGGCAGGTAATGAGCATGAAGGTAAAAAGACTATTAAGTATGCTATTGGTGGATATATAGGTATTCAATTTATACCACAAATTTTTTCTTTAATTAAAAGTCTAAAAATATTTTAGGAGGATTTTATGGAAAAAATATATATAGCTTTGTATGAAGGTGGATTAGGTGAGGAATTAGCAAATGGATTAATATCTAAACTTAAAGAGGGTGTTTTATGGATAGGAGATAAAATACTTGGAGGTTTAGGAGCTGGATTAATTGGACTAACACCAGTCTTTGCAGGAGCGTGTATGATAGGAGTATTTATAACAATTGCAGGAGAGAAAAAGTTAGGTACAAAAATATCATCATTATCAATAGTAATATATTTTTTATTGAAGGTGATTCTAGGTGCTTAAGAAGGGAAGTCAAAAAGAGTATTTTTATGAAACTGGAGCAGATCCATTTACTATATATAAAATAGTACCTGATTATAATTTAACTAATAATAACAATATAGCATTAGTTAATGTATTTTCTAGTATTTATAAAACACCTAGACAAAGATTTTCTTTTCAAAGAGGATATGAATTACCTAATCAAGTCTACTTTGATATATTATTCAAAAAAGGACAAGCAAATTTTTATCTATCCGTAAAAGAAGAGTTTGAAGAATTATTAAAAAATAAAATGGATACTATTTGGGATAAATCTGAGATTACTAAAGTTGATAATATAGAAAGGATGAATATTAAAAATACAGAAGTTTGTGAATTAATACTTAAAGATTATAATTTTAAAAGTTTATCAGTTAGTAGAGGGGATTTATATCCACTTACTAATATGATGGGTATATTAAAGATGTTGAGTGATGATGAAACTATAAGAGTTAATATAGCTATAGAGCCAACTAAAAGAAGTAATTGGGTAGATATAGCCAAGGATGAATATAAGCAATATGAAAGTGGGAAAATAGTAAATAATGATGGAAATAAAAAAGATGAACTCATAAAGCTTGGTTTTACTGGAGCAGAGGCAATAGTAAATCTTTATATAGAAATGAGATTACTTTTATTAGAAAGTGTATTGGGGATTATTTCTAGTGACAAAGAAGAGGATAAAATTAATATTAACTTAAAAATAGATAGTTTAGAGGAGATAAAAAAAGCTAATAAATATTCAGGTCTATCATCAGAAACTAATTATAAAATGATATCTGAAGTTTTCAAAGTTAGAATATCTATTTTATCAAGCAGTTTAGATAATTCTAGGGCAAAGCTTAATATGTTATCTGTAGCAAATAGTTATAAAGATTTAAATAGTGATAATTCATTAGTTGTTAAATTGCTATCTAAAAAGGAGCAAGAAAACTTATTTAATGATGTAATGGAAAACTATATTAAACCATCTAAACATTGCATATTGAGTGATAAGGAAGTGTCTAAGCTTATTCAATTACCACAGAAGGACCTACAAAACGAATATAAGATACAAAGCATAGATACTAGAGAGATTGATATACCAGAGCAACTAAAAGATGGATTAGTTAGAATAGGAATAGCTGAAAAGCAAGGTAAAAAGATTACTACTTATTGGAGCAAGGATAAAAATGTAATGGCATTAGCTAAAGTATTTATTGGACCACAGAACGCAGGTAAAACAACTGCAGTTAAAAGAACAGTTAAAGATTGTTATAAAGCTGGATATAGTAATATAGTTATAGATTTTATAGAGAATTGTCAAACATCTAAAGAAATAGAAGAAGTAATAGATACTAAAGATAAAATCATATTAGAACTTGGGAATAAAGATTATATACCAGCTTTAGCTTATAATGAAGTCAGTAATTTAATTACTGAAAATATGGATAGTTGGGATAGAATAAATTATGCTAATCTTATATCTGAGCAGGTAGAGTATTTAATCAATGCAATTACTGATACAGGTACTGGAGAGTTAACTGCTCCAATGATAAGATATCTTCATGCAGCAAGTATGATTACTTTTATAAAGCCAGGTGCAACTATAAATGATGTATTTTTAGTATTAAGAAGATGGGATAAAAGAAATGAGGCTATAAGATATGCTAAATATAGTGGGTGTTTTGAAAAAGATGATGATATATTTTATGATCTTGAAGAGCTTCACGAGAGAGATAAAGAAGGAAAGATAATAGGGACTAGAGAAAATTTAATAATTGGGATACTTAATAGAATAGTAATACTTCAGAAAAATCCATTTATAAAAGCTATGTTAGGTGCAGAAATAAATAAAGATGATAACTTAACTAAGTGGATAGAAGAGGGGAAGAGTATTTTTATTCATATACCACAAACTAAGTTTCCTAATCAAAATACGAGAGATATTTTAACTACTTTCTTTATATCAAGAATATGGCTTGCAGTACAGTTAAGAGAAAATAATAAAGATGCTAGGCTATGTAATGTAATATTTGATGAAGTACATCAAGTACCTACAACAGCTAGGTTTTTAAGTAATCATATTACAGAATTTAGAAGGCATAGACTTGGATTGATATTAAGTTGTCATTATCTGAAGCAAATGAGGGAATTATTGATAGCTCTAAAAAGTTCAGGGGCAAGTTATGTATTGATTGCTGGAACGGAAAAGGAAAATCTTGAAACTTTAAGAGAAGAAATACTTCCATTTACTATAGAAGAGGGAATGAAGTTAAAACCTCATACAAGTATTAATGTTGTGAATTATGGAAATCAATATGCTAAGTTTATAACTTCTTTACCTAAATTTTAAGGACTAAGGCAAAATGCCTAGTCCTTTTAATTTATAAAAATTTTCTCTAGTTATAGCATGTTTTTCATTTTCCCAATCACGCCATGTGTGAGCATGTACACCAATTATTGCAGCAGTATCCTTATATGTATTATTTCCACGATAATCTTTAAGGGCTTGTACAATATTAACTTCGTATTCATAAAATGGATCAAAAAAATATTTTGTATTAAGATTAAAGTAATTGGATAATTTTCTACTTACTTCTCTAGTTGGATATATATGCTTGTCCTCATAACTTTTAATTGCATTCAAAGAAATAGCTGAATTAATTTCTAATTGTCTTCTAGATAGATTGTAAAGTTTTCTATAATATCTTAAATAATCAGATATTGTAATTGGATTTTCTATTAAATTTAGCTTTTTTAAGTCTATTTCTAGCTTGTACCAAAAAGGTGCGTTTAGGTAACTCAAGCATGTCCATGTCATTTAGCTGAAAGCGGAGAATGTATTCTTTGTTCACAACTACAAGGAAGTCATTTTTGTGATTGCTTAAATTGGAAGGGAGTATGTATATATCAAGAATTTCATGACAATGGCAATAAAGCGAAAGAACAAAGAAAGGTATATAAGTGCAAAGTGAGTGAAAAGGTATTATATCCTGATGATGTATTATTAGTTAAGTTTGAAGCGCCACATAAGCTTGTAATTGATTTAGCAAGACCTGGTAGCTTCATTTTTGTCAGAAGCGAAGAAAATGTATATTTTGATGTTCCTATTTCAATATTAGATTCAGATATTGAAACTAATATAATTTCAATAATGATAGAAATAAGAGGAATAAAAACTAAGCAATTATTAAATATAGAGACTGGAGGAAATATAACAATAAGAGGCCCATATTGGAATGGGGTATTTGGTTTAAAAAACATAAGAAAACAAAAAAATAATGATACTATAGTCATTGCTAGAGGTATTGGGATGGCTCCTATGATGCCAGTAATTAAAAGGTTAATAGAAAATGATAACAATGTGACACTTATAGTAGATAAGCAACCCTTTAAAGATATTTATGTTACTGAATGGTTAGATAAATTTAATATAGTACCTCAGGAGATGAACTTAATAGAAAAGGGAGAGTTATCACCGGAGGGGAAGGTTGCTATAAAATCTCTTATTAAATATAATAATATATCTTTAATTCATATAGCAGGAGCAGATATATTAACTTATAGTGTTATTGATTTTTTAGATTCTTTAGAAAGACAAGACATAGATTTATCATGCTGTAATAATTTTAAGATGTGTTGTGGTGAAGGTGTATGTGGAAGTTGTACAGCTAGATTTTCAGGCCATAGAGTAAAGAGATTCTGTAAAGTACAAGCTAGTCCAAGAGGTATTTTTGAGGGGAGGAGATTAATATGAAGGTAGTAGTTGTTGGTGGAGGATGGGCAGGCTGTGCAGTCCAGTTAGAATTACAGTATAAAATATATAAAGAAAAGCTGGCTTAAATCAATAAGTCAGCTTTTCTTTAATTTAATTTAATTTTTATACTATCAATTCCATTATAATCAACATGATCAATTACTTTCTTAATATAGAATTGTTTATCCTCCATATTTAGAGTAGGGAAAATATTAACTAGATTAACTATAGCAGCATGAAGTTCATCAATATTAATATTATCTTGCTCCTGGAATATCTTTTCTCTTTCAGTTTTAAATAACTCTTCATTTAGTTTTGTTAGCTCATTAGAAATTAAATTTATTTTATCTGTAATAATATTAACTGCAGGACCTTCTATTAAAATTAATTTTTCAGTTAGAGAGTTAATTTCTTTAGTCTTTTTATTAATATCAGATTTTATATTTTTAATTATTTTAGAGTAATCTATTCCTTTATTTTTATTTTCTATATAATATTTTAGGATGTTTTTATCTAAAGATATTTTTACTAACTCATTTAAAACAGATTCTTCAACGTCATTAACTCTAATAGTTAAAGAATCACATCCAGAACCTTTCTTTTTAGCTGAACACATAAAATAATATATTATATTACCTGATTTATCTTTTTTCCCTTGCCATACAAACATTCCACTTCCACATTTGCATTTTACCATATGAGCTAAAAAAGAATGTGTTGATATCCTTGGTCTAGCATCTTGTCCTCTTGATATTATATTATCATTTGCTCTAATCCATAAATTAGGCTCAATAATAGCTTTATGTGTACTTACAGAAACAAATCTATCATTGGTATTATAAAGTTTCTTACCGTTCTTTCTAGGCCTTCTATTATAAGGCATAAATCCATTGCCATTTAATTCTCCATATACCTTATAACCTAAATGTTCTAAGTATGAAGCACTTTCTTTGGTAGATTGTACATATACAGGATTAGTAATAATATTATAAATAGTTTTTGCTGAGTAACCAAGCTCTTTTCCAATAGCAAAAGTGGTCAACCCTTCTGATGCAGCTATAAAAATTGATTTAATTTTTTCTTCCATTTCTGGTATGAGCTCTAAATAAGTTTCTTTTTTATTATTAGAGTTTTCTAGTGTTATACTCCTATATCCAGTAGGGGGAGTACCTCCACTCCAACGCCCAATTTTAGCAAGTCCAACCATATTGTCTTTTACACGCTTAGCAATATTCATTCTTTCCATTTCAGCTATAGAGCTAAGCATATTCATCATCATTTTACCTTCTGGTGTAGCTGGATCAAATCGTTCAGTTATACTTACTAACTTTACATCATATTCTTTTAACTCTTCATATACAGTAAGAAATTCTAAAGTATTTCTACCAATTCTATCAATTTTATAACAAGCAACTATATTAAATTGTTTATGACGTGCTAGTTGCATCATTCTTTTAAATGCAGGACGATTTATATTACTACCAGAGAATCCTTCATCTTCAAATATTTCAAACTCACAGTCTTCATATTGACTTTTAAAATAGGACATGCACATATTTATTTGATTTTGTATAGATTCACCAGTGTCAGTTTCTTTAGATTTACGGCTATATATAGCAATTTTCAAATTAATTCACCTCACACATTACTATATTATTAGCTTAAAAAATTTCCATTATTCCAAAGTTAGGACTAAAATAAATTAGGAAGTTATCAATTTTATAGTATGTACCATATTTAGCTTTATAATGTTCTATTGCTTCTAAAAGAAACCACTCCGGAACTTCTAAGAATTCAGCTAAATCATATTTGTTCTTTACTCCAGCTTTATATGCAGTAATTAAATCAACTATGCCTACTAATCTTTCATAAGCCCATTCTCTTGCTCTTAGTTCTTGTTTGACATTATTTATATTGGATTGATCTATAATATCACCGTATGATGTGAAGTGATGTCCAAGTTCTTCGGCAAGTATACAAGCCTTTTCAGAATTAGTTTCTATATTAGAATCTATTATTATTTTTCTGTTTTTATACAAGCCTTTGAACCCATACTTTAAAGGCTTTTCTTTAATTTTCACGTTTTTTTGATATTTAATCATAAGTTTTTCATATTCCATTTTAATTTCCCTTTCTTACTTGAATGTATGTTCGATTAAAGGTTAAAAAATAAAAGGCTGAAGGCCTAACTTTTAAAATTTAGTAGTATAACATTCACTTTTTATGATTATTATAGTAATATATAGTTAATTACAGTTTAAGGAAGTGATATTATGTCATTTATAAAAAGAATTCACAAAATTATGGATAAGCAATTAACTAAAATAGAAAATAACATAGATAATCATACAAGCAGTGAATATACTGAAAAAAGTATTAAGTTTCAAAGAGAGCTAAAAGAAAAAACTTCTAACTCTCAAAGTAGAATTAATAATTTGAGAAAGTCTATTCAAAATACAAAGCAATAGGAAGAATTACTTTATTTGTTAACGGAATTCCTAAATTACTATTATAAAATATTTTATTTACATCATCTAAACTAGCAAATATTTTTCCAAAAGAAGATGTTTCATCAATACCAACTGAAACAGATTTTTCAAGAGTACTAACATATTTACCGATAATAGATATTTTTCCAGTATAATTAAATCGAATTGATTTAGTTGATTCTCTTAAAAAATTATCATCTAATGGGACAAAACAGTCAGAACATTCAATGAATTTGGCGCTTGGAAGCATTGTTTTAGCAATTCTAAATATTCTTCTAGTATCACATTGAGCGTCAAATTCTTTCTTCCTAGCAAGTTTTTTTACACTTTCTGATGCATTTAGATTTTTCACAGAATTATCAGCTAAAAAATTAATATATTCATCTGTATAAACTGATAAAATATAATCTAAATCTTTTAAGTTATAGTTACCTGAAAAAGAAACATAGTCATTTAAATCACAATTATCAATTGATTTTAATAAGTTGTTTTTATTTAAATAATTCATAAATTGTTGCAAAGCATTATCGTGTAACATTTTTTCTATAAGCTCTTTACCATATTCTAATTGAGTTAAGGCATTTGCAGTTTTAACACCTTCAGGTGTTTCAGTGAATTTCATCGTAAAGAATCCAGGAATTCCTAAATCAGTTTGAAATTTACCTTCTTTAGTAACAACTGTTTCTTTAGAAGCATTAGTTACCTCATCATAACTTTCTGATTGAACCTTATTTACAATTCCATCATTAATTTGTGATAAATAAGAATTTAACATGTCTGTATTTAAGTAAATAAAATGTTGCATATTTTATCCCATCCCTTTTATAAATTATTTTATCTACACGAAATACATTTCACTCAACATACTTCGTGTTAAAGTTAAAAATAAATAGCCATAAGGCTTAATTATTATTCATCATCAAAATCATCAAATAAAGCATCTATATAATTCTTAATTAACTTCATTTTCTTTGGTGTAATATCTTTACCTTCTAAATGAGCTGCTATTGTTTCTACTTCTTTTTTTCTAATTTCTCTATCTGTTTGTTGAGGATTTCTTATGGTGCTTTTACCAAGAAGATAATCGGTACTGACATTAAAGAAATCAGATAGTTTTAAAATCATTTCACTATCAGGAGTTCTACGATTTTGTTCATACATCCCAATAGTGCTTGGAGAAACTCCTAAATATAATGCTAATTCTTTTTGCTTTATATCTTTTTCATCTCTCAGCTCTTTAATAGTATCACCTATCATTTCAAACTCCTCCTTGCATATAATTAACAATTTTAACACAAATGGTGTTGTTTTATAAAAAATCATGCAAAATGTGTAAAAAAACATTGACAACACGTAAGGTGTGATATATTATTATAACATAAGCTACACAAAAAGTGTGGTTAGGGGGTGGAAAATTGAATAATTCATTAGTTAATTTCAGAATTACTCTTGGTTTAACACAGCAAGAGATGGCTAAATATTTAGGCACAACTCTTAGTTATTACTCAAAAGTAGAATTGGGATTACGAAATCCAAGTTATAATTTTTTAGTTAAGTTCAAAAGTAAATTTGCTAATAGTGATATTGACAAAATTTTTTTTGAAAATTAAAAACACTTAACGTGTGATTAAGTTTATCAAATTAGTTTTTACTAATAAAAGAAAAATTATGAATAATTAAATATTTTAAAACAGCTTTATCAAACAAGTAAAGTTTTGAATATTATATAAAAAAACTAATTAAGGGGATTGGACATGGCAGCAAGAAGGAGAATTTTGCATTGTGAAGTTGAGATGACAGAAAATACATCCAAGATCTTCACAGAAACAATGCTCGCTCTATACGAAAAATATAAAGATAGAGTAAATATAGGAGGGGAAAATGAATTACGAGGAAAGAAATCAATTGAAGAAGGAGATAGTAGAAAAGATAATTGAAGCTAATCCAGAAGCAACACCTAACTTTACGATTTCATTATTGGATGAGATTAAAGAAAGTATAGTAAGTGCTGCAATGAATAGTATTTTAACTAAATAGGAGGAGAAAGTTATGGAAGTATTAAAAATTAAGGAACTGGTATTTAAGATAAGTAGGCTGAAAGGCCTTTTATTTTGGGAAGTAGTGCGAAAAATGTTGTAGAAAAAGTTAATAAAAATATGGTAAAGGCGATAAGCCTTAAAAAATTATCACAATGGCGAAAAAGACCGTTGAATATACAAGTAATGGAGGGTAAAACTATGGAAAATGTAAAACATACTCATAAAGATGTAGTAGTAAGTAAAAATGATAAAGGTGAATTAGTAGTAACAAGTAGACAAGTAGCAGAGGATTTTGGTAAAGATCATAGAGTTGTTGTTAGAGCGATAGAAAATAAAGCTATGAGTTTAACTGAACAAAATTGTTCAGTTGAAAAGTTATTTATACCTACAACCTATCATCATAACGGAAATGAGTATAAAGAATATTTGCTAACAAGAGATGGATTCACATTTATAGTTATGGGCTTTACAGGGCCTAAAGCTGATACATGGAAGCTTAAGTATATAGAAGCATTCAATCAAATGGAACAAGCTAGTAAATATCCATATGGACATTTAAGCAAAGAGGTACAAGCTATATTTGCTCTAGATATTAAGCAACAACAATTAGAAGTTGAAGTTAAGGAACTAAAAGATGGGATGCCACTTTTCAATGTAGAATGTAAGGAAATTCAAGCTGCAGTTAAAAGAAAAGGTGTTGAGATATTAGGTGGTAAAGGTTCACTAGCATATAAGAATAGATCAATTAGATGTAAGGTGTATTCAGATATTCAGCAACAACTTAGAAGAGAGTTTGGAGTAAGTAGATATGAAGCTATTAAGAGAAGTCAGCTTAATATGGCCCATGAGATAGTTGCTAAATATAAAGCACCAATTTACTTAATAAATGATATTTACTTATTAAATCAGCAGTTATCTGATGAAAATTATGCAGTTTAGGAGATAGTTATGGAAGGGTTTAATTGGTGGGGATTATTTAGTTTTGTAATTCCAATAGTTCTAGGGATAATAGTTGGAGCTATAGCTATAGTTTTATCAATCTTAGAAGGTATAAATAAAATTTTATCTTCACGTTCAAACTTGAAAGGGGGTGAACATAGTGAGAAAAGAAAGAAAAGAGTTGCTTAAAGAAAGAATAAAAAAGCTTGAAAGTTATAGACATGATGCTAATTGTTCAAAAGAATTAAAAAAGATTTATAGTTCTCATATCAAGCATTTAAAGGATGAGTTGAGACAAATAGAAATTAGGGAGGGTAAATGATATGTTATTTGCTAAATTAATTGAATTACATGAAGAGCTTACACATCAGGAGTATGAACTATTACTTGAGATGGTTAGAGATGATATTGAGTTTGGGAAACATATAGGAGTTAAATATACAGATAATAAAATTTTAAATGTTGTTAATAATACAGTAAATGTAGTTAGGAGATTGGATATGAAGAAGTTGCAAAAGTTAACTAGAGAACAAAAACAATTTTTAACGAATGAAGGATTAAATCCAAGAGATTTTTTAGTTGAAAGAGCTACACCAGAGTCGTTTGTTTTTTATAACATCCATACAAAAGTTTTATGGAATTTTAGAAGATAAAAAATAAGGACATACCTCAGCGACCAAACTAAAGGTAAGTCCAAATAAAAATAATCATTATTATTATAACAGAAGGGAAAAGAAAATGGCAGAGGCAAATTATTATGCAATTATACCAGCTAATGTTAGATATGATTCAGAGCTATCAGACAAAGCTAAGTTACTCTATGGAGAAATAACAGCATTAACTAATAAAGAAGGTTACTGTTGGGCATCAAATAACTATTTTGCTGAATTATATGGAGTTAAAGTATTATGCATTAAACGAAATATAAAAGACTTAGTAGATAAAGGTTATTTAAAATCAGTTTTAATATATGATGGGAAATTAGTAAAAGAAAGAAGATTATTTTTAAATAACAATGGATTATTTTCAGATTTAAATGGTGATGATAGTGGTATCAAAAAAGATACTAGGGGTGGTATCAAAAAAGATACTAGGGGTGGTATCAAAAAAGATACGGATAATATTACAAGTATTAATATTACAAGTATTAATATATATAGCCGAATTATAGATTATTTAAATAAAAAGGCTGATACAAGATATAGAAGCAATACTAAGAAAAATAAAGATTTAATTAAAGCACGAATAAATGAAGGATTTACTGAAGATGATTTTATAAAAGTTATTGATAATAAAGTTAAAGAATGGGCCAATACAGATATGCAGAAATATTTAAGACCTGAAACATTATTTGGAACAAAGTTTGAAGGGTATTTAAATCAAAAAGAAGGTGTAGGGAATGGACAATATAGCAACGGGAAATTCGGTAATAGATGGGGTTCTGGAAAGGATAAGAAAAGCTTCAATGTCGATACAGAACCCAAAGAATATGAACTTAGCGAGGATGACAGAAGAAGGGCAGAAGAACTTATATAATTGCGATAAATGCAAAGATACTACATGGATTTTAGATAGTAATGGGAAAGTCGTAGAAAGGTGTAAGTGTTATGAAATTATAAAAGTAAAAGAACAGTGGGAAGCATCAGGGTTAAAAACAGATGATTTAGATAAAACATTTAAAACTTATGAACCTTGGAATTTTTTAACTAAGAATATGAAGGGAGCTACTACTAATTACTATTTAAGATTTAAAGATATAGAAAAAACTAAGCATAACTCAATATTGTTTTGTGGACAGCCAGGAGCAGGGAAAACACATTTAAGTATTGCATTAGCAAATAACTTTATAAAAAAAGATAATAAAAAGGTTGTGTATATGCCATATAGAAGCGTGATAACTACTTTAAAACAAAATATTTTAGATAAAGAATATTACAAAAACTTAGTTGGCAAGTACCAAATGGCAGAAATATTGTTAATAGATGATTTATTCAAAGGTAAAGTGAATGAAACTGATATTAATATAATGTTTGAAATAATAAACCATAGATATATTAATAAATTACCTATTATATGTAGCACAGAATACTTGGTTGAGGAAATGTTAAGTTTTGACGAAGCAATTGGAAGTAGAATATATGAAATGTCTAAAGATTTTGTAGTTGAGGTAAGAGGTAAAGAAAATAATTACAGATTGAGGGGTTAAAGTTTATGGATTTAAAGATGTATTTATTAGATAAATCAGAGAAACTTGGATTAGATAATAAAGATTTAACTTTAATAGAGTTTAGAAATTTATTGTTACAGGAAGTAAAAGAAAGTGAATTGGAAATAGAAAAAGTTAGAGTTTATAAAAATGACAGATTAAAGGCTAAAAAGCATAGGATCCTATTAGCTCAAGAGTTATTGGATGTAATTCAAATATGTATGACTGGATTAATTATGTTAGCTAAAGATGGAATTGATATTAGATTACAGCTTATAAAGCATAACAATAAGTTGATTAATGATAGGCAATGGAAGTTTAAAAAGTTTATTGAAATGAGGGTGAGGGATAATAGTGATAAAAACTATTAAAAGCATTATAGAGAAAATTAAGTTTAAATTTAAGGGTGTTGGAAATCAAGAGCTTGTATTTGAATCTGATATAGAAATTCCATTTAGTGATAATGAAGTTGATGATATAGAGGAAGAGTATAAGAGTTTAAATGATATTAGTAGGGTATCAGCTATAGATAAAGATAAATTACATTTATCTAGGATTTTATCAAGAACTAAGAAGTTTAGAATTAGAAAAAAATTAGTTAAAAGGATAAATAGAGAATGAGTGTAATAGAAAAAGTTTTTTGTGATTTAACAGAATATTATTATTTTAATGGTTTAACACTTGAAGCAGCATTAAATAAAGCAACAAAATTATTAGTAAAAGAAGGTAACAAAAATGAATAAAGTAATACTTATTGGAAGAACAACTAAAAGTCCAGAATTAAGATATGCACCAGGTAGTGGTACAGCAATTTGTAGATTTACATTAGCAGTAACTAGACCTTTTAAGAAAGATGAAACAGATTTTATTAATTGTGTAGCATTTGGTAAAACAGGAGAAACAATTGCACAATATGTTTTAAAAGGTAGACAAGTAGCTGTTACTGGAAGCATAAGAACTGGAAGTTATGAAAATAATGCAGGAGAAAAAAGATATACAACAGATGTTGTATTAGATGGATTTGAGTTTATAGGAAACAGCAATAATGTAGCAAATTTAGAAGATAATCCAGCAGCAAGTAATTCAGAAATGGGATTTGGAGATATGACTCCAGTAGATGATGGGGATATGCCATTTTAAAAAATAAATATCAGTAGCTGCAGATTTGTAGCTACTGAATTAAAGAGGTGATAATATGTCAGGAAAGTGGTGGACTACAGAAGAAATTAATTATTTAGAAGATAGTTGGGGGAATAAAAGTATTCCAGCAATATCAAAAAATCTTAATAGAACAATAAATGCTGTGAGATCTAAAGCAATAAAATTAGGGTTAGGGGAACATCTTGATTCAGGTAATTATATAACTTTTAATCAATTAATTAAGGCTTTAGGATATAACAATTCATATACATGGTTTTTAGATAGATATATTAAATATGGATGTCCTATTAAGACTAAAAAGAAATTAAATCATGCTTATAAAGTTATAAATATTGATGAATTTTGGGAATGGGCTGAAAAAAATAAAGAAATAGTGAAGTTTAATAAGTTAGAGGAAAACTCACTTGGTAAAGAACCAATGTGGGTTAAGGAAAAACGTATTTTAGATAAAAATAATTTAAAAATTATAAATAATAATAGAGCATGGGGCAAAGAAGAAGATAATTTATTAATATCTAAAGTTAAAAGCTATAGATATACATTATCAGATCTAGCTAAGGATTTTGGAAGAACTGAACCAGCAATAAAAAAAAGGCTACAGAAACTTAATTGTCCATATAGACCAGTACCAAGAAATAATAAGGAAGGTTGGACTAGGGAACAAAATAATAAGTTGAAGGAGTTGTTTTTAAAAGGATATTCAAGTGATTATATAGCTAAGAAGTTAAATAAAAGTGAGTTTACAGTTATAGATAAGATAAGAATTTTAAAGATAAATCCAGATGAAAATTTTAAAACTAGAATATGGACAATGCAAGAGGAATTGTATTTGTTCAAAAATAAGGAAAAGTGTAATAAAGAATTAGCAATAGAATTAAATAGATCACCAAGGGCAATAGAGAAAAAGAAGAAAAGGTTAGATGTGAATTTAATGATTACTATGATTGAGAAGCAAGGGTGGAATAATAATGTTTGAAATATATACGAGATATTGAGAAATGTATACTTGAAGAAAATAAAGAGTTTATTCAAGTAACTATAAGCAATTTTATAATGTTTTAGCGAATAATTTGAAATTAAGGCGAAGGAAGTGAATGTGTGAAGAGTAAAGGATTTAAAATATATGTTGATGGGAAGTTAAGGCTTGTTTGTGGTAATGAGTTAGTAGCAATGAGTAATTTTGAAAATTTAAAAAGTAGATATGGAAAAGATAGAGTAGAAGTCAAAGAGTATGAATTTGATGGATTAAATAAAGTGGAGTTGCAAGATTTAAAAGAAAATACGGATTCAATATTTAATAGAGCATATAAATAAAAAATGAAAGTGAGGAAGTAAAATGGCTAAGAAAGAATTTTATGGAGCAGTAAGTATAACTGCTAGATTAGGTTTTAGAATTGAAGCAGAAAGTGAGGAAGAAGCTAAAGAGAAGTTATTTGATGCTTGTTGTCCTATTAGCTTAGTAGATGAAAATGGAGAAGAAGTAGCAGAAATAACAGACTGTGATTGGGGAATGATTGATATAGCAAGACGTGGAAATATTCAGCAAAGTTATGTTGATGATTTTTATATAGAACAGGAAGAAGATTAATTCGCAATTCAAATATATTGCGAAGTAAATGGAGGGTGAAAATGGTACATGAATTAAAAACAGAAAGTAAATACTTTAAGGCAGTATGCAAAGGAAAGAAAACATTTGAGGTCAGAAAAGATGATAGACCATTTAAGGTTGGAGATACTTTGAAATTGGTTGAATATGAAAATGGAAGATTACAATATGCTGAGTGTGATGTAACTATAACTTATATTTTAGGTCGTAATGAAGATGAAAAGAGATATGTTCCAGAAGGATATGTAGTATTAGGAATTAAATAATGGAGGTAAAGAATTTATGATATATGAATCAAATAAAACTAAAAAGAAAAATGGATTTGAATATAAGGAGCAAAGGTTCTCTATAGATACAGGGGATAGATTTAATGATATTAATATACAAGATGCAGTAATTCATGTATTAGAGGTTAATGCATCAGAACCTATTTTAAACGAATACACTTTAGAGTTAACTGAAGATACCTACAGATTTTTATATAAGCATATAGAAAAAGCATTTAAGAGTGATGAGTTAGTACCAGCAGTATTCAATTCAGAAAGAAATATAGTTAGAGAAATAGTTCAAGATTATTTAAATGGATTAGATGGTGATATCATTGAGGTATCTAAGGAACTAGCAAGACAATTATTTATAATCATGAAAGGTAATATTAATATTCCAAGTTGTGATCTTATAATAACATCAATAATAACTGACCAAGGACCAATGATAGGAATACTTAAGTTAGATTATGTTAATAGCTTCACTCACCAAGTAGAGTTTATAGATAATAAAATAGGTGTTGGATTGATAAAACATAGCGCAGCATTACCAGGAAGTACTCAAAGAATACAGAAAGTTGCATTTATAAAACCTATAAGAGAAGGAGAAACATTTGATTTATGGGTATTAGACAACAACAAAGGTAGAAGAGTAGATGATGAATATGGAGCAAATTACTTCTCAAATAGTTTCTTAGAGTGTAGCCAAGTAAGTGATAGTAGAACAGAAAC
>NZ_JADPEL010000046.1 GCF_015667795.1 Clostridium sp. D53t1_180928_C8
AGTTTAAAAACTTTAGCAAATTTTATGGAATCAATTATATAAATTCAAAGTGAAAATTTCACCGCTTCCCGGAAAAGCAATATTCCATTTTTCGTTCTCACTGTAGTTCGCAGTTTATTTCATTAGTGTACTATTGTCTTTAACCCAAAATATCCAAATGATATTAATGCAGTATTCCATATACTAATCCCTGCTGTGGAATATAATAAAAAGCCAAAAAAGTCGGTTCTTAAAACTCCTGAAACTAAAGATATTAACGTTCTTACTACCGGAATAAGCCTACATATGAAAATAGTCTTGTTACCATATTTATTAGAATATTTAAATATTTTCTCTGTATATTTTTTAGTTTTAGGAGATTTTTTATAAAACCAATCTAAAATCGGTTTTCCTAAATAATATCCTATTATGTAGAATACTGCACTTCCAAATACTGATGCTGTTATTGATACTAATATTACTAAAAAAAGGCTTCCTTTTGTTTCTGCTACAAAAGCTCCTATCGTCGGCATTACTATTGTTGCTGGAACACCTGGACAATTTAGATGTTCTAAAAAAATAACTACAAATAAAAATATTAATCCATAGCGTACAAAATACTCTGATATTAATTCAATTCCCATAAATCATTTCCTTCTTTTTACTGTTTTCAACTATACTTCTAGTACTCTATAATATGTTAATAAATAATCATATATACTAATTTATTATTGATTGACTATAAAATACTTCTGTTTACTAATTCTTAATTTTTTGTAACATTTTATTATTTTTTTCTTAATTTTTTATGTTATCGATTTCACTTTCTTGGAATATTAATCTAATAGTTGTATAATAATCTATGATTTAATAGTAGTTTAACTTTGTTTAACAAATATTTAATACAGAAAAAAACAATCATAGGGGGATTTTTTATGAAACTTTCTTTTAAAGAGCAGTCGACCCGCTCATTTATGAAATTTTTATTTGCTCCATTAATTATTAACTTTATTATTGAACTTTGTAGTAGAAGAAATCTAAATGATACTTTTGGTTATATATTAGGATCTCCATTAGTATTTTTATATAACTCGTTAATTATATTAGCTACGTTATCAATTGTACTGCTATTCAAGAGAAGAACATTTTTCTTCACTTTAATAACTACTGTATGGATTGGATTTGGTATAACCAACGGAATAATCCTAAGCAATAGAGTTACACCTTTTACAGCTACTGATTTAACACTTGCAGATTTAGGTTTAGGTATAATATCCAAATATTTATCTAAAACCACTACTACTATTATAGCTGTTTTTTTAATTCTTGTAGTTCTTGGAATTGTATTCTTATTCTTTAAAGGACCTAAATATCAAGGTAAACTTAATTATAAGAAAAATGTATTAATTGTTGCATCAGTATGGGTTTTCCTTTTACTTTCAACAAAAACAGCTTTAGGATTTAATGTAATAGCTTCTTATTTTGGAAATATCGCTTTTGCTTATCAGGATTATGGTTTTCCTTATTGTTTCTCTAATACCTTATTAAATACTGGTATTGATAAACCTAAAGATTATTCTGCTGAAAAAATTGCATCTATTTCTGATTTAATTGCATCAAATAACTCAACAAATAATCTTAGTAGTGATGATATTTTATTAGCAAGTAAAGAGGGCGGTTTAAACCATCAAACAGATGCTGACAAGCCTAATATAATAATGGTACAATTAGAATCATTCTTTGATCCTACATTGGTTAAATATTTACAATTTTCAGAAGATCCAGTTCCAAACTTCAGAAAACTTATGGAGAACTATTCATCTGGATATATAACAGTTCCTTCAGTTGGAGCCGGTACTGCAAATACTGAATTTGAAGTTTTAAGTGGTATGAGTTTACAGTTCTTTGGTCCTGGAGAATACCCTTACAAAACTATTCTTCAAGAAAGCACTGCTGAAAGCGTTGCTTATGATTTAAAAGAATTAGGATACTCAGCTCATGCTATTCACAATAACAAAGGAACTTTTTATGGTAGAAACTTCGTGTTTTCTCAGTTAGGATTTGATACCTTTACTTCTTTAGAATATATGAATGTTGAAGAATATACACCAAAAGATTGGGCAAAAGATTTTTATCTTACAGATGAAATACTTAAATCATTAAATTCTACTGAAAACTCTGATTTTGTATATACTATTTCTGTACAAGCTCATGGTGATTATCCAAAAGAAAAAGTATTAGAAAATCCACAAATTCAAGTTAGTGGATTACCTGATGAAGAAACAACTAATGCTTTTACTTATTATATAAATCAAGTACATGAAGTTGATCAATTTATTGGACAATTAGTAGAAGCACTTTCTAATAGAGATGAAAAAACTGTTTTAGTTTTATTTGGTGATCATTTACCAACATTAGGTTTTGAAGATGAAGACTTAGTTAATAATTCTATCTTCCAAACTGAATATGTTGTTTGGAATAACTTCAATTTACCTAAAAATGATGAAAATTTAACATCATATCAATTAACATCATCTGTTTTAAATAGCTTAAATATAGATAGTGGAGTTTTAACAAAATTTCATAATCAATTTAGAAATACAAGTGATTATTTAGATGATTTAAAATTATTACAATATGATATGTTATATGGAGAAAAATATATTTATGGTGGTACTAATCCATTTATAGCTACAGACTTAAAAATGGGAACTTATGATATTTCTATAACGGATGTTTATGAGGAAATGACAACTCCTGAAGAAGTTGAATCTTTAGAAACTCCTGAGATATCGGATGATCCCGAAGCTATAGAATCCATAAATGAATTAAAGGGAAGTAATAACCTAGTTGTTAAAGGTGAAAACTTTAATGAATTTAGTAAAATATATATAAATGGTAAATATACAAAAACTATATTTGTAGACTCTAATACCCTTATGGCTAGTAATATTACTTTAGAACCTAACTCCTCAATAGTAGTTACTCAACGTACTACTGGTGGCGGTAAATTAGGCTCTACAAATGAATTTATTTATCCAAATATAATTGAACAATAATATAATTTAATAATTAACTCATAATAAAAAAGTAGATAGAATTTAAAAATTCTATCTACTTTTTTATTATGAGTTAATTATCTTATAACTCTTCCCTTAATTTCTGTAGCTCTTCAGTAGTAACCATTCTCCATTTTCCATAAGGAATATCATCAATTTTTACGTTAAGAATCCTAATCCGCTCTAACTTTATTACAGTATATCCAAAAGCCTTTGCCATTCTTCTAATTTGTTTATTAAGTCCTTGAGTTAAAACTATATTAAAAGTATTATCATCTATTTTATCAACCTTACATTTTCTTGTTATAGTATCTCCTATATCTACTCCATTTGCCATATTATTAATAAAATCATCATTAATTATTTTATTTACAGTTACTATATATTCTTTTTCATGAAGATTATCTGATTCTAATATTTTATTTGCTAATACTCCATCATTAGTCATTATTATTAATCCCTGAGACTCTTTATCTAATCTGCCAACCGGAAATATATATTGTTCATAATTCATATAGCTTATTATATTATTTTTAACATTTTCAGCAGCTGTACAAGTTATCCCTATTGGCTTATTTAAAGCTATATATATCTTCTCCCGTGCTTGTACCTTTTGTCCATCTAATAATATATCGTCCTCTTCTTCAACCCATTGTCCCGGCTCACACAATACTCCATTTACAATGACTCTTTTCTCCTCAATTAATCTATTAGTTTCTCTTCTTGAGCAAATTCCTAAGTTACTAAAATATTTATTTATTCTCATATATAAATTTATCCTCTCGTAAATTTAATTAACTATTATTTATAAGCATGTTTCATTAAATTATAAAAGGCATCTTAAATTATAATAAGACACCTTAAATCACTAACTATTATACTTCTAATATAATATAAATTACAATAAAAAAAGCCCTCAAAGAGAAGTTGAATACTCTATTTAAAATATACCTCTCAATCTAGGCCTTTTCCATAATCCCTAATTATTATACGGTTCTGTATGAATATTTATTTCTTTAATATAACTTAAAGCAGAAATTATATTATGCTCTAAATTATCTGCTATATCATGTGCTTCTTCTAATGTTTTAGCCTTATCAATAAATATACTCATATCAATATAAGCTACTGATCCATACTTCCTTGATTTAAAATCCTTTATTCCATATATCTTTTGATTATTATCTACCATGGATTTAATTTCACTAATATCTTGCTTACTAATTGAACTATCCATTAACTCAGCACAAGCTGATTTCAATATATCAACTCCTACCTTTACAACAACTATTGCCACAATAATTGATGCTATTGGATCTAATATCTTAAATCCAAGCATTGCTCCACCAATCCCTATAAATGCCGCAATAGACGATAATGCATCTGATCTATGATGCCATGCATCTGCTTTTAATGATGACGAGTTTATTTTTTTAGCAACTTTTATAGTAATTTGATATTGATATTCCTTAACTCCAATTGAAATTAGCGCAACTATTAAAGGTAATAAAGTTGGAACTTGAATTTCATTTAGGTTAAGTAATGCAACTACTCCTTTATATCCTATTTCTATTGCAACTATAATAAGTACTGCTGCTAAAACAAAAGCTACTAAGCTTTCAGCTTTCTCATGCCCATATTGATGTTCTTCATCTCTTGGCTTCCTTGAAATCTTATTTCCTATTAGAATTCCAATTGAAGTAATTATATCTGAAGCTGAGTGTAATCCGTCAGCAATTATAGCTGTAGAATTACCAAAAATACCCGCTAATATTTTCATTATAGTTAATCCTATATTAAGTAAAATTGATAATATCGTTACCTTATTTGACTCGTCATATCTTTTTTCCATAACTGTCTCCCCCTTTTTCTCACTTGATAATTATATTATATGCACAAATCCTCTATTTGTACACATTTAATTATCAATTAATCATTTTCAATTGATAATGATTTTTTGTTAATTTATAATAATTTTCCCATATAAATTGTAATTTTCATGACGTATTATTATATACATTTATCCTCTTAAATGTAATAAAAATTACAAAAAACAAGTAAGATTTTTTTATTTTAACAGCTTACTTGTTTTTTATACATTAATATACAAACTCTAAGTTTTCTTTTATATTAAAGAAATCAGAATAATCAATATCAAATAATGGTTTCTTAACCTTTGACACATTGATATTTTCTTTAATTAATTGAGTCAACACTCCTGCATATGATAAATCCCCTTGAATTATTGCTCCATAAATACATCCGTCTTTATAGATAATTTTCTTGTAATCATCTCCATTTTTATCTATAACTTCTTCATAACTATCATCTGGCTTATTTATAATGCCAAGAGACATAGTTGGAAGTCCTAAAAAATTCATAGTATTTTTGCTTCCAAAGAAATCATTCATAAAAGCAACTTTTCCACTCATATTACTAGCTGCTATTATTCCTTCCTTTACTGCTGTTGGCCAAATTGGATTTCTTCCACTTATATCACCTGCAGCATATACATCCTTAGCATCAGTTTCCCCTTTTTCATTAATTATTACTCCAAACTTATCACAAGCTACTGATGTTCCCTCTAAAAATTTAATATTTGATCTTACTCCTGTGCAGGCTATTACAAGTTCACAAGGCACCTCTTCTCCTGTATTAAGCTTTATTGCCACCGGATTTTTATTTTCATCTACTATTAGCTTTTCTGCTTTTACTCCAAATTTTAAATTTACTCCTCGATCGGCTAATAACTTTTCATATCTATTTGCTGAATATTTATCTAATTGAAGTGGTAATATTCTATCCCCCATTTCTATAAGAGATAAATTAATATCATAATCAATTATCCCAGCAATAGCATCTATTCCTACTAACCCTCCACCTAAAACAACAACATTTTTTACCCTTTGTGCTATATCCTTAATCTTAAGTGCATCATCTAAATCTCTTAATCCAATTACATTATTCGCCTCTCTTAAGTTTTCTATTGGTGGTATAAATGAATATGCACCTGTTGCCAATAATATTTTTTCATATTTAATTTCTTCACCATCATCTAAAGTTACACTATGTCCTTCAGGATTAATTCCAATAACTTCTTTTCCCTTAATCCATTTTATATTATATTTATCAAAAAATTCTCTTGGTGTAAAATCTAAATCTTCTACAGTTCTACGACCATCTAAATAATGATGTAAAATGCATCTTGAATAAACATTCTCATCTTTTGAAACTAAAATAATTTCTGCATCTTTATTATATTCTCTTAATGTTCTAGCACCATTAATTCCAGCCGCCGAAGCTCCTACCACTATATATCTCATTAGTCTTCTTCCACCTCCTCTAATGTTAATGCTGCCATTGGACATCTAGCAACACATTGTGGATAATTTTCATCTGTGGATCTACACATATCGCATTTCATTACCTCTTTATCAGTAGCACTATCCATTTTTAACACCCCATAAGGACATGCCATTATACACATAAAGCAACTAGCACACCTTGATTTATCATATAAAACTAATCCAGTTTCATCATCTCGTCTCATAGCACCTGTCATACAAGTATAAACACATTCTGGTTTAGAACAATGTCTACAATATATTGGTGCATATTTTCCTTCACTATTAATTGTAATTCTACCTCTTGTATCTCCACCATGGGCAACTTTGCAGGCAGTAGTACAAGTTAAACATCCTATACACTTTTTTCTATCTATCTTTATTCTCTTCATGACTTTCTCCTAACTAACCTTTTCTATTTTTACTGGTACATATTTAAAGTTAGGTTCTTTTGAATATGTATCAAAGATTGAAGGTAAAAGTGAATTTGCTTCTATATAATGCATAGGTGCATAAATGTGATTTTTCTTAACAGTTCTTGATAATTTAACAAGAAATTCATTACTTGCTCCGTTTGGTGAAGATATCTTAACAATATCATTTTCTTTTATATTTAATTCTTCTGCTAACTCATTATTTATATTTACATATCCTCTTCTAGGAACAATTGCTTCTACATCATATATCTCTCTAGTTCTTGTTTGAGTATGCCATTGTCCTACTGTACCTCTTCCCGTATTAAATAAATAAGGGTATTCTGATGATGGTTCAATTGGAACTGGTGCTACATCCTCATAAATAAATTTAGCCTTTTTACTCGGAGTATAGAATTTATTATCTTCAAATAATCTTCTTTCATCTTCTTTAATTTCTTCACCTTTTCTACAAGGCCATTGTACTCCTCTTGAATCCTTTAATTTATCATAATCTACACCAGTAATATCACAAGGCATTCCTTTTGAACATTCTTTCATAAGTTCAAAAGCCTCTCTTGGAGTCTTCCACTTATCTAAAAGTTTTCCCATTCCTAATGCTTTTCCTACTCCAAGCATAATTTCATAATCAGTTAATTCATTCTCTTTTTTCTCCAATACTGGATTTAGTTTTGATAATCTTCTTTCTGTATTTATTAATACTCCCTCTTTTTTTAAACCATTTGTAGATGGTAGTAATAAATCACAATACTGTGCAGTATCAGTATCTGCATAAATATCTTCTACTACTAAGAAATCAAGGTTTTCTGCAGCTTTTTTAAACTCCAAATTATTAATCCATGAGCTTAACGGATTAGTTGCAACTACCCATAAAGCCTTTATTTCACCTGAATTTATTTTATCTATAATAACATTGTATGGTAATGTTGGTTTTGTTGGAAGCATAGCTTCATCCATTTCTAAAACTTCAGCAATTCTAGCCCTTCTTACTGGATCACTATATTCACCTCCACCATAAAAACCAGTTGTATTGCTAAACAACCTTGATCCCATAGCATTACATTGACCTGTTATAGAGTTGGCTCCAGTTCCTATCTTTCCTATATTACCTGTCATTAAAGCAATGTTAATTATTGCTTGTGCATTTCTTACAGCTTGATATCCTTGGTTTATTCCCATAGTCCACCAAAGAGATACTCTTTCCCCTTCATGTATTATTTGGGCAAGCTCTAACATTCGTTCACTAGATATACCTGTTTCATGTTCTACCTTATCTAAGGTAAAACTTTTTACTTTTTCCTTAAATCCTTCAAAATCCTCAGTATAATTTTCTATATATTCATTATCAATCCAGCCCTTTTCAATTAAAAGATTAGCTAAAGTATATAAGAATGTTAAATCACTTTTTGGTTTTATATCATACCAAATATCACAGTTAGTTACTGTTTCAGACCTTCTTGGATCAATAGCAATAAGTTTAGCATTTCTCTTATTATTTCTCACTCTACTCCAAAGAATTGGATGACATACTACAGGATTTGATCCTATTAATATAATTACATCTGATTCTTCTAAATCTTTTAATGTATAAGGTGGTGCATCAAATCCAAAGCTTTGCTTATATGCCACAACTGATGTTGCCATACAAAGTCTAGTGTTTCCATCTCCATTACCACCTAAAAAATTTCTTCCTATATGCCCAATAAGAGCCATCTCTTCTGTTGCTAATTGTCCTGTACTTATAAATGCAAAACTTTCTTTTCCATATTTATTTTGAATATCCAATACTCTATCTGCAAAAAGCTTAAATGCCTCACCCCATGATATTTGTCTCATAAGTCCTTCTTCATCTCTCATAAGAGGTAATACAGGATTATGAAATTTTGTGTTTTGTTTATCTAAATTTAAACCTTTAGTACAACAAAACCCTGCATTTACAGGATAATCTACAGTAGGCACAACTTTTTTTATTTCTCCATCTTCAACATGAAAATCAAGATTACAAGCTATAGAACAATAATTACAAGTTGATCTTATAACCTTCATATAAAACACTCCTTCTTTTCAAAACTTACACTTATCTAATTTAAAAATTATTTTATTTCCTCATATAATGTACTCCACTCCAATTTACATTTTCACTTACCTCTGCAATATCAGGCAGATTAACTCCATCAAGAGCCCATTTTTTATACTCTTTATATCCAGTTCTATCAACTATATATCCAATATGTTCTTTTCCGTAAGGTGCATCTGGACTTATATATTCCCTAACAAACTTATAAGTATTATCTATAACCTTTAATACCGTATCTTCATCTGCCCACTTTATAAAATCTTCTGCAATTCTTGGATTGGTTTTACCTGTTCTTCCCATAATAACAATTCTAAAATATTTTTTAGGACTTCTAGTCCACGCATTATTAGGACATGCTAATACACATTCCCCACATCCAATACATTTACTGGGATCTCTTATAACCTTATAGTTTTTCGCAGTTAATGCTGTTGTTGAAACTTGTTTGCACTTCTTAACACAAGCTCCACAAGATACACATCTATATGAATCATAAACCGGAAGGCACATTCCTATTATTCCTATATCATGCATTCTAGCTTTGATACAATCATTCGGACATCCTGTTGCTGCAATTTTAACGTGCAAATCATCAGGATAAACCATATCTTCAATCTTCCTTGCTAACTCTGTAGTATTATATTGTGCTTTAGGACAAACGTTATTGCCTATACAAGATGTTATATTTCTTGTACCTGCAGATGGATATCCACACTCCCTATATTTTTGATTAGTTCCCATATTATCTATAATAGGTTGAAGTGCTTCATTTACTTCATTCATACGTTCCATGGGAATTCCTAATACTTCAAATCCTTGTCTTGTTGTAATATGTACTCTTCCATCTCCATACTTATCAGCTAAATCAGCAACTATCTTTAATGTATCTGATTTAATTGATCCACCTGGAATTCTAATTCTTACTGCTGTCATATATTTATTTTTAGTTATTCTAAACGCATTTTTCATTGTCTTTCTTGTATTTAAATCATGTACAAGAGTCATATCCTATCCCTCCTAATCATATAAAGTTTTTCCAAAAGCATAATTAAATACTGGTCCATCAGTACATATATAAGTAGTATTCATTCTGCAATGTCCACACTTACCAAGTCCACAGCACATCTTTCTTTCATAAGAAACCCAAATATTATAATCCTTTATACCTATCTTTTGGAATTCTATTATTGAAAACTTCATCATCATTGGAGGTCCAACAATAACTACAGATACATTATTCTTATCGTTTATATTTAACTCCGGTATATACTTAGTTACAAGCCCAATACTGCCATTATAATCTTCATCTGCTTTATCAACAGTTAATATTACATTAAATTTAGACTTCCACTTTTCTATATCTTCTTTAAATAAAATGTCTTCAGGAGATCTAAATCCACATATTAACGTGACACTTTTATATTTATCTATATTTTCATAAAAGTACTCTAAAATACCTCTAACAGGTGCTAATCCACTTCCCCCTGATACAATTATAATTTCCTTATTAACATAATTTTTTATCTCGAATCCATTTCCATAAGGTCCTCTTAATCGCATAGTATCGCCTATGTTTAACTTAAATATCTCTTCAGTAACTTTTCCAACTTCTCTAATAGTAAAATCTAAATACTTATCACTAAATCCAGATACTGATATTGGTGATTCACCATACTTAGGCATTGATATTTCAAAAAATTGCCCTGGATTTATTTCATCACATTTTCTAGTAACTCTAAAAGTCCACTCTTTTGGAGTATGCTTAATAATATCTAGAATTTCTACTTCATAAGGAATATATTCATTTACCATATTTTACTCCTCCCTTTGCTTACTTTTAACAAATTGAGTTACTTTATTCATAGCTGTAGATATTGATATATATTGAGGACATACGTCATCACATCTTCCACAACCTACACACATCTGTGGTCCAAATCTTTCACCATAATCATACATTTTGTGCATAGTCTTATATCTCATTCTATCCCCATTTCTTACCCTAACATCATGACCTCCTGCCATTAAAGAAAAACCTGGTATCTGACACGAAGCCCCTACTCTTCTTCGCTCTCCACACCTTAAATTATCTTGACTTACTATATCTTGCATTGTATAACAAGAACAAGTTGGACAAGAAAGATTACATCTTCCACAAGCTATGCATCTATAATCATACTCTCTCCATAGCTCTGCCTCTGCTACCTCTAGGGGATTTAGCTTTTCTGGTAATGTTACAGTTACATCATTAGAAGATACAAATTTAATATTAAAGTCTGCTTCTTCTCCTATAAAAATATCCTTAAATTCTTCATCTTTTACATCTATATACACCTCACCATTATCAACTTTAATTCCTAATGAATAATCATCTGTTTTGTTGGTACCAAAGCTTACACAAAAACAATTTCTAAAGCTTTCTGCACATCCCATCACCACTATTTTCACCTTATCTCTAAGCCTTTTATAATAATAATCTGGTTCTTTTCCATTATTTAAATAAACATTATCTATTCTATGTAATCCATGAACATCACAAGATCTCATAAATACCAGCATTTTTCTTTTATCTATTGCTGGAATTTTATATTCATCTTCTGTGTAATAAAATAATGTTTCTGTAACAGGCATAACTACTTCTTTAGCTGTAAAGTGTGATTTACGCTCAAATTCAATATCATTAATACTTTTTACTTCCCCATATCTAATTACATCTGTATCTGAATATTGACCAGCGTAGGGTATAGATACTGGTGCTATTACTTTATACTCATCTTTAATTTCGTTAAGTATTTCATCAAATTTTTCAACAGTAATTTTTATTTTCATTAGTTACCACCTCTCTTTATCATACAAATATTTTTTGTAAAATTCTTCATTTGTATTCATCTATTATCATTTGTTTATATATATAAATAAATTCATAATTATTATAGATTAAATAAAAAATGGTCTATATCTAAACAACCTAATTAAAAGTTATTTAGATATAGACCTTAAATTAATATATTTAAAAATCTTTCTATTTCTTCACTATTTAAATATACATCTCCAATCATTCCATGAATTCTATAAGATTCAATACAATTATGAAAATCTGATCCAGCTGTATAAATAATATTTTTTTTATTTGCAATATCTATAAAATACTTAGTATCCTCTTCTGAATTTTTAAAATATTTTGCTTCAATCCCATCAAACTTTATATTAATAATATTATCAAAATCTTTTTTACATAAAAGCACAGGATGAGCAAGTACTACTACTAATCCAAAATGCCTTAATATATCAACACCAGTTTGAACGCATAGCTTATTCTTAAAGCCACAAAAATCTATTTTATCTTGAAATATTCTTCTTATATCCTTAATTCTTTGCTGCTTAACCTTTAAAAGTACTTCCTTTAATAAATCATTCTTATAGCTATCATCTTTAAAATATCCCAATACATGTACCCTGCAATCATTATATCTAGTAGATAATTCTACACCTGGTATTACAGCAACATTATTTTTTTTACCTTCTATAATAGCTTCATCTATACCATCTGTATTATTATGATCTGTTATTGATATTATATCCATATCTCTCTTCTTCGCCAAATTAATTATTTGACTTGGTGTTAAGCTACCATCCGAATAAGTTGAGTGTATATGAAAATCACCTTTATTATACATATTACTTATTTTCATCCTAATATTTATCTCATATATATTATATTCATAATAATATATTATTGTTTTTAAATTAGAAATTATTTTATTTCAAAAAAAAGCAATCCTTTCGGATTGCTTTATGTAAATAAAATTATTTACTTAATTGAGCCTTTGCAGTTTCTACTAAGTTTGCAAATGCTTTTGGATCGTTGATAGCTATTTCAGATAACATCTTTCTGTTCATATCGATTCCAGCTAATTTGATTCCGTTCATGAATCTTGAGTATGAAAGACCGTTCATTCTTGTAGCAGCATTAATTCTTGCTATCCATAATCTTCTGAAATCTCTCTTCTTTAATCTTCTTCCAACGTATGCATTTCTTAAAGCTCTGATTACAGATTCGTTAGCAGTTCTGAATAATCTGCTCTTCCCACCGTAGTAACCTTTTGCAAGCTTTAAAACTTTTTTATGATTCTTACGAGCATTTACCGCTCTCTTAACTCTTGCCATTTTGTATTCCTCCTAAGTCCTCTATATTATAGGTATGGTAATAATTTCTTCATTGCTTTTTCTTGAGTAGTTGAAACGTAAGATGCTTTTCTTAAATTTCTCTTTCTCTTAGCACTCTTCTTTGTTAAGATATGGCTCTTGAAAGCTTTTGCTCTTTTTAACTTTCCAGTACCAGTCTTCTTAAATCTTTTTGCTGCACCTCTGTGCGTTTTCATTTTTGGCATGATAATATTCTCCTCTCTGGTTATGCTTTTTTAGGGGCTAATACCATAGTCATGTTTCTTCCTTCTTGTTTAGCTGCTTTTTCAACAGTACAAACATCTTCAAGTTTTGAAACAAAGTTTTCTAAGATTTTTAATCCTAGGTGACCTAATGTTGCTTCTCTACCTTTGAATCTAACAGTGACTTTAACTTTATCCCCGTCTAATAAGAACTTTCTAGCATTCTTAGCTTTAATAGCAATGTCATTTTCTTCAATAGTTAGACTACATCTGATTTCTTTAATGACAGTTACTTTTTGCTTTTTCTTAGCTTCTTTTTCCTTTTTAGATTGCTCGTAAATGTATTTGCCTAAATCCATTATTTTACATACTGGTGGCACTGCAGTTGGAGAAATCATTACTAAATCTAACTCCTTCTCTTCTGCTATTTGTAGAGCTTCATTTCTTGAGATAACTCCTAATTGACTACCATCTGAGTCAATTACTCTTAACTCTCTTTCTCTAATACTTTCATTACAAGTAAAGTTTTTACTGATAACATTCACCTCCGATAAAATCTATCAAGAAAAATATATAAATAAAAGGGCAGCATAATTGCCGCCCTCGTATTATTTAGAAAATCTAGACTCTCTTCTAGATAAAAATCCAATAAACTCATTACCTTACTAAGCTAGGCCGTAAGGCGAGAAACGGCTGTTTCTTCTTGACGAAACTTATTATAGCACCGTCTTAAGACATTGTCAATTCTTTTGTTTTATAATTTAGTTTCTTCAAAATATACTTTATAGACAAATACTAATCTGTCTTGTCATATTTCCTTTTGTCATGTAGCACTTCTCTACTATTTTAAAGCCTGCTGAAATTATTAAATTATCCATATCTTCAAATGTTATTATAACTAGTTTACGAGCAATTTTTCTTGAGGTATTAATTATTTCTATCTGCTCCTGTATAGTTACAGGTGAAAATAATCCATAAGGAATATCAACGATGGCAACATCAAAAGTTTCATTTATATTATGCATATCCCCACTAGTTATTATCTCTCTATTATACCCTAAAAATTCTATATTATTCCTAGCATTACAGGCAATAGATTTACTAATTTCATACCCCTTTACATTAATACCTAAATCTAGTGCTTCTATAACAACTGTTCCAATTCCACAGCACGGATCAATTAATGTTAATTTTCTATTATCACCAACAGCTATGTTTACTAATGCTCTAGCCATTCTTAACGGTACTGCATTTGAATATGAATACGGCTTGTCATTATGTTTTTGCCATTTAAAATTATTTTTTATAAGTTCCCCAAATACCCACTTATCTTTTACTTTTGTAATTGCTAACTCAATCTTTGGATTATGTATATCTGGAAATCCAGTTACAACAAAACCAATTTCTCTTACAGCTTTAAGACGTTCCTCATAAGAAACATCTCCATCCTCACTTTTTATATAATTAACTTTAAAGTCATCATAAGATACTTTATTTTCTTTTATTTTATTAATTATGTGTTCTAGCTTTTCTTCTATATATATTGAAGAAATTTTTAATTTAATAAATGGACTTCTTGATGGATCAAAATTTTTTTCTGAAAATAAATATTTTTCTTTAGGTTCTATTCCAAAAATACTTCTCATTTCCATATTACATAATTCTTTTTCCATCTCAGAGCAATTAATAAAATAAAAGTTATCTTTTGGGGTGTTTTCACACTCACTACTTACTATTTTATTGCTCACCTCAACACCCCCTATTTTTTTATTTTTTATTACAATATTCCTCGATGGAATCTGCAACTACTTTTGCATATGCTACAGCATGAACTACAGTATTAGCTCCTGTTACAACATCACCAGATGCGAACACACCCTCTTTTGTTGTATGCCCTTTATCATCTGTAAGTAATAACCCCCATTTATTAGTTTCAAGCCCTGTAGTATTAGCAACTATATTCTTTCTTGGTGATTGACTTACTGCAATAATTATGGAATCACAATTAAATATTCCTTCAGTTCCTTCTAATATAACAGTATTCACTCTTCCCTCTTCAGTTACTTCATTTTTTGTTTCAATATATTTAATTCCTTCTTCAGTTAACTCTAGTGGTGCTTTAAATAATTCAAACTTAACTCCATCTTCCTTTGCCTCTTCTAACTCAACTTTAGTACAAGGCATATTTTCAAAGCCCTTTCTATATACAACATAGACTTCTTCTGCTCCACTTCTTTTAGCTACCCTAGCTGCATCCATAGCAACATTTCCTGCTCCTATTACAGCAACTTTTTTCCCTAAATTATATACTTGTGGTGATTTTAAATAATCAATAGCATAATGTACATTTCCTAAAGATTCACCTTTAATATCTAAAGTTTTAGGATTCCATACCCCAGTTCCTATAAATACAGCCTTATATCCATCAAAGAACAACTTATCAAGTGTAAGTACTGGTCCAATTAAAGTATTAGGTCTTATTTTCACTCCAAGCTCAAGAAGAATTTCTTCATATCTGTCTATCATTGAATTTGGTAATCTATATTCCGGAATTCCATACCTAAGTACTCCTCCTATTTTTTCATGAGCATCAAAAAGAGTAACTTTAAATCCCTTTCTGGCTAAAGCAATTGATAATGTAATTCCCGCTGGACCTGCACCAATTATTGCAATATTTTCATTTCTCTTATCTATATCTTTAAATTTCACTTTATATAAGTACTCTTTAGAAATATATTCTTCAATTTCACAAAAGCTAACAGGTTCACTTTTTATACCCCTAATACAATTTCCTTTGCACTGATCCTCGTGTGGACAAACTATAGCACAAGCTGCTGATAATGGGTTATTATTAAATAATATCTCACCAGCTTCCATTATCTTATTTTCCTTAAATAGCTTAACTACCTCTGGAATTTCTGTGCTTATAGGACAGTTTGCCTGACATCTAGCATTTTTACATAATAAACATCTATCTGCTTCTAATAATAATTCTTTCATTTGCATCTCCTTTAACTACTCACTATATTAATAAATTGCGAAGCACCTTATAGTTAATGCTATTCGGCCAATTAAGTTTCATATTACTTTGCAATATTATTCAATTTTAATAGCTTTCATATTTCTTTCTTCTTTAGTAAGTTATAAAATTTATTTAAGTATATCTAATACATAGTTCTTAAATTCTTCAAAACTTACTTTTTCAGTACTAGTTCCTTTATTTAATTTATTTGTAGCAAAATTATATTCTACTGTTCCATAACTAAACTTTGGACTTGATATCATAACAATGTCTTCATGTGCACTAAATATAGCTTTATTGCTCATTGAAATTTTACATAATTCTAAAAAGCTTTCTTCATTATTTAATTTTCCTTCATTAATCTTATTTAAAACAAAATTAAATAATGAGTATCCTCCGCCTAATGATATCATACTATTATTTTCAATATAAAATACCTTATCTGTATTATAAAAATATTTCATTTTTCCAAAATTAACAGTTTTAAATTGAGAATTTAATTCTACACCTTCTAAATTATACTTATTAATTTCATCTTCAATAGATTTCCAAGAAGTCTTTTGCTCTATAGCATTATTCTTAACTACTGAGTTAAATTTAAGAAGAGAGTTCTCCATATCTTTATCTGTATATATAATATTTTCATTTATTGCTACATTAAACTCTCCATTTTCATATGTTAAAGTTATTTTATTTCCCATAATAATCTCCTTATCTAATTAATAATAATCATTATTATAACATATACGTTATTATTAAAATACTATATAAATTTTATATTCATTTATTAGTATTTCCAAAGTATAAAAATAGTGTGCTTAAGATTATTAAATAATCTTTATAGCACACCATTTTTCTAATCTATTTAACTAGCTTTGCTGTATCCCTAGCAATCATTAACTCTTCATTTGTAGGTACTACATATACCTTTACTCTAGAGCCCTCGTTAGATATCTCTTGGATTTTACCTCTTAATTCATTTTTCTCTTCATTAAGTGTAAATCCAAAGAATTCTAACCCTTTTAATATTTCTTTTCTTGTAATAGCAGAATTTTCTCCTATTCCAGCAGTAAATACTATAACATCTATACCACCCATTGCTCCAGCATAAGCAGCAATTTGAGTTCTAACCTTATAATAGAATATTTCTAAAGCAAGTTTCGCTCTTTCATTACCAGCTTCTCCAGCTGCTAAAACATCTCTAAAATCTGATGATACTCCTGAAATTCCTAAAACTCCAGATTTTTTATTTAATAATTCATCTACTTCTTCTATTGTATATCCATGTTGTTCTATTAAGAAACTAATAACAGATGGATCTATACTTCCTGATCTTGTTCCCATCATAACTCCTGCAAGTGGTGTGAATCCCATAGATGTATCTACTGATTTTCCATTCTTAATAGCAGCTAATGAACATCCATTACCTAAGTGGCATGTAACTATTTTTAAATCTTTTATATCTTTACCCATAACTTTTGCCACTTTACTTGAAACATATTTATGAGATGTTCCGTGGAATCCATACTTTCTTATTCCATATTTTTGATATAAGTCATATGGTAATGGACAGATATAAGAATGCTTTGGCATTGTTTGATGGAATGCTGTATCGAATACTGCTACCATTGGAGTATTTGGCATTAACTCTTTACAAGCCTCAATTCCTATAACATTTGGTGGGTTATGTAATGGTGCAAGCACTATACAATCCTTAATTGATTGTAAAACTTCATCATTAATCAATACTGAATCTGAATATTTTTCTCCACCATGAACAACTCTATGTCCTACTGCTGAAATTTCATCCATAGACTTAATAACTCCATGAACTGGATCAATTAATGCTTCTAATACTAACTTTATTGCATCTTTATGGTTCTTTATCTCTGTATTTATTACATATTTATCTTTTCCCTCAACTTTTTGAGTTAATACAGATCCTTCAATTCCTATTCTTTCAACTAATCCTTGAACCATACACTCTTCTGTGCTCATATCTATTAGTTGATATTTTAAAGATGAACTACCACAATTTATTACTAAAGTTTTCATTTTCCCACACTCCTTCAAAAAAATTATTATATATATATATTAACACTAAATCTCTTAAATAATTAAAAAGATTCATTATTCTATTTTATCTGAAAACTCTGTGAAATACTTTCTTCTATAGCTGCAAACAATTTTTAACTTCATCATAATATACCTTTAATTCTTCAATATTAGCTATTATTTCTTCATATTTAGGAAAATCTTTAATAATCCTAACAATGCATCTTATACAAAATTCTTTCCTTTTATTAAAATCACTTCTCATTTCCCGCTTATATCCCCATGTATGAGTAAATAATTTTTGTTTATTAGAAAATAACTCCTTCAAAGTCATCATTTCATTAATATAAATATTTTTTTTCTTAGCACACATCGATATTAATCTTTGTTCTGCAAAAACCATATTAGCTATCTTATCACTGTTATTATCTAAATTCTTCATAAAATTTATAGCTGACTCTGTATAATATTCTTTTAAATTTTCATTTGAAATATACATAAAAGCAGTATTACTAGGTAATACTGTCCAATCTAATTCTTTATCTAGAAGATATCCATTTTTAAATTCAAAAAATTCTTTATTTGGATAAACTTCTTTTATTATTTTCTCCTTATGAATTACACTTACTTGTGTATTGATCAAAATATTTCTTATATTTTCCCAAACTATAAAATCAGTATCAATCATTACACATGGTGATTTTTCCTCTTTTAATGCATATAACTTTCCTGCTGCCCAAAATACACTACTATCTATATCATAATCTATATTATCTAGAAATGTTTCAACTCCCAAATCCCATATTTTTTCTAATCCTATACTCTTATAATAATTAGCACCAATTTTATCAGTAATCATTTTTATACTTCCATTTTTCTCTCTCCACTTTAATGCAGAAAGAATAGTTGTTAATATCTCAAAATCTTCTACATAATAATCTTTATGCGGATTTACTGTAAAAAACGGTTTAGTCCAATTTGAATGAAATGCTTCTATCATTATATCTTTCCTTTCTTCAGTAATCTATCTAATTTATATAAGATTTAGACCATATCCTCCTATACCAGATAAATTATATTCCGAAGAAATATTTTCACTATTTCCTTTACCCATTGTTGATATATAGTTTAAATTGCATTTATTTATACTTTTCTTTTTATTTATAAATTTTTGCTTATTATAATCTTTAATTTTATAGCTTAATTTTTTTCTCATACTTTCTCCTAAAAAATATTATAGCATAGTAAATTACCATCAATTTACTATGCTATAATATATTATATTCCTATTCTTCTATTAAGTCACGTATTACTCTTGTTGCATCCATATAAGAAGCAATAGACTTGTCATAATTTAATTTATTTATTATTTTTGATACTAATTCTGACATATCTACAGCTCTATACCATTTAGAATCACGTAGCTCTTGTGGTATATATGTTAAATTAGTAGAATATACTCTAGTTATTATTCCATCTTCACAGAATCTATGGAACTTTTCTAATCCTTCTGTAAAGAATCCAAAAGTTGTTGCTACATAAACATTTCTTGCTTTTCTTTCTTTTAGTTCAATAGCTATATCAAGTACTGATTCTCCTGATGCTATCATATCATCAACTATTAATACATCTTTTCCTTCAACATCTCTTCCCATATATTCATGTTGTACTATAGGATTTTTACCATTTACTATTCTAGAATGGTCTCTTCTCTTATAGAATAATCCTACATCTACACCTAAAACACTTGAATAATAAATTGCTCTATCCATCGCTCCAGTATCTGGACTTATAACTATAAGCTTGTCTTTGTTTAACTCTAATGTATTTTCATTCTTTATAAGAGATTTTACTATATCATAAGTTGGATAGAAATTCTCAAAAGATAGTAGAGGAGTTGCATTTTGAACATTAGGATCATGTACATCAAATGTAAGTACTTCGTGTACTCCTAGTCTTTCTAATTCTTGAAGTGCTAATGCACAATCTAGAGATTCTCTTCCTTTACGTCTGTGTTGTCTTGATTCATATAAAAGTGGCATTATTACTGTAATTTTTGCCGCTTTACCCCTAATTGCAGAAACAGTTCTCTTTATGTCTTGGAAGTGCTCATCTGGACCTTTATGATTAACGAATCCAAACATCTTATATGTACAACTATAATTACCAATATCGCATAAAATGTATATATCCTTACCTCTTACACTTTCTGATATTTTGACCTTTCCCTCACCATTAGAAAATCTTATTTCATTGATTGGTATTAGGAACGATTCATTAGTATTTCTCTTTTCTTGAATAAATTTATCAATTGCATTTCCAAGTTCCTTACAACTTTCTAAAGCTATTATTCCTAATTCATGTTTTAATTCTGACATCAAACTTTCCCCTTTACATTAAAATTTCAAAGATTCAAATTTAATAATATATACTATATAATATATAGTATATATTATATTTATAAAATTCCAATCATTAATAGTATATACCAAACCCGAATATTAATAAATAGTTATATAAAAATATTCTCTCTTATCGATGTTTTATTGTAATTTTTTTAAGTTTCACTAATTTTTTTAGATATTTTTTCACTTTATGTTAATATATTATTTAATTTAAGAACAAATATTGATTAATATATATATTTGATATAACTTATAAATACACTATTAAAGTTATAAATAATAAAAGGAGCTTAATTATGAATGATATACAATATGAAAAATTACTTAATATAAAAACAACTGGAGAACAACAAGGTTTCTACGAATCACATCATTATAATAGATATGAAGCCACATCTTATCTAGCGTTAGATTCGCTATTTAAACAGTATACATTAAATAGTTGTGATCATTTAATAGATTTTGGTTGTGGAAAAGGAAGATTAGCTTTTTATATAAATTATTATTATAATTCATTCGTTACAGGAATAGAAATGAACAATAATTATTATGACATATGTGAAAATAATAAAAAAAACTATTTTAAAACTTTCTCAAAATCTAAAGATAAAATACAATTCTTAAATATTTTTGCAGAAGATTATAAAATACTACCACAAGATAATAAGTTTTATTTCTTCAACCCATTTTCAATACAATTATTTATAAAGGTTTTAAATAATATTTTAATTTCAGTAGAAGAAAATCCTAGAGAAATAGATTTAATCTTCTACTATCCATCTGAAGAATATATAGATTATTTAGAAAACTATACCGCACTAACTCTAAAACAAGAGATACCTGTACATAATCTTTATCTAGTTGATAAACGCCAAAAATTCTGCATATATACACTCAATAACTAAACTACGAACTACAGTGAGAATGAAAAATGTAATATTACTTTTCCGGGAAGCGGTGAAATTTTCGCCTTGAATTTATATAATTGCTTCCGTAAAATTTGCTAAAGTTTTTAAACTTGCTAAAGCTTCAAACAGTAAAAACTTCTTCACGCAAATTTTACTACATCAATTATTAAATTCTACAGCTTAATTTCAATGCTTCCCTCCAAATTAATATTTCATTTTTTCTCTTCACTATTCTTCTTAGTTCCCCGACTTATAGTTAACGACTCCTGCTATAAATTTGTAGCAAGAGTCGTTAACTTTAGGAAAATTCGGCTTAAATTGCACACTTAAGCTTTAAAGCCAGTGATAGAGAAAAATTAATGATATCACCGGAAGAAAGTATCATATAATAAGCTTTAGAATTTAATTATTATTGTAATAAAACTAGCGTTAAGAAGCTGAAGCGACCATTAGGAGCTTCGAAGCTTTAGCTAGTTTTATGGAAATCAGGACCACCCGTAAAACGGGTGGTTTGCTCTACGCCTATAAGGCTCTGTTACTGGCCGTGCTACTCGCACGTC
>NZ_JADPEL010000047.1 GCF_015667795.1 Clostridium sp. D53t1_180928_C8
ATTATGATGCCTCTTATAGATCCTTTAAATGTGATAATTCAATAAAGATTAGATATGCTTATATATCACTATATTGTGGTAATTTAAATAAATGCAAAGAAATATTATCTATAATTCCATCAAATCACCTTCAAGAAGAATTAAAAATCTCCTATAAAATTACTGAAGCCTTATATACTTGGAAAAATGGAAATATTGAAAAATCTATAGAGATATGCAAAATACTGAATGAAACTTATAAACACACTCTTGTTTATGAAACTTTAGGATACTTATTACTAATTTCTAAAAAATATAAAGAGGCATTAATTTATAATAGAAAGGCCTATGAATATGATAATTCTAATAATATTATTATAGATAATCTAGCTCAAAGTTATTACTATTTAGGCTATTACGAAAAAGCTCAAGAACTATATAAATCACTTTTATATAGTAAAAATAAAAATCTATCTTTTTCTGAACCATATTACTATTATGGATTAATATTAAACAAGTTGGGTGATAAAGATGGATGTATTAGATATTTAAAAGAGGCTTTAGCTAAAAAAGAAGCATTTTTATCCGATTTATCACATAAAAAAATCAATGAGGTACTATCATCATTAATATAATTAAAACCACCCAATTAAAGGGTGGTTTATTATTTATTAAACTTTATATTATTTTATTTTAAATTTAATTCCACCTGAAACTAAACCTATTGCTATAAATATTGGTATTCCCATAAATACTCCTCCGGTTTTTGGAAGCTTATTACTTTCTTCTTTTTCCGGCTTACTTTGTACTATATCCTCTGGTTTACTTTCTGGTTTACTTTCTGGCTTATTTTCCGGTTTATCTATTTCTACATCCTCTACTGTTACTGCTTCTTTTAATATAGTTGTCTTAGAAGTTACATCCCCATTAACATCTACTAAATTATCATATGCAACAATATTTGTACTACCTCCACCTATAGCTTTAAATTGTAAACTCATTATTGGTGTATCGCCATTTAATGCATTACTATATCTATCTGCACTTAAAATAATATTATTTCCATCATCTAATTTATTGTTTAAGAAAGAATGATAATTTTTCTTTACGCCCTTAGCTAATATGCCATCTTTATATCCTATAGTTGTATTAAATGATACTAATTCTAAAACATCTGTATCATATTTAACTTTAATATCTTGTGCAAGTAAATTATTTAAATCATTTAATGTATAAACAACTTCAAATACATCACCTACCTTTATAGAATTATTATCTTTAACCGTCTCAAAACTATCTTCTATATTATTACTACGAGAAATAATACTGGCCAATTTCATTATATCTTCAAAATCAACTCTGTCATCTCCATCAAAATCACTATATTTTGCTTCACTCCAATTTTCATTAAATAAATCTACTTGCTTGCCCATAAATTTAATGGCATATGCTAAATCTGCAATTGTAATTCCTTCAGTATTATCAATATCACCTGTATTCTCAGTGATTTTACTTCTTTCAGCTGCATCAATAGCTCTTTCTAACATTACTTCTATATCATCCTGAGCCTGTTTACTCATACCACTATTTTCATAAGCTATAACTTCTTTACCTATATCTATAGATTTTTTCAATCTATCAACTACTTTTTTAGGAGTTTGTCCAACTTCTTCTCCTACTACTATATTACTTAATAATCCTTCTGCATTATTTAACAACTCTTTAACTTTCGTTAAATCAAAGGCCTCTTCTTCAATATCACCACCATCTGGTGTTGCTGCTCCAATTTCTATTAATTTAACATTATCTATCCATATTTCACCATTAGGAGTAGATGCAATAAAAATAATTGGTGGCTCATTATTTTTAAATGCTTTACCTGTACTAAACTCAACTTCATAAGTCTTCCATTCATTTGAAAGCTGAGCTCCAACTCCACCATCATATCCATTATTTAAGCTACTATCTGAATCAAACCATTTTATTTGAAGTGGTTTTGGATTCCCAGATACCTTTTTAGCATCATATATTAACTTATAAGTAGTTTTTTCTTTTAATACAGGTTGATAATTTACAAAACTTCCTCCTGAAGCATGATTCTTTACCATTAATCCATAATTTCCATCTTTTTTATATTCAGATGCTATAGCCCCTATATTGTTTGAATTTTTATACCAAGTATTCTTACCAGCAGATGAATTAATACTTTGACTTGATTCAAAATCTCCATTAATAATTAAATTAGTTGCATTAACTTCTTTGTTCATATGTTCATAATTAACTTCTTCTTTAGGAAAGTTAACTTCTATACTCTTTTCTCTTGATCCTACATCGAAAGCAATGTCACTATATTCATGTACTCCTATATCAGGTGCACCATTATAAAGCTTGTTTCCATAATAATCAGTTCCACCATTATCTACTATATATTTACCTGCATTTATAGCTGGTGAGTTTTCCATAACTTTATATCCATCTTCACCAGTCCCTGCTGCAACAAACATAGGATCTTCTATAATTTTATTTGGATCTTTAGGCAGTTTAGAAATTCCACCTTCTTGTTTTGAATAATAAATGTTACTATCATACTCAAATTTTGTTGCCCAATTTCCATTTAAGCTACCGCTCTTTCCATCCTTTTCATCTACATAAAAAACATTATTTGCAAAATTTACACCAATATCTTTATGCGACATATTTCCATAGAAAAATGCATCTACTTGTCTTTCAGGTCCAACATAAAATACATTATTGTAAACTTTATGATTTCCAACAGGATTTGTCATTGTCATTAATGCAAATCTATCATTTTCACTAATGTTATATCTAAATATTGAATCTCTTGAATCTGCTAATCCAGTTGGACTTGCCCCTTCTCCATAACTAATAATTAAATATGCGCCACCCTCATTATTTTTACTATAGTTATATTCAAATATAGTTCCATTACTATATCCATCACTATCCCAAGGCATACCATCTTTAGTTGTATTTCCATTTAAACCAGTATTATATCTAAACACAGTATTATCTGAATTATGAGACCAAGCAGCACAGTTATATGCTACACCTTGATTTCGTGCAGCAAAATCATCAATTATATTATGTTCTATTATAGCACCATCAGTCCCTTGAACTACAATTCCATCACCTGCAGTACTCTTAATTAAATTATTTTTAACTACTACATTTGTACTTGGATACCATCTACCTGAACCAGTATTAGTTCCTCCTCTATTAGACCAAGATGACCATAAAAGTTGTATTCCAGTTCTATCAACATTTTGTATAGTACAATTTTCAATTACTAAATCATCATATTTTGTTGGAACTGAATTACCTGTTATTTCTACAAATATGCCTCCTGATGTTTTATATGCATTACTATTTGGATACTTTAAATTTATCTGAACATCATGTATATCTAATCCATTTAAATAAATATGATTTACAACACCTTTATCTTCAGCTTTAATACGAACAGCCCTTCTTTCTAATGAACTTGTATAATTAGCTGAAATATCCAAATTATTTATTTCCCAATACTCTTCATTATATAAGTAAAAAACATGTGGAGAATTTTCTTCTCCAACAAACCTTGGTTTAACATCCCCACCATACTTATCAATTATTATAGGTTTACCTTCACATCCAGATCCTTTTGGATTTAAAACTCCAGTCCATGTTTCCCCAGATTTAAAAAGAATTTTATCTCCTGGTTTAAATATTTGACTATTTACTTTTTCTAAGGTCCTCCACGCCTTATTTTCACTAGTACCCTCATTTTCATCATTTCCTGTTGAATAATCTACATAGTAAGTAATACCTAGTATTTCTTCTGCCTTTACATATTTAATAGGCATAATCCCTATAATAAAAATTAAAGCTATAAAAATAGATAAATATTTTTTCATACCATTCTCCTTTGCTCTTACACTCAAACTTAACCCTTGATTATCAATTTTTAAACTTCCATATTACATATTAATTTTTTTGTCTATCCCCTATTTCATTAAGCACCTCCTCATTAATTTCTATCCTCATACTTTCTTTTTCTTCCTTTATTAGTTCATTAATTATTGAGTCAATTTCATCTACGATAATTTGATCTCTTACTACATCTAATTTTTCATATCCTTGATTATATCTATTTAAACATTTTAAAATATGATAGGATCCATTAAATTCTATTACTTCACTTACATCACCAACTTGAAGTTCTAAAGCTTTTTCCTTTAATTCAGCTTTATAATTTTCATCTAAAGCTTTATTTTCATAGTTAAATTCATAGTTTTCTTTATAAACGTTTTCATATAACTTAAAATCACTTTCATCAAAATTCATTCTAATTTCTTCTAATAAAACTTTTGCTTTTTCCTTTTCTACGTCATTAACTGAACCATCTTCATTTATAAAACTAATAGATAGTATTTCACACTCTACTGCATCCTCAATTTTAAAATTCTCTATATTTTCTTCATAAATTAATTGTGTCTTACTATTAATTTCTTCCTTGAATTTATCTTCAATAATAAACTCTAATTCAGCTTGTCCATTTGATAATATATACTCATAATATTGCTTAGGCGTATATTGAATAGGTCCATAAATAACCTCATTATTTTCTTTTCCCTTTAATCTTCTTTTATTTTCTTGTTCTAATCCATTTAAAATATGATTATAATCAGTATCTTCAATTACTTCATAGCTCTTTAATATATTTAATAGTGCTCTATTTTCAATTAATTTTTCTAAGGAACTTTCTATATCATTATCATAGTTAATCATAAATTCACTTATAGGGATATCCTGATTATTTATTTTTAATAAAGTTTTAGAATTATCATTTTCATGTGCTAATATTAGATTAGTAAACACTAATATTAGCAATAATACTGTTCCAATCCAAACTATTACTTTACTTTTAATCATTTTAATCTTCTCTATATGTTTACCACCCAATCTTTTTGTCCTCCCTTTTTCCATTCTATAAATAATTTAATAATTACATTTAATTCTTTTGGCTATCATTTCAAAACCACTTAAAGTATTAGAATAAAAATCATAATATGCTGAACATAAGAAATTTAAATTATCTTTTTCATTTTCTCTATGTCTCCTACATCCACCTCTACATAAAAAATTAAACTTACATTTATCACATTTAGAGCTTTTATTCAAAGAACCTTTAATAAAATTAATAGTTTTTTCCTTTTCATGTATTTCATCGAAGGTTTCACTCAAAATATTACCTATAGAATATTTTTCATAAGTATAGAAGTCACATGGATACATAGATCCATCACTTTCTATAATATGTTGACAGGAACATACTCCCCTCATATCACAAGATTCATAATCTTGTCCTAAAAATAGTCCTAAAATATTATCAAATTGCCTAATACTTACATAGTCACCTTTCATTGCATCCTCATACCATAATGAAAATAATTTTTTCAAAAATTTCGAATACTCATCTGAAGTAAGAGAATAAGATTTTAAATTTTCTCTTTCATTTTCTAATGGTTCTAAACATGGTATGAATTGAAGATATTTAAAATCATTCTTTTTAAAATACTTATAACAACTATCAATCTTTTTACATAATGCTGATGTTACAACAACCAATATATTAAAATTAACATCATATCTTTTTAATATATTAATTCCTTTAATAACACTATTAAATGTATCCTGATTTAAATAGTTAACCCTATTTAAATTATGCATTTCTTTTGTACCGTCTAATGATACTCCCACTAAGAATTTATTTTCTTTAAATAATTTTGCCCATTCATCATTTATAAGTGTTCCATTAGTTTGAATACTTATATTAAATTTTGTTCCATATTTAGTTTCATTAATGTACTTAATAAGAGCCTTGTAATATTCTATTCCAACTAACATAGATTCCCCACCTTGGAATCCTAAATTACAGTTTCCACCTCTACAATAATCATCTATCTTATTAACTATCTCTTTTAATGTATCAATACTCATAAATCCATAATCTTTAATATCTCTAGAATCTGCTATAGAATGATAAAAACAGTACTTGCATTTTAAATTACACTTACTAGAAGATGGCTTTATCATTGCACTAATATTTCTACTCATAACTTAATCCTCCTTTTATAAAATTATTTATATATTTATCTAAATATCCCTAATACATTATATATATTTAGTAATACAAGAAATAAAATAACCATATTTAACACTTTAACTATAAATTCATTACTCATATTTTTATTTAATTTTGCTCCTATAATTCCACCTAATACCCCACCAATTACCATTACAGGTAACATAGTTAAATCATAATATCCTGAAAATACACTATCTATTGAAGTAAATATCTTAGGTATTTGTGAAAATAGAATTGTTATTATTGAATTAACAGTTGCTTCCTTAGTATCCATAGAGAAAAATAAAGTTAATACACAAACATTAACAGGTCCTCCACCGATACTTAAGAATGAAGATATTGTTCCTAAGGCTACCCCTATAAAAATACATAATAAGCCTTTTTCTATTTTAAACTGCTTAGTCTTATTCTTATTATTCATATATATGAATACAGCTATAAGTAATACAGCTAAAATTATATTTTGATACATAATTACTCTTGCATCATTATTAATAATATTAATTATTTTATTTAAGATAGTATCTCCTAAAATTCCTCCTAAAATAGACCCACATCCTATAAATACTGTCTTTCTAATTTCTAACTTAAACTTATATCTAATTTGTTTCATTATAGAAACTATAGCCATTGAAAATACAGTAAATGATGATAGCATATTTATAGTTTCAAGATTATACCCACCTAAAAAGTCTAATATAGGTTTTATTATCACTCCTCCACCTATTCCAGCTGTAGCTCCTATACTCGTTGCTAAAATAGCTATTAAAAAATATAGTATTTGCATATGTAGTCCTCCCATGTTTTAAATGTTTACACTTAAAATTCTACATTTAAATGGAGATTTATTTAATAATCATTTTTTCCTATTAAGTTTTACTATATAAAATAATGTATGTTTCAATATATTTTCATCTGAAAGTGCACTTTAAATAACTAAATAGCTAACTTTCAGTATATAATTATATAAAATTTGTATATATATTTTTTTCTTTGAACTTTCACTACACTATTACCATTTATTCATATAAAATCCATATACTGTACTCAATACTGCCATATTTCAACTGTATTATATTTCTATAAAATAAACTGAATTAATTATAGAAAGGTATGGTTCTAATTGACTATTTTTCAAAAAAGAAACCCAATAATTATAATCCCTGTATATTGTCCTGATAAAAGGCTCATTAATCTAATTAAAGAAATACGAAACAAAGTAGACTTTCCTATTATTGTAATAGATGATGGAAGTGGTGATAAATATTCAAATATTTTTTTAGAATCAAAAAAATTCTCTAACTGCTTACTTTATCATAACAATATCAACAAAGGTAAAGGTGCTACATTAAAAAATGGTGTTGCATATGCAATAGATAAATTTCCTAATAACTGTGGTTATATTACTTGCGATGCAGATGGGCAACATAGTGCAGAAGATATAATTAATATAGCTGATATACTAATAAAAAATCCCTCATCTTTAATATTAGGAATTAGAGATTTTTCACTTAATACCATTCCATATAAAATTAGAATAAGAAATAGGATTTCATCATTATTACTATATTTTATATCTGGCTCAAAATGTTCTAACACACAAACTGGATTAAGAGGAATCCCACGAAGTAAAGAAACATTATTTCTTTCAGAACCTGGTGATAAATATGATTTTGAAATGAATTTTCTTGCTAGTATAGCCAAAAGTAGTGTAGAAATTAAAGAAGTTCCTATTAAAACAACATGTATTGATATTAATTGTTACCATAGTATTATTTTTTATACGCTACTTTATTTAAAAAAATATAGTCTTTTTTAAAATAATAAATTAAATGAAATAAGAAGAAAGGTGATTTAATTACTTATGTTTAAATTTTAAAATAAACCCTATAGAATTGGAATTTTAACAACACTAATTGTAAGGTCTTTTTCTACTTTTGTTTTATTAAGCACATTTATAAATTTCTAAAGAATTTAATAAGGATAATAATAGTTATTCTACTAATTTATCTAGCAATACAAATAGTAATTATAATACTAATATGTTTGAGATATTATTTAAAGTGATGCTTTACTGTTTAAAATAGACTTTGCAAATAATAGCTATGATAGGAATATAAATGATACGACTTCAAACATAGCTAAAGATAATTATTGTCTAGAAATGCTTTTGTTTATTTCTATAATAAGATGTAAACTGTTAATATATCTATATAGACGATAATATTACCACATTAAATTAATAAAAGGAGTTATATATGAAAATAATAAATAATGAATCAATAGTTTCAAGACCTGTAAACTTTAAAGGTACTTTATCAATTGAAATATCAGCAATACTTTCAAATAAAGGCTTTAATTATTCACTTATATATGCCGATATAAATAATCAAAATTATTTATTTTTAAGTAATTATTCAACTGATATTAAAAATACGCCTTCCCCCTCTGCTAGCATCATAAAAATCTACATAATGATAGCATTATACACTAAAATATCCCATGGACTTTTAAATTCAACCACTAAAATAACTTTACAGGATTCTATGAAAGTTGGTGGATCTGGAATACTTTATTATAAGGATAGTTATACTGAATATAGCATAGATGATTTAATATATCTTATGATTACTGAAAGTGATAATACAGCAACCAATATATTAATTGACCTAATTGGTAAAGATTATATAAACTCTAAAATAAAAAAACTTGGTTGCATTAACACATCTTTAAATAGAAAGATGATGGATATAAATGCACTTAATTTAGGAATTGATAATTATACATCTGTATATGATTTATATATTACATTTATACAATTGCTTAATAACTCCTGTATAAATGAATTTTACGACAATAAGATGATAAATATTTTAAAAAATACTAAATCTACAACAAAACTTCCAAACCTATTACCACCTAATACTATAGTAGCTCATAAAACTGGTGAATTAACTAATATAGAAAATGATGCTGGTATAATGTTTACTGATAATGGTGGTTATATATTATGTGTTTTAACTAAAAACGGTAAAAATAATATAGAAATTCAAGCAATAAGCTCTGTTTCAAAAAAAATCTATGATTTATATGTGAATTGTAAATCTAAAGAATATTAAAAAAATTAGATACACTCACTAAATTTATTAAAGGAGTATATCTAATTTAAATTAAAATATTAATTATTATTTTCTAAACAATGTCTATATTTTTATAATTTAGCCTTTTATCTACAAATTCCTTAAATACTTTATATATTACTGAAAAAATAGGTATTCCTAATAGTATTCCTATAAGCCCAAATGTATTTCCACCAATAATCATAGCTAACATTACCCATATTGGTGGTAAACCTATTGAACTTCCAACAACCTTTGGATAAATTAAATTACCTTCTACTTGTTGAAGCACAATTATAAATATTACAAACCAAAGAGCCTTCATTGGATCTATTATTAATATTATAAAAGCTGATGGTATAGTTCCTATAAATGCTCCAAATATAGGTATCAACGCTGTTACTGCTACTAAAACACTTATAAGCAATGCATATGGCATTTTTAATATAAGCATTCCTATAAAACATAAAACGCCTATAATAATAGCTTCAATAAATTGCCCTCCAATATAGTTAGAAAAAGCCTCATTTGATATTTTTCCTAAGTACATTATCTTATCAGCAAATTTTTTACCACTAAATGCATATAAAACCTTTTTCATACCTAATTGTAATCTTTCTTTATTTAACAACATATAAATTGAAAAAATTACAGATAGAATAAAATTAAATAATCCACTAGTAAAACCAACTGTAATATTTACTACTCCTGATAATGATGAAACTACTATTTGTCCAGTAAATTGAAGGATCTCTCTCCAAGCAGATAAAAAGTTATTCCACAAAGTATTTAATATCTCTGTATCACTAACATACTGACTTATTAACGCTTCAAATGATTTCATATATGATGGTATAGCATCAGTTAATGTGGATATACTATCAATAAGTTGTGGAATTATAAATCTTATTAATCCAAAAATAACCATGAATACAAATATAAAAGTTAAAGCTACTGATAATGGTCTTTTAAATCTAGAATACTTCTGATATTTTTTATTATCTAAAAAGGCAAATACCCTTTCTTCAAAAATTCTCATTACTAAATTCAACATAAAAGCTATGGCTATTCCTACTATGAATGGTAAAAGTACTCCTATTATGTTTTCAACCCCTGAGATAATATTTTTAAAATTAAAAATTACATAAGCTAAAATTATTATATATGTAACAATTCCCCAATATTCTTTAAACTTTTGTCCTAAAAAATCTTTCAAATTTTAATTCTCCTTTCTTACTTTATCATATTTTTCTACAATACATTTTACTAATCAACTTAACAATTCCAATTTATTTTTACTGGATTAGGTTCATCTATCTTTGCAATCTTTCTTAATGCCTCTTCCATCTTTTTGCATTCTTTTTCAGCAATTCCATCATAAACTTCTGGATTTTCTTCAATACCAACAGATGAATATGCTATAGCTGCAGAGCCATAAAAAGCAAGTCCCAAACTGCTTGTTAATGTGTTAATAGTTGTAACTGCTGCTGTAATTGCCCTTGCTGCAGCCTGCGCAGCTGGACTTTCTTTTGCTTCTCTTGCAGCAACTTGAGCTTCCTTAATTATTTTTTTAGCTTCACTAAGTTTTATATCTTCTTTCATCCATTGTTCTACAGCATCTAATGCAAGTTCTAAACGATAGTCTTCTGGATAATCTTTTTTATAAATAGCTAAAATATTCTCTCTTGCATAATCATTGCACCATTTTACTATTGTAAGCTTACTTTGAGTTTCTATTAACCTCATAAGAGAAATAATATATGGTGAGTCGGCCTTTCCTAACATTTTTCGTAACTTTTTCATATTAAACCTACTTTTTTAAAATTTATTTTTATTATAATAAATTAATCTATCAATTAAATATAAGTATATCCAAATTAACATAATTTACATATATTATATACCATAATATCTTAATTATAAACTATTTATATAATAATAAAGCTACTAAGAATATTTCTTACTCCTAGTAGCTTTAATTTTCTAAACTTTAATTAAATATTTAAAATTATAATTTTAAAACTATGTACCACAATATGTTTTATAAGGACAACTTGATACTTCTGGTATCTTAGAAAATTCTTCACTTATATTTGAATAATCATAAGGATTCTTAAGTACTTCTAAAAGCCTATTAATAATACTATAGTCATTATTGTTAACTGCTGCTTTTATTCCTTTCTCTACTATATAATTTCTTGGAATCACTGTTGGATTATTTGATTCCATAAGACCTTTTATTTTTTCTCTAGATACATTTTGTTTTGTTAGTCTTTTTTGCCATAAATTATACCATTCCTTAAATTCATCACTATTAAAAACTTTCATTTCATCTAATTTATCTAATGTTAAATTTAAAAATGTATTTGTATAATCTGCTTTAAAATTATTCATAATAGTTAGAAGTGATAAAACTAAATTTTCATCACCCTCTTCTTTATCAAATAATCCCAACTTTGCTCTCATTCCCTCAAAATAATATTCATTATATAGAACACTATAACTTGTTAATGCATCTTCAGCTATTTTAATTGCTTTATCTACATCATCATTTAGTAATGGCAATAAACTTTCTGCAAATCTAGTTAAATTCCACACTCCAATTTTAGGTTGATTCCCATAAGAATATCTTCCATTAACATCAATAGAACTAAATACAGTATTTATATCATAAGTATCCATAAATGCACATGGTCCATAATCTATGGTTTCTCCGCTAATTGTCATATTATCAGTATTCATAACACCATGAATAAATCCTACTAATTGCCACTTTGAAATAAGTTTTGCTTGATTTTTTATAACCTCTTTAAGAAGATATAAGTATGGATTTTCTTCATATTTATCTTTTTTAAAGTGCCTATTTAATGTATAATCTGCTAATTCCCTAAGTTCTTCAATACTAGCAAAATTTCTTGCAAACTGAAATGTTCCAACACGTATATGACTTTTTGCTATACGATCTAATACAGCTCCTTCTAGAATTTCCTCTCTTATTATATCTTCACCAGTAGAAATAACCGCCAAGCTACGAGTAGTTGGAATTTTAAGTCCATACATTCCTTCACTTATAATATATTCTCTAAGCATTGGACCTAAAGCCGCTTTTCCATCGCCACCTCTTGAATACCTAGTTCTTCCTGCCCCTTTAATTTGTATATCAAACTTTTGTCCATCTTTTGATATAAACTCACCTAAAAGTATTGCTCTACCATCACCAAGCATTGTAAAATGTCCAAATTGATGTCCTGCATAAGCTTGTGCTATAGGAGTTGTACCTTCTAAAATATTATTTCCTACAAGAAATTCAGTACCTTTATTACTTTCTAAAAACTCTAAATCTAATCCTAAACTTTCTGCTAATTCTTTATTAAACTTTATCATTCTAGGCTTTTCTATTTTACTTGGAAGTTCTCTTGAATAAAATATATTAGATAAATTACAATATGTATTTTCTAAATTAAAATTTATATTATTTTCTATCATTATCTCTCCTTTTTAACTTTTATTTTAGTATTTATAAATTATACTATATTTAATATTAGTATTTAATCAATATTAAATATATATTCAATTTAAAAATGTTTTTAAGAAATTATTTATTATAGATGATAACATACTAGCAATTTCTTCAGGACTTTCAATAATACCATCACTAATCCACTTTTGAATAACTCCAATATGTATAGACGATACTATTTCTAACATATATTTACTAGAAATTTCTTTATTAAGCTTATGATTATTTGATATGAAGTTTACAATATAACACTGTATTAAGCTTTTAAACTCATTTATAAATGAAGAATTCTCATTAGAGTTTAATATTATAGGCATTAACTCCGCATTTTCACCTATATATGTATATAAACGAACTAAAAAAGGTTTTATATTTCCAATACTATTACTATTTGTTGAAAGAGAGTTTTTTACTTCCTGTGATGCTAATATAATTATTTCATTTATCTCATTTAATATTTCATTTTGACTTTTCTCCAATAAATCATACTTATCCTTATAATGCAAGTAAAAAGTACCTCTATTTATATTCGCTTTTTCAGTTATATTTTTTACAGTTACCTTTTCAAATCCTATTTCATTTACAAGCTCAATAAATGAATTTTTTATTATTCCTCTTGTTTTTAATATACGTCTATCCATTAAAATTCTCCTAACTATTTAAAATACTGAACACATTTATTAAAAGTGTTTAATAATGAACACTTCTTATATTATTAACTATTGTATAAATTATACACTAAAATATAATATAAGCATAAAACAAAACCAACACCGTGTTTATTAATAGGAGGGGAAAATGGAAGTAATTGAAATTAATAATGTAATAAAAAAATATGGAAAAACTTTAGTATTAAACAATGTAAACTTAACAATTAAAAAGGGGGAGATACTAGGTCTAATAGGTCCATCTGGTGCAGGAAAAAGCACTTTAGTTAAAGCCATTATGGGTATAGAAAAAATTAATAGTGGTGAAATCAACGTATTAAATAAAAAAGTGCCTAATTTAGATATATTTAAAAATATTGGATATATGGCTCAAGCTGATGCTCTTTATGAAGATTTATCTGGAAAAGAAAACTTAGAATTTTTTGCAAAGCTTTATAATATGAAAAAGAAATTAATAAAGGAAAGAATTGAATATACCTCTAAACTTGTAAAGCTTGAAAATCATATGAACAAAAGAGTAAATAATTATTCTGGTGGTATGAAAAGAAGACTTTCTTTAGCCGCATCACTTATTCAAAATCCTGATTTATTTATTTTAGATGAACCCACTGTTGGAATTGATCCAACTCTTAGATTAATCATATGGGATGAAATATATAAATTAAAATCAGAAGGTAAATCAGTTATTGTAACTACCCATGTTATGGATGAAGCTTTAAAATGTGATACTCTTGCTTTAATAATTGATGGAAAAATTATTGCAATGGGAACACCTAAAAAGCTAATGCAAGATTTTAATGTTAACAGTATAGAAGAAGTATTTTTAAAGATTGGAAGTGAAAATAATGAGAATAATTGCATTAGTAAATAGAATAGTAAAACAAACTATACATGATAAAAGAACTTTAGCTCTTATGATGTTTGCTCCACTTGTAGTATTAACATTAGTTTATTTTTTATTTAATTCAGGTGATGATGTTAAATTAAAATTAGGTGTATATAATACTTCAGAATCCTTTAATGATTCCTTGAAAGATGCTGACTTAAATATTACTGAGTATGATGATAATAATGATATAGAAAATAAAATAATAGATAATGATTTAGATGGATTTATATATAGAGAGGATAATAATTTATATATAACTTATGAAAATAGCTCTCCTCAAAACTCACAAAAAATAAAATCTATAACTAGCACTATATTAATGAAAGATAATTTGGATAATGTATTAAATTTAGTAAGCAGTAAAATACCAAATTTAAGTTTAGAAAATGAACAAGCTATAAATATTGAAGAAAGCTATGTTTATGGTGATGAGGACTTAAGTTACTTTGATACTATAAACCCTATGCTTATAGGATTCTTTGTATTTTTCTTTGTATTTTTAGTTTCTGGAATATCTTTATTAAAAGAAAGAAGCAGTGGTACATTATATAAGCTTTTAGCCACACCTATTAAAAGGTATGAAATAGTTTTAGGATATTTATTAGGTTATGGAATTTTTGCTCTTATTCAAACAATAATAGTTGTATTATTTGCAGTATATATTCTTAATATGAAAATAGTAGGCAGCATTTATTTAGTATTATTAGTTAATGTTATTATAGCTCTTGTTGCATTATCTTTAGGAACACTTTTATCTACATTTGCAAATTCTGAGTTTCAAATGATGCAGTTTATTCCTATAGTAATAGTTCCACAAATTTTTTTTGCAGGGCTTATACCATTTGATAGTATGGCAAATTGGCTTCAAAAAATATCTTATATAATGCCATTAAATTATGGTGCTAATGCATTAAGTAATATAATTATTAAAGGATTTACTTTTTCACAAATACAAAATGATATATATATTCTAATTCTTTTTGTAGTAATATTAAGTACACTTAATATATTATGTTTAAAGAAATATAGAAAAATATAAATAAATTAATAGTATCTATACTTATATATGTTTTAGCAATAGAATAGAGCTTATTCAGAAAGTTAAATATAAACTTTCTGAATAAGCTCCAAATATTTATAATTCTAATTATTATTATTCTTATCAATTATGTTATCAATAATTATAACTAAGGCTATTATAAAAGGATGATTTTCATAATTAGTATCAACATAATAATTATCTGAAAAGGATAAAAATTCTTTATCAATGACAGCAATAGTTCTCCTATTATGATTAATTCTATAACTATAATGCCAAAGATCTCCTTCAATTTCAAAATCGCCATAATTACTTTCAACAAAGATGCTATCTTTAAAGAATGTAAGTTGTTTTTTTACAGTTCCAATTATATTATCATTCCTATCATAAATTTCATAACTAGGCATAAATTTTAGAAGTTTTTCCCTAACCTTATATATTTCATTATTATTTTCTATAACTCTAAACTGCAATCCAAAACTAAAAAATTCCTTATCTATAAAATAAGTATCTTGCCCCCTATCATTTTTAACCCAAAAATCCTCTTTAATCTTAAATACCTTTGATTTTATATAGTATCTCATATAAACTATCCCCCTATATATATTTTATCTATAAAATACTGCACTTATTAAGAAATTGGTACCATATTCTTCATTTTCAATAATACCACTATTATTCCATTTTCCAAAACCAGCTTTAACTGCTAAAGGCCTTAAATCACCATAAAATGAAAGTACCCCTTTTGTCCATACCTTCTTATAGCCTTGTCTTTTAACTAATCTTTTTATTTCCCTTAAGTTTTTATTTGATATCTTATTTACCTTTAAAATATCCTTAGATATTTTAAAAAACTTTTTATAGAATAATGTGCTATCGCAATAATGTGCAAAAATTAAGCAATTAGTGTTATTGCTTAATTTTATATTTCCTTTAAGAATTACCTCATTACTATCTGCTATTTTATATGCATTATTTATTAAAGAATTCATATTAACAACTCCAAATTAAAAATATACTTTAATTTATTATTCTAAATAATAAAAAAACATATACATTTCTTAATTATACATTAAAGTAAAACTAAATAAAAAATGAGAAGTTAAGTTTTCTTTCTAAGAAAGCTTAACTTCTCATTTTACATATTTAAAATTATTCTCTCTATAACTTTGATTCTAATTCTGTTAAAAATTCTTCCTTTTTACGCTGGGCTGATGCAACATTAAGATTAATCCAGCTAATATTACTCATACCAGCTACTTCTAAGGTTGATTTTATAATTGTATTTTCAATAGGATTTCCTAAATCATTCTTAATATAAAATGTATCACTTTCTGAAGTTGTTATTAATAGCCCCTTATTTATATTAGTTAATAATCCTTTTGGTCTATTATTTTCTTCTATAAAAGCAAACTCCTTTATAAACACCTTATCAAAAAATCCCTTTAGCATTGCAGGAACATTGTTCCACCATATTGGAAATATAAATATTATTTCATTACCTTCCTTAAGATAACCTTGATATTTTTTAACTAGTTCATCCTTACTTTCACCTTTACTATATAATTTCTCATCTTCCTCACTCATTACAGGATTAAAATTATCTTTATATAGTTCAATTATCTCATATTCTTTTTTCTTTCCATCTAAAACACTTATTACTTTTTCCTTAATACTTTCACCAAAAGAATTTTTACTAGGATTACATTCAATTATTATAGTTTTCATAACTTTCATCCTTTCATGTAATTTATTATTTTTATCTACTTATTTTAGCCATTATATTAAGAATTATTACTATTTTTAACTAGTTCCTTAGAATAAAATCATTATTTTTCTAAAAGATCAAACCGATCTGCATTCATTACCTTATTCCAAGCAGCTACAAAATCACATAAGAATTTTTCCTTATTATCATCACAGGCATATACTTCAGCAATTGCACGAAGTTGTGAATTAGAACCAAATATAAGATCAACTCTTGTTGCTGTCCACTTTAATTTTCCTGTTTTCCTATCAAAACCTTCAAATCTTTCTTCAACTTTATTAATTGGTTTCCAAACAGTATTCATATCAATAAGATTTACAAAAAAATCATTTGTAAGGCATTCTTCTCTATTTGTAAATACTCCATCTTTAGAATTCTTATAATTTGTATTTAACACACGCATTCCACCAATTAATACTGTCATTTCAGGAGCAGTTAATGTTAATAATTGTGCACGGTCAATTAACATTTCTTCTGGTTTTGCTGTAACCATATTATTTATATAATTTCTAAATCCATCTGCCCTAGGTTCAAGTACACAAAATGATTTTACATCAGTTTGTTCTTGTGTTGCATCTGTACGACCTGGAGTAAATGGTACTATAATATTATGTCCTGCATTTTTTGCTGCTTTCTCAATGCCTGCGCAACCAGCAAGTACAATAACATCAGCTAATGAAACCTTCTTACCTTTTGATTGTGAATTATTAAACTTCTTTTGAATATTCTCTAATACCTTTAAAACTTTATCTAATTCTTCTGGCTCATTAACTTCCCATTCATTTTGCGGTTCAAGTCTTATTCTAGCCCCATTTGCTCCACCACGCCTATCTGATCCACGAAATGTTGATGCTGATGCCCAAGCTACCTTAACAAGCTCTGATATTGACAGTCCAGAGTCTAAAATTCTTTTCTTTAGATTGATAATATCCTTTTTATTAACCAATTTATAATCAACTTTTGGTACAGGATCCTGCCATATAAATTCTTCACATGGAACCTCATCTCCAAGATACCTTGATATTGGTCCCATATCTCTATGAGTTAATTTAAACCATGCACGAGAAAAAGCATCTGCAAACTTTTCAGGATCATCTAAATACCCTTTTGCAATTGATGCATATTTAGGATCATTAATAAGAGATAAATCTGCTGTTGTCATCATAGGTCTATGTTTCTTTGATGGATCATGAGCATCTACTACCATATCCTCTTCATCAACATTTATAGCCAACCATTGATATGCTCCAGCTGGACTTTTAACTAACTCCCATTTATATTTAAATAATGTCTTTAAATACCCCATATCCCATCGATTTGGATTTGATTTCCAGGCTCCCTCTATTCCACTAGTTATAGTATCATCAGCATTACCTTTTCCATAAGTATTTTTCCACCCAAGACCTTGCTCTTCAATAGGTGCTGCTTCTGGTGCTGGTCCAATATATGTAGCAGGACCTGCCCCATGACATTTTCCAAAAGTATGTCCACCTGCTATAAGTGCTACTGTTTCTTCATCATTCATAGCCATACGTGCAAAAGTTTCCCTAACATCTTTAACTGATGCTTTTGGATCTGGATTTCCATTAGGACCTTCTGGGTTTACATAAATTAATCCCATTTGAACTGCAGCAAGTTGATTTTCTATTTCATTACTCTTTGGATCAGTATTATCTCCAAGCCATTTTTTTGAGCTTCCCCAATAAATATCATCCTGTGGCTCCCAAACATCTTCACGTCCACCACCAAATCCAATCAGCTTTAATCCCATAGATTCAAATGCACAATTTCCTGCTAATATAATAAGATCAGCCCAAGATAGTTTATTTCCATACTTCTTTTTAATTGGCCAAAGTAATCTTCTTGCTTTATCTAAGTTAGCATTATCTGGCCAACTATTAATTGGTGCAAAACGTTGAGTTCCACGTCCTCCTCCACCTCTGCCATCTCCAATTCTATAAGTTCCAGCACTGTGCCAAGCCATACGAATAAAAAATGGACCATAAGTTCCATAATCTGCTGGCCACCATTCTTGAGAATCTGTCATCAATGCAAATAAATCTTTCTTTACGTCTTTAAGATTTAGCTTCTTAAACTCTTTAGCATAATCAAAACCCTTAGACATTGGATTACTTAATTCTGAGTTTTCACTAAGTATTTTTAAGTTTAATTGATTTGGCCACCAATCCTTATTTGTATATACACCACCTACTGCCCCCATACTTGTATAACCTGTCACCGGACATTTCGATTCTCTCATAATATTACCCTCCCTACCTTTAATTCAGCTAACATTATATAAGTTAATACTATTCACTTGTATTATATAAATAATTAAATCATCATATAACTAACTTTTATAAAATATCCATAATAAATAAAAAGGTAATTTATTTCCGATTTTTGACTATATTTAAAACTGTATTATTATAGGTACATTCACAATCTTATTTGAATATATCTATTTATATATCTATATGTAAAGAGGTGCTTCTATGAAATCAACTGATAATTTAACTTTAACAAGTTTAACTAATAAATACTTAAATAGTGCTGTTAAATTAGTAGAAAGTGTTTTTAAACATGAAGATGAAATAATAAGAACAGAGATAGAAGCAAGTATAAACAATAAAAGCCTTGTTTCTTATAATAATCACTGTGATAGTGATGTTAAATCCTTAAAATATTTCATTGTAGTAAATAATAAAGAAAAAGTTTTAGGTATAATTGGTATATACACTTTATTTGAAGATTTTGAAGATACAGACTGGATAGGTTGGTATTGCGTAAGCAAAAAATATCGTGGAAAAGGTATAGGTATGTTTTTACTTAATTTTGTAATAGATTTATCAAAAGATAGAGGCAAAAAATATCTTTGCCTTTATACCTCCACTGATAAATCCGAGAAAAAAGCTCAAAAAATTTATGAAAAAAATGGATTTTATATAACTAAACGAGTTAAGGAAGATGGATATGAAATTCTATTTAGAAGAAAAGATTTATCTTTCTCTAATATCTAGCAACTTAATCTATAACAATTTCTTAACTTCAGATAAATTTAAATTTCAAGCTGAAGTTAAGAAATCAAGATTTAAATTTAACTATTTTTATTAATTTCTCTCATTCTATTTAAAAGATTACCATCTGAATTATTATTTTCTCCAATAATACATTCTCCTAAATGATAACTTAAATATTTACCATAATTACTATTACATTTTTCCAAAAGCTGTTCAATATAATATATACCTTGTGGTATATTATCATTTAAAATACTTGCTAAAGCTCCATAAACTCCACTAGCTACCTGATGATAAGTAGCATTAGTTTTATATTTTTCATAAATATCTTTATTACTTAAAGCATTATACATAAATACTTCTTTATTTTCATATACCAATAATACACCTACCAAATCTTTACCCTTTAATACCGCTTTTTCCGGATCTAATACTTCCATTGGCTGACTCCAAAGCTTATCTATATTATCTAAATATGATTTAATTAAATTAGTAGTATGATCATTTACTTTATAAATAAAGCCAGTCTCCATATTATACATTTTTCCTAAAGTTATAGCTTCTTCATGAGGCATTAAACAACCATAAAAAACTTTTTTATCAAGGGTAACTTTAAATTCAAGCTCATAAACCTTTTTGTATAAGAATATTGATTCGTTATTCTTCATAAAAGTTGGATAGCTATATATTGCTTCGTCTAAAAATCCTTCAGGATACCAAGTAGTATATATTGTTCCTTTCTTTGCTAAAGATTCATCTTCAAAAAAAGATGTGTCATCTTCAACTATATAACATCCTTTTGGAATTTTTTTAGAATTTCTTTTCATTACTTCATAAGCCATCCATTGAACTATACCTGGATTCATTCCTGAACATAAAATTGCTGTAGTATTTTGAAACTCATCTCTATGACTTTCAAGAATTTTATATCTTTCCTGTAATCCAAAACCAGCATAATATTGGTTATTATCTACACTAATACTTTCTAAAGCTGTATTTATATAAATAACACCATACTTATTACAAATCCTTAAAGTATCTACTGTATCAGCATAAGATACATCTATTAAAATATCCGTATCCGTTTTCTTTAAGTAGTTTATAAGTTTAGAGCTATTATCTGAACTAAACTCATATAGCTTTATTATGTCTATTAAATTAGGACAATACGTTTTATAATACTTTATATCCTTTTGATTTAAATCAACTAAATGTAAACTTAAGTTACAAATATTATGATGTATAGGATCATTTTCATCATTAATAGCCTTATTTAGTATAGATAATATAGATTTGGCAACACCCCCTGAACTTCCTAAAATGGTTATATTCAATTTTTCTTGCCACTTTATATCTCTTCTATATTCAAAATCATCATATTGGTTATTTATTAAATTGATACTTCTTCTATTTTTTAAAAATACATTTTCTTCAACTTTGCATGTAGATGACTTTGATACTTTTTCAAAATATTTTGTAGCCTCCTGTATATCTATATCATTTAATAATGTAAATATATCTATACAAATAGTATTATTTTCATATATTGATTTTAAAATTATTTCCCCATCCTCTATTAAAACTACTATAGTTAATCCATATGGATTATATAAAAAATGAGAGCTACATATTGAACCAATTCTAAGCTCCTTGCAAAACTCTCTTGTATATAATCTTAATAAATTTTTATCCCTTACTATGCCAGATTTACAATTTAATAATACACACCTTATATGTTTTGAATTTTCAATAGGATTCATTAATTGATTCTCCTTAAAATTAACTATAATAATATAATTATGAAATATCTATATT
>NZ_JADPEL010000048.1 GCF_015667795.1 Clostridium sp. D53t1_180928_C8
AAAGTAGATAAGCAATTTGTAGAAAAGAAACTTAAGAGAGTAAGACTTAAGGTTGATAAGGATATTGATTTATATATAGATCAGGAAGCATATAAAGATGAGTCAAAGTTTACTATACAACGTAATGGTGATGGAAGTATTAATATGATAATTAAGAATGTAGTTAATTATATAGAGAAGTAATTAATAGTTTGAAATTATTATGCACTAAATGATCTTTGAAAATTGAATAGTACGGCATTGTAAAAATATGTTATAATTAATTCGTGATTGTATTATATTATCAAGCAAAAGAAGGGGTAGATACTATGAATAAAAACACTAAATTACTTTACTGCATTTTAGGGAGCGTAATTTTAGCTTTAACAAGTATTCCTATATTTTATGATGCAGTTTGCTATATTCCTATAGTTGGATTTTATTTAAGTCAGTTGCTTTATTTTATTTCAGCTATAGGAGTGATACTAACTATATATTTTGCTATACTATTAATAAAAGAAAATTGGACTTTTAAGTAGATAATATTAAATTAATGAAAATACCGTATTATTCAAAAGAATATGCGGTATTTTTTAGCGCATAATTTAATATTATTGGCACAAAAATGACAGTAAAACGCTATAGATTGTTATATAAATATAGAATATAATAAAAGCATATTTCTGGTATGATTTTATTTCAAACTTCCCATTTACCCCTATATATAATGGTTAATAAAAAGCATTTACCCTTAGACGGTAGGTGCTTTTTTTATTATGTAAAAAAAGAAGGTGAGAACATGGAAAAAGAGTATTTAATATTAAAGTGTAAGAAGTGCAGAAAGACAACATTTGTATTATATAGAGAAGTAGATTTTAATGGATTCTTAGTGTGTTCTCACTGTAGCAGTAAAAGTGTAAAGGTAGTAGGGAGTACAGATGATGCAAGGGAATGCATGGGACATGCAGTATATAAACGAGAAAAAGGTGCTATGAAGCAAATAAGATAAATAAGTATCTACAAGATGTAGTAAGTGCTTATTTTATATTTATATATAAATGTTGGTTAGGCAGGACGAGATACCACCTAACCGTCAACATTTCAATTTTACAAGAGTGAGGTGTTGAGTATGGAAAATAAACTATTAACATTAACAAATGATAAGGAATTAAGAATTACAAGTGTAGAGCTTGTCGATATAATAAATGATTTTAGAAAGTTAGAAAGTGATAAAATTGGCAAAGAGTATAAAGAGTTAAGACATGATAGTTTTATTGCTAAAATTAAGAGTGAGTTAGAAACTCTAAAGCTTCTAGGAGAAAGTTCACTCCAAAATTTTTTGGAGTCAGAATATAAAAATTCTAGAGGTAAGATTTATCCTTGTTATTCTCTTAATAGAGATGGTATGTTACAAATGCTAAATAGTGAATCAACATTAGTAAGATATAAAACTATTGAGTATATAAATGACCTTGAAGAAGAAAATAGAAAATTAAAGGAAGGTCAAGAATTAATATCAGCTCATAAAGAGATAAGAGAATTTAAAAATACATTATCAGATTTTAGAAGATTAACAGAAGAAGCAAAAGAAATGTACAAACCTAGTCATAAAAGAAAGCTTCAATATGATAGATTAATAAAATCGGTAACAAGTGATAAAGAAGAATATGACATAGTTAAAGAGTGGATATTTGCTACATTAGAAATAGAGAAATGGGAAGATACTTCTATAGAGCAAAATAGAAAAATATTAGAGATAATAAATACTGTGTCAAGAATGTTAAATATAAAGAAGTTTGAACAATTAAGTTTATTATAGAGGTGTAATATGAAAAAGATAACTAAGAATGAAGCTAAAAGATTAAGAAAGTTAGGTAAGGTAGTTAGAACTACTCATAATGGATATTATCTTATGAATGTATAAAGGCTAGGTGGTGTAATGGAATGGCTAGAGCTCCTAATGAAAAACTTAATAAGGCTCTTTCGTTATACCAAAAAGGCTACAAGTTAGTAGATATAGCTAAAGAGTTAGATATTCCAGTAGGTACTATTAGAAGTTGGAAGAATAGATATAAATGGAGTTGCGACGAAGGAAACGACGAGAGTGCAACGTTGCAAAAAGAGAAGCAAAATAAATGCAACGTTGCAAAAGAAAAAGTTGAGAAGAAAAGCAAAAAGAAAGGGCATATTGCAGATGAAGTTAAAGAGGTATTAGAAAATACTGAATTAACAGAGAAACAAAGGCTTTTTTGTATTTATTATATAGAAGATTACAACAAGACTAGAGCATATCAAAGAGCTTATGAGTGTAGCTATAGAGTTGCAAATATAAATGGTCCAAGATTACTAGTAAATGCTAGTATAAAAAAAGAAATAGAAAGACTAACTAACGAGTGCTTAGAGGAAAAAGAAGTCAATGCAAAACTTCTAAATAAAAGACTTTTTGAGATGTACATGAAAATAGCATTTGCTGATATTGGTGATTACTTGAAATTTGGACAAGAAGAACAGAAAGTTTGGAGTATGAATGAAGAGGGTAGTTTTAAACCAGTTATTGATCCTGAAACTGGCGAGCAAAAAGTAAGAAAATATAATTTTGTTAATCTAAATGGAAGTGAAGAAGTTGATACAACTATTATAAGTGAAGTATCGGAAGGTAAAGACGGTGTAAAAATCAAACTTCATGACAAGATGAAAGCTTTAGAATGGCTAGATAAGCATTATGGACAATTAGATAAATTAACATCAGAAAAGTTAGAAATAGAAAAACAAAAATTAGAATTAGCTAAGATTAAGTCAGGAGCATATGAAGAAGAGGAAGAAGTTGAAGATGATGGATTCATTGATGCATTAGGAAATAAAGTTGCAGAGGTGTGGGCAGATGAAGAAAATAGTCAATAAAGTAAAAAAAGCTGTTTTTAAATTTAGTCCATTCTCTAATAAACAACTTAAGGTTCTTACTTGGTGGATGCCAAACTCTCCGGTAAAAGATAAAGATGGAATAATAGCAGATGGTAGTATAAGAAGTGGTAAAACAGTTTCTATGTCATTATCATATGTTATTTGGGCTATGGAAACCTTCAAATATCAGAACTTTGGTATGTGTGGTAAAACTATTGGTTCATTTAGGAGAAATGTATTGTTTTGGTTAAAGTTAATGCTTAAATCAAGAGGATATAAAGTTGATGACCTAAGAGCAGATAACCTTATGATTGTTACCAAAGGTGTTATATCCAATTATTTTTATATTTTTGGTGGTAAAGATGAAAGATCACAAGACTTAATTCAAGGGATAACTTTAGCAGGTTGTTTTTTTGATGAAGTTGCATTAATGCCTGAAAGTTTTGTTAACCAAGCAACAGGAAGATGTTCAGTTGATGGTTCAAAGTATTGGTTCAACTGCAATCCAGATGGACCATATCATTGGTTTAAAGTTAATTGGATGGATAAACAGAAAGAAAAGAATATATTATATCTACATTTTACAATGGATGATAACTTATCTTTATCAGAAAGAGTTAAAGAAAGATATAGAAAAATGTATTCTGGAGTATTCTATAAGCGTTATATATTAGGACTTTGGGTAATGGCCGAAGGAATTATATATGATATGTTTGATGAAGCTATCCATAAAGTTTTAACCAAAGATAGAAAGTATACTGAATACTACGTTAGTTGTGACTATGGTACTCAAAATGCTACTGTATTTATTCTTTGGGGTAAATGTAATGGAAAATGGTATGCAGTTAAAGAGTATTATTATTCAGGTAGAGAAGAGGTAAAACAAAAAACTGATAATAGATACTATGAGGATCTAGAAAAGTTTTTAGGTGATATAATACCAAAAGCTATAATAATTGACCCAAGTGCAGCATCTTTTATAGCATTAATAAGAGAAAAAGGTAAATACAAAGTAAAGCATGCTAGCAATGAAGTTGAAGATGGAATAAGAAAAGTGGGTAGAGCTCTCAATGAACTATTAATACTATTTAATGATTGTTGTATTAATACGTTTAGGGAGTTTTTTTCATATAGTTGGGATGAGAAAGCAGCTAATAGAGGTGAGGATAAACCTATTAAGGAAAATGACCATGCTATGGATGCAGTTAGGTATTTTGTAAATACTATAGTTTTAAAAGGTAAAAGTAATGCTTATAATAATGATGTTTATAGCAAAGGTAAAGGTGTTAAGAAAAATAATTATAATTCATATAGGAAGGGAGGAAGTGTTTTTTAATGGATACAGTAAGAGAAACGTTATTACAGCTTAGTAGTGAAGAGAAAGAAGAACGTAAAAAGGTAAGAGTTGATTATTATTACTATAAAGGAGCTTGTGAAGATAAAGTAAAAGCTAAAAATGATAAGCCTAAGTTAGGACAAAACTGGGAAAGTCAAGATAACTTAGATTATGAACCAACTCAAGACATTAGAAATAAAGTAAAACCTCTTTTAAAGAAACAAGCTAGATGGATGTTTAGTAAAGAACCTGATATAACTATAGTACCTTTTGATACTAATCAAAAAGAATTAGCAGAAGAACTAAGAAGATTTATAGATAATATACTTAGAAAAAACCTGTTCTGGAAGAAAACTAGACAGGCTTTTTTAATGTCTACAATTAAGAAAAGAGTTATGCTAAGAGCATCAGTTAAAGTTGGTGAAAAAGGTATACCTGGTGGAGTTAATCTTAGGTATGAAGATATTGAAAATTTCTCATATAAAGAAATTGATGGGGTATTAACAGAAGCTAGATTTTTTCAAGAGGATTTAAATAACTACTTATATGAAGATGATGAAAGTAAGAAAACTTATTATATTCATAAATTCACATATGAAGTAATTAAAGAAAATACACCAGCTAAGGCAACTTATGTTATAGAAACATATAAAGGGGATAATCTCTTAAAACCTATTAATTCAGCATCTCAAGAAATTGGATTCGAAGAGAATAAAATACCTGCTTGGCTTATAAAAAATGGTGGAGAACTTGGAGAGGAGTTTGGAGAAACTGATCTACATGATTTAAAACCAAGTCAAGATAGATATAATAAAACAACTAGTGATGTTGCTGATGCCATTAAGTTTGGATTGTTCGGAATAGAAACAGGCATAGATTTACATCCAGATGATTCATCTAAATTTAACATAGCTCCAGGAGCAGCACATTTTTCAAGAACATCTGATGAAGCTTTAGAACAAGGTAAGCAAGGGAATATACAGAGACAAGAATTTTCACTTTCAAATATATCTAGTGTGGAGCAGTACTTAGATAGAATAGAGAAAGATATGAATACTATACTTGATATGCCTAGCTTAGATGATATGAATAATATACCAAGTGCTAAGGCTATGAGATATCTTTATAATGATCTTATTGCTCGTTGTGAAGAGAAATGGAACGATTGGGGGCCAGTACTTGAAGAAGTTATAAGATATATTATTGCTATAGCAGAAGAGGCTAAGTTACCTGGATTTAATCCAAAGTGGAAAGAGTTAGACTTTAGCTTAATATTCAAACATAATTATCCTATTCCAGCAGATGAAGAAGAAAGAAAAGCTACAGCAATTAATGAAGTATTAGCTGATGTAAGAACTAGAAAGTCTTATATAACTGAATTTTCTAGTGCTGAAGACGCAGAAAAAGAATTTAATGATATATTAGCTGAAAAATCATTATTAGAAGGTTCATCTATGGGTGAGTTTAATATTAATAGTAGCATTAATAAAGATATTGAGATAGATGATCCTAATGAAGATGATGATAAAACTAGAGATCAGGATGAAGAATAACTATGAGTAATAGTAGTGATTTATATAATAACTTATTGAAAGATGCAGCTAATAATAAAAATAAATTAACTAATCAAACTATAGTTGAAATAAGAAAACTTTATAGCAATGTATCTGATGATTTAATAAAAAAAGTTTCTAAAGCTAAAGGTGGATTTACAAAAGCATGGTTAGTTGATTATCAAAAATATGTTAGATATAAAATGTTAGAGTTGGATAATAAGCTAGTTGGGTTAACTAGTGATTCAATTAAATCATCAGCTGAAATTGCAGCAAGTGTTCAAGGTGATTTTCTTAATTATATAAATAATAAATATAAGCTAGATATAGACAAAGAAATAATTCAATTCGCTTATAATACAAACTCAAAAGTTATAGGACAAATAATACAAGGTGGTTTTTACAAAGACAATAGAAGCCTTTCTAATAGGATATGGACATACTCTAATGGAACTATGAAAGATATTCAATATGTTCTTACAAAGGGAATGGCAGAGCAGAAATCTTATTTAGAGATAATAAAGGATTTAGAGAAGTATGTATCATCTGAAGCTAAAAAAGATTGGAACTTTAATAAAGTTTATCCTAACTTAAGAAATAAAACAGTAGATTATAATGCACAAAGACTATTAAGAACTAGCATGAATCATATGTTTTATTCACAAAATGTATCTAATGCTAAGAATAATCCTTATGCAGAGGCTATGCATTGGGAACTGTCACCAGAACATGGATCTAGACAAGTTGATAGGTTTGGAGAAGATGAATGTGATGATTATGCTAATAGTGATTATTACAATTTAGGACAAGGAAATTTCCCTACTGATAAAGTACCAGTTCCTCATCCAAATTGCTTATGTATTCAAACTATAGTTATACCTAAAAGTTTAGATGAAATAGGCCGAGAGCTTGGGCAATGGATTAATGGTAAAGATATTAGTTATTTAGATGAGTGGTTAAAAGGAGCTTAATTATGAAAGTTATATGTGATGATTGTAAGAAAGAATTTGTAGTAAAAAAGAAAATCATTAAATCTGAAAAGTTGTTTGATACAGTAGAAAGAACATATTTTTGTTGTCCTAAGTGTAGGAAGAAGTATGTAATAAGCTATGTTGATAAAGAAATTAAGGAAAATATTAAAAGAATTAAGAATCTAAAGGGTGAGTTTCTTAGAAAAGAGTTAACGGTAGAAGAATATGAGAGAGAATATAAAGATATTATTGAGAGAAACAACTCTTTAAATGCTAGATATAAGACTTTATATGGGAGATAATCAATGAGGTTTATAGAGAGATTAAAACAAATATTTAATACTAAAAATCATAAACATGAAATTATTTATGAAAAAGGCTTTGGTTACAGGTGCAAATGGTGTGGAAAACCTAAATCACAATGTAATTAAAGTCTTTTATTATATCTGAAATTAAGGAGGATTATAGATGAATATACCCCAAAAAGTAAGAATAGGTAGTGTTGATTATGATGTGCAACTGACTAAAGAGAACTTAGTTTGTAAAAACCAAGAATCGTATGGTTGGATAGATTATAATTATCATCTTATTAAAATTAATGAAGCATTACAAGACAAGCAAGGATTAGAACAAACATTTTTACATGAGATGTTACATGGAATTATAAGAGAACGTAATTTGAACGTAGAAAATGAAGAATTAATTGTAGAAGAAATAGCATTAGGATTGCATCAGGTAATTAGGGATAATCCTAAAATATTTAAAGATACGGAGGAATAATGCAATGAAGAAATTATTTATATCTCAACCAATGAGAGGTTTAACAGATGAAGAAATTTTAAAAGTTAGAGAAGAGATTAGAGTTAGAGCAGAAAAAACAATAGGAGAACCTGTAGAGTTAATAGATTCTTTTATTGAAGATTACCCAGGGGAGATTAATAAATCTATACCGGTTTGGTATTTAGGTAAATCAATTCAATTTTTATCACAAGCAGATGTAGCATACTTTGGTGGAGATTGGAGAAATGCAAGAGGTTGTAAGATTGAACACGAAATTGCTAAAGAGTATGGAATTAATATAATAGAGGAGTAATGGTGATTAATTATGAATGAACAAGAATTTTTACAATGGTGTAAACAAGAAGTATGTGATTATACTAATAGACATTTAGATAAGACAGATAAAAAGGAAATTACAACAGATGATGTATTTATGGTATGGAGCTGTAAAACGTTACAAAATAATAAAGCATTACTTAGTACTACTCTGTTTGATGGAATGTATTATGAGTGTACATACAATGGAGATAAAAAAGAAATGTATGTAGATGCTTATAAGAAATGGGAAAATTATAAGGTTGAAAAAAATGATTAATACAATATTTATTTTGATTCTTTGTCATTTAATTGGCGATTATGTTTTACAGTGTGATTTTATAGCTAAGACAAAGGGGAGTAATACATATCATATGTTTGTACATTGTATGTTATATTCGGTACCTTTTGTTATATGCTTTGGACTAGATTGGAGAATATATTTTATTATACTTATACATTTGTTTATAGATCCATTGAAAGCTAAATATAATAAAATAAATTACTTTGTGGACCAATTATTACATTATATAACATTATTAATATTTTTAGTTTAGATAAGTCTTAGAAAACTAAGGCTTTTTATTTTGTCTTTAATTACTATCTATAAGACGTTAAAGAATGGTTAGTAACTCTAAATTAACAAGAGCAACACTTGTAAAAAGCGTAGATAAGGAGGATTTTATTAAATGGATTTAAGAGAAATTTTAAAAGAAGCTGGATTAGATGATAAGGCTATTAAACAAGTTTTAACAACTATGAAAGCTGAAAAAATTTATACTACATCAGAAGAAAATGCTGATATAAGGTTAAAGAAAAATAAGGAAAAGATTGAAAAGCTTGAAGGTGAATTAGATGATGCAGTTACTAAGATAGAAGGTTTTAAAGATTTAGAAAATGAAAAAGAAACATTATCTAAGGAAGTTGAAAATCTTAAAAAGGCTGCAACTGAAAAAGACTTCAATATTGCTTTAGAAAGTGCATTAAAAGAAGCAAAGGTTAAAAATAGCAAGTTAGTAAAAGCATTGCTAGATAATGAAAAGCTTACTCTTAAAGATGGAAAGCTAGAAGGTATTGAGGAGCAATTAAAAACTATTAAAGAAGAGAATGATTTCTTATTTGAAAAAATACCAGGAGGAGTACCAGACTTTCCAACTGGAGGTAAAAGTTCTGTTGGAGATCCAAAAGAAAAATCTATAGGGGAAAAGCTTGCAGAAGCAAAAAGCCAAACTGTAGAAATTAAATATTAAAAAGTGAGGTTGATAAAATGAATTATTCAAAAACAACAGTGATGGGCGAACAAAAAAATATACTTGCAAATACTCATTATGTAGCTATAAATAAAAAGGTTGCTAAATCAATAGCAAGTAGCGGAGTTATTAAAGCAGGAACAATAATTAATGCAGATGGAACTATATTAGCTAATGGAGCGGGAGCAGAAGCAATAACAAAACCAGTATTAGGAATAGTTTTATATGATATTAATGTCTCAAATGAAGCTGGTAACAATGTAGTTATTCCTGTATTAACTCATGGTACTATAGTTGAAAAAATAGCAAAAGAATTAAGTGGTGGAGTTGCTTATTCAGCTGATGTAAAAGCAAAATTACCACAAATATTATTTGTTTAGGAGGAAATGAATATGAATATTTTTGACTTTATAAGTGCTAAAGAAATAGCATTATATATTAAAAATTTACCACAAGAAAGTACATTAGATAAGCAGTTATTCCCTGCGGACAAGCAATATGGAATGGAGATAGAATTAGCTAAAGGAGCTAAACAAAAACCAGTAGCATTAAGTATGTCTAGTTTTGATGTTAATGTTAGACCTAGAGTGTTAAAAGCTGCAGTAGATATTGAAAAGAGAGATATGCCTTTTATGAAAGAGTCTATTCTTGTAAATGAAAAGGAAAGACAAAAGCTAATGCTAGCATTACAAGCTAATAATCAAAATATAGTGGATCAAATTTTATCAACTATTTATGAAAATTACAAAGTATTAGTTGATGGAGCAGAAGTTCAAATGAGAAGAATGAGAGCTCAATTAATTCAAAATGGTACTATCAGTATATCTTCTGATACTGGAGATGTAGTTGTAGATTATAATGTACCAAGTAATCATAAGGAAACTATAGGTACTACATCGAAGAAGTGGAATGCAATAACTGCTGATATAGTTGGAGATATTATTAAATGGCAAAAAGTATTCACTAATGAAGGATATGCTAAACCTACAGTATTAGTATTAACTGACACATGTTTTGGATATGTATGCCAAAATACAGCTATAGTTAATGATATTAAGGGGATAAATACTAACTATATAGTAACTGAAAGCGATATAAAGAATTACTTACAACAAAAATTTGGACTTACAGTTGCAGTTGTAAATGGAACATTTGTAAATGAAGCTGGAGAAACTGTTTCTTATTATGAAGATAATAAAGTTACATTAATCCCAAAAGGTACATTAGGAAAGACTGTTTATGGAACAACTCCAGAAGAAGCAGATGCTGTATTTGGTAGTGGTAAATTAGATACACAAATAGTTAATACTGGTGTAGCTATTACAACTATGGCAAAAGAAGATCCAGTAAATGTTGAAACAAAAGTATCTCAATTAGGTATGCCTTCATTTGAAAAAGCAGATGAGTGCTTCTTTGCAACAGTATATTAATTTTAGAGGGTTTATGCCCTCTTAATAATTTAGGAGGGTTCATATGTTAGATAAATTAAAGATTTTATTATTAGAAAGTAAATATCCATTTTTTAGTGATGAAGAATTGCAATTGTTTTTAGAAGAAAATGATAATAAAGTATATAAAACTGCATCAATATTATGTCATTTAAAAGCTGATGGAGATAAAAAAATTGTAGTAGGTCCAATTACAATAGAAGGACCAGGAGCTGATTTTTGGATTAACTTATCTGAAGAATATAAAAATAAGTCTAATGAAATAGAAATTGATAATAATAATAATAATAATTCTAGCAATGGTTATTACATTAATCATATGCCAAGAAGGTGATTATATGGCATTAGATAGAGAATATATAAAGAAAAAGGTTAAGCAAGCTATAGAACAGCTGCCAAGTACAGGAATAGTAGTAAGAGAAGTAATTAATAAATATAATGAGAAGGTTGGATATTGTAGAGTTTCTAATCTTACAGGAGTTCTATATAATAACACTACAAATAGAACATTTGGGATTAAACTTGAGGATATAGGTGTAGATTCAGATAGTAATAATAAGAATTATATGGTAGTTTACGATGAAAGCTCAAAAGTAGTTAAAGTTACTGATATAATTTTTATAGATAATACTGTATATAAAGTAAGTAATCCAGGTGAAAACTTAAAGATATATTGTTTGATGAAGTTAGAAGAGTATCATACTTTAAGAATTGAAGGTGACAATGTTATAGAAGATGATTTAATTTATCCATTGATGGATTTACCATTACATTTAGATTTAAGGTTTGGTGATTAATGTGAGTATTAGATTAGATTCAAGTAGATTACTTAAAGGATTATCTGAAATGGAATTAAAAGCTCAAGTAGCAACTCAACTGTATGCTAATACTTCAGCAATAAAAATGGTTAATGATGCAAAGCATAACGCACCTTGGACCGATAGAACTGGTAATAGTAGACAAACTATGGATTATGAAGTAATCAGCAAAGGAAAGTCTATTGAAATTAAACTAAGAGGGAACACATCTCATTTTAAATACTTAGAATTATGTCATGAAAAGAGAAATGCTATATTATGGCCAACTATTCAGAAGTGGTCAGGACAAGTCTTAAGTGGTTGGATAAAGGTGATTAAATGATAATTAAAATATTTGATTATTTATATGAAAATGAAATTGAAGTCTATTTTGTAGGACAACATAAAGGTGAGTGTAAAAAGCCATATGTTGTATTAAAAGATGATGGAATTAATAGTTCTGATGGTAAAAGAGGGAAGGGGTATATAGATATCCTTTTTTTTATACCTCAAAATAAATTTACTGAATGTCAATCATTCAAAAGTAAAGTTAAAGATTTAATGAAGAAATTTAAAGATGTAAAATATACCGGAAATGAAACTGGAATAGTAACAGATAATGAAAAGAAAGCATTAACATTCTCAGTGATGTACGAATGTTATAAAAGAATTAATTAGGAGTGTGAAAAGAGATGTCAACAGAAAAGTTAACAGAAAAACCTATAGTTAATATAGTTAGAACTGAGATTGTAACAGAAGAAGATGTTCCAAAAACATATAGGTTTGATACTGCATCAGAAGCTACTTATACTGCAGTAGTAAGTGAAGGTAAGGAAACAGTATTAAGAGTTAAAAATGAAATTAAAGCAATTAATAGAACTGAAGATATTCAGTACGGAAGTGATATAAATTTTTCGCAAGTGGTAGTAGTTCCAGAGGTTTTAGCAATAATTGATGGTGGTACTATAACTAAGCAAACTGAAAAGCTTCAAAAGTATACACCACCAGTAGTTGGATCACCAGTAAATAGAACGTTATTTACTTTGAAGATTTATACTGAAGAAAAAGATGCAGATGGAGCTACATTAGGATATCAATGTTTTGCGTACAAGGGGTGTAAAGGCAAGCCTGTAAGCTTTACTTTTAAAGATGGTGAGTTTATGACACCACAATATACTATTAGTTCTAGAGTGAAAAAAGGTGTTGCACCCTATGAACTTTTATTTTTAGATGAATTACCAGTTTAGGAGGAATAAATTATGGCTGTAACAAGTTTAGATAAATTAAAGGAATTAGCTAATGGACAAGAAGTAGAATTATTAGGATGGGGTGAAGATGCATTTGTTTGTAAATTAAAAAGACCTTCATTATTAGGTTTAGTTTCAACTGGACAAATTCCCAACCCTCTTTTAAATTCAGCACATATTTTATTTTATGGGCCTCAAACAAGTAAAGATGTTATTAGCATGAAGGATCAAAGAGAATTATTAGAAATCATAGCTAAAGCTGCAATGGTTGAACCAACATATGAGCAATTAAATGAAATAGGTTTAGAATTAACTGATGCTCAATTAAATGAAATATATAATTTTACTCAAGCAGGTGTCCAAGCACTGGAATTGTTTCGTAAGAAACAGTCAAATAATGAGGATAATAAGAAATAGTGAAAAATATAATATAAGACCAAGTGAAGTATTAGGATTATCTTATGACACTTGGTTATCTTTATGTTTTGATGAAGCAGTTGACTTTATTCTATCTATGAAGAGAAAAAAAGAAGTTAAAAAAGAAGATGGAATTTATCTAGAGGAATATTGGGTAAAAGAGCCTAATTGGATAGATAAAAAAATAGATGTTAAGAAAAAACAATCTAACAATTCAGCATTAATTTCAGAAATGAAAGAAACTTTAAGTAAATTTAATAGCAAATAATTACCAATATGATATATAATATAAGTATTATGTATTATAGGGGGACGATTATGAAAAAACTTGCTTTAAGTTTAAGTATTATATTAGGTATTTCTTTTGTGGGATGCACTAGTAATACAGCTGAATTAAAATCAAAAATAGAAGATTTAGAAAGTCAAGTAGTATCTTTACAAGATGAAATAAAGACAAAAGATGAATTGATAGGAATTTTACAAGCTGACAATAAAAACGATGAAGAAATAAAAAGTGAATCATCAAAAGAATATTTATCTGCTGGAGAAGTTTTTAATGTAAAGAGTGAGTTAGGAGATTATGAATTTAAAATAGTAGAGGCAAAATATTTAGGACCACATGAAGGTGATTCTAATAACTTTGAAAGAGTACAAGTTGTTTGGGAAGTTAATAATATTTCTTTTAATGGTTGGGAAGAGGATGGCGATGGAAACAAAGTAGATGAAGGTTTTTGCCAAGTGCCAGCACAGGTTTTAAGAGTCAAGGATGATGAAAATTATGTTTTAGATCAAATGTCATCAGGATGGGAAGGTGACTTTTCCAATTTTGATAAAAAGGTATATATTGGAGAAAAAATTATTCAAAAATATACATGGATACTAAATGATAAAGATACTGAAAATTTATATATTTCATTCTCCAGGATGGAAGATAAAGAATATAAAATAAAAATTAATAGATAAATTAAAAAGAATCACACTTCGTGGTTCTTTTTTTATACCCAAATTTAACGAAAGGAGGGTGATTATGAGTGTAAATGCAGGAAGTGCAGTAGCTTATTTAGAGTTAGATTACAGTAAATATAGTGCAGGATTATTGACAGCGAGGCAACAATTATCTACATTTACAGATAATACTCAAGAAGCTGGAACTAGAGTACAAGCTTTAGGTGGAATTGTTACTGGTATTGGAGCTACTTTAACAACAGGATTTACAGTTCCACTTGTAACAGCAGGAGCAGCATCATTAACTGTAGCAGCTAATTTTGAAGAGGGAATGTCAAAAGTACAAGCTATTTCTGGTGCTACTGCTGGTGATATGGAACAATTAAGTGCTAAAGCTAAAGAGTTAGGCGCTAATACTAAATTTAGTGCTACAGAAGCAAGTGAAGCTTTTAGTTATATGGCAATGGCCGGTTGGAAAACTACTGATATGCTTAATGGTATTGATGGAATAATGAACCTTGCAGCAGCTTCAGGAGAAAATTTAGCATTAGTAAGTGATATTTGTACTGATGCCATGACTGCATTTGGATTAAGTGCAGACCAAAGTGCTAGATTTGCAGATGTATTAGCAGCTGCTAGTAGTAATGCAAATACAAATGTTGCAATGCTTGGAGAGTCATTTAAATATGTTGCGCCGGTTGCTGGAGCGATGGGGTATAGTGTAGAAGATACTGCAGTTGCATTAGGTTTAATGGCTAATTCGGGTATTAAAGCTAGCCAAGCAGGTACTTCGTTAAGGCAAATACTTTTAGGATTACAAGGTGGAGTTGAATTAGCAACTAAGAGTACTGATAAATGGAGAATTGAAGTAGAAAACAGTGATGGTTCTATGAGGAATCTTAATGATGTTGTAGTTGATTTAAGAGCTGCATTTGGAGATATGACAGATGCACAAAAGGCAAGTAATGCAGAAGCTATTGCAGGTAAAATTGGTATGTCTGGATTATTATCTATAGTTAATGCAAGTGAAGCTGATTTTAATAAACTTACTGGTGCAATAGATAATAGTACTGGTGTAGCTAAAAAGATGGCAGACACAATGCAAAATAATCTAAAAGGGAAAATAACTCAATTTAAGAGCGCTCTTGAAGGTGCAGGAATAGCAATTGGTGAAAATTTAATACCGGCATTAACTAAAGGTGTTACTAAAATTACTGATATGGTTAGTGCATTTAATAATTTACCACCAGCAACTCAAAAAACTATAGTTAGTGTAGGAGCTACAGTTGCAGCTATAGGTCCTCTTATGATGATAGGTGGAAAACTCATAACTGGAATAGGGAAAACAATAAGTTTAGTAAGTTCATTAACATCATTAGCAGGAAGTGGATTAGTTGCTTCACTTGGAGCAGTAGCTGGACCATTAGCAGTAGTAGGTGCTGGATTTTATGCTTGGCATGAAGCTATAGATGCAGGAAATCAATCTATAATTGTCTCTAGAGAAGAAATGTCTTTGATGGAAAGAGTTATGGGTGATTTAACAGGAGTCACAAGTTATTCAAGAACAGAGCTTGAAGAAATGGGACTAGTATATAAGGATTTTAATGAAAATATATCAAAAGATTTTCAACAGTCTGTTAAAGATATGACTACAGATGTACATGATTTTAGTTTAAACTTAAATGAAATAAGTTTAGATGAAGTTATAACAGATATAGAAGCTAATGAACTTAGTGAAAGAGTAAGTGGAGCTCTTGAAAGCTGTATAAAAGCAATAGATGAAAAAAATGCAGAATTACAATCAGGACTATCTAATGCTTTCAACACAGATGGTGTTATTGATGAGGCTGAAGCTTCTTTATTAGAGTACTGGAGCACTAGGGGTACTAAAGAAAGGGAAGAAGCACAGAAATTACAAGATGAAATTAATACAATAATAAATAATGCACGAGCAGAAGGAAGAGCATTACAACCACAAGAAGAAGAGGCAATAAGAAATTATTATGCTCAGATAAAGCAATTAGAGTTAGAGGCATTAGCTAGTAATCAGTATGAAATTGAGTATGCGACTCAAGAGTTTCAAAATAGAATATCAACAATGGATGCAGAATCAGCACAAGAGCTTTTAGGACAAAGGTTTGAACAGTATCAGGAACAGCAATTAGCTACTAGGACAAACTATGATACCTTAATTGCTATGGCACAAGAGAATTACAGTAATTTAAGTGAAGAGGAAAAACTACAAGTTGATGCAACTGTAGCTAGATTAGAAGCAGCTAGGGATGAAGAGTTAAGAATTGCTAAAGAAAAGTATGATGCTAATGTAGATTATGCTATAGAATGTAATGAAGAATTAGCCGATGTATTTAATAGGTATACAGGTGAAATGGTTAAGAAAAAGGATTTTGCTAATTATCAAGAGTATGAGCTAATGAGAAAACATTATGAGGGAATTGAACAAATTACAGAAAGTGGTTATAAACGTGTTTATGATACCGCTACTGGAACCTGGAAAGACTTATATGTAAGTGTTGATTCTACAACAGGACAGTTAAAAGGAGTTTATGATTTAAATACTCAAAATGTAGCAGCTATGACAAGAGATGATGAATCCGCATTAAGAGATGAAGTAGCTGCATGGAATGAAACTGCTGCAGGAGTATTATCAAATTGCTTAATTATGGGTGATGCTTATATTGATGCACAGGGCAATATTTCTAATTCAAGTGGAGAAATAATAGGTAAGCTTGGTGAAGTTGTAGATGCTAATGGTGAGGTTGTAGATGCTATCTTAGATGTTAATGGTAATCCAATTCGTATTGGTGATAATACTGATGAAGTAATTAGAAGATTAAAAAATACAAGAGAAGAAGTTAAGAGTACAGATGGTAAAAAGGCAAATATTAATGTAACAGATAATGGTACCGCTAATCAAGTTAAAAATAATATAGCTAATATTCCTTCTTATAAACAAGTTACTGTTGGTGTTGTAGGTGGCAAGTGGAATGGATCAACAATGTATGCAACAGGAACAGATAATGCTATGCCCGGAATAGCAAGTGTAGCAGAATATGGCCCTGAACTTATCATTGGCAGAACAGGAGAAGTGTCTTTAGCAACTGGAAGACAGTTAATGAGTTTTGAAGGTGGAGAAACAGTATATAATGCTAGGCAAACACAAGAAATATTAAGCAGTATGAATAGTACATCTATACAAGAAAAAGGAACTAATAAACTATTACAAAATATGATAGTAAAATTAGATGAACTTAAAAAATCAATTGATAAAAAGAACTTTAATAATGTTATTAACAATAACTTTGGGGGAGTAGAAGTAAATGGAGTTACTGATGTAAGAGAATTAATTGAAGAACTGACAGAGTATACAGAATTAAGAGAACTATAGGAGGTAATATGAACGAAGATTATTTTATTTTAAATAATGAATGTAGCTTAGATGTTGGGATAGTTGTAGTTGAATTACCTTCTATAACTATTCCTAAGCAACGTATTGAAGAAGAAACAGTATTAGGTATGGATGGGGTTTTAACTATAACTGATGGAACCTACGAGCCTACAATAAAACAATGCAAAGTGTATTATACAGGAGAAAATATCGATAGTTTATGTAATTACCTTAAGGATGGACCAGTTATATTTTCTAATCTACCAGACAGATATTATAATGCAAAAATAGTAAGTGAAATTCCTATAAATTATTTATTTAAGAATAATGATTATGGTAGTTGGTATGAATTCACTATAAGTTTTAGATGTCAGCCTTTTGGATACAGTACTGATAATGAAGTTTTAATTATAACCTCAAAAGATAGTGAGGTGTACAATTATTGTTCTTATTACTCTAAACCTGTAATTACCATTTATGGTAGTGGACATATCAATTTATTTATAGGTAATACTCAAATAACCCTTAAAGATGTTGATGAATATATAACTATAAATTCAGTTAAAATGAGGACTTATAAAGATTCTCAGAGGCAAAATGATAAAAAAATTGGTGATTTTCCTAATTTAAATCCTGGATCTAATAATATAACTTGGGATGGAAATGTATCAAAGATTGAAATAATACCAAACTTTAGATATTTAGTATAGGAGGAAACGATATGATTAAGTTGTTTAAAAAAGATGAAACACACTTTACTCATGATGGAGTAGAAGTTTTAGATGATATAGTAATTTCTTCTTATACAAGTTGGACAGAAAATAGTAAATGGGTAATTGAGTCAAAATTCAAAAAAGATTTTGATAAATCAGAAACTATAGAGGAAAATATGATATTGCAAGTTCCTACAGAAAAAGGGTTGCAATTGTTTAGAATTTCAAAAGTTAACAAGAAAAATAAAAAGTATATTACGGCTTCAGGATATCATATAGGTTTTGATTTTAATGATAATTTTATACAAGATATAAACATTGTTAATAAATCAGGTAGATCAGCAATAAAACAAATTGAAAGTGGAACAGTTTATACAAATAAGTATAATTTAAGCTCTAATATAGATATAGTTAATACAGCTAGGATGGTTAGAAAAAATGGAATTGATGCATTATTAGGTAGTGATGATAATACATTTATGAGTCGATGGGGTGGATATCTTGTATTAGATAATTTTAATATTGCAATGAACTCTAGTGTTGGTGAGGATAGAGGAGTAGAAATACTAATAGGTAAAAATGTTATAGATTTTGATGGTACTATAAATTCAGAATCAGTAGTTACTGGAATTAATGCAATAACTTATGATGGTCTAACTTTACCTGAAGGGATTTATTACTCACCACTAGTTAATAATTATCCTCATCCCAAAATACAGGAATTTAAATTTGATAATATTAAGTATAAATATAGTGAGCATGGTAGTGAAGATGGTTATGAAACATTAGAAGAAGTGTATCAAGCTTTAAGAAAAGAATGTGATAAGCTATTCGAAGAACAAAATATAGATAAACCTACATGCAGTTTAAGACTAAGTATTGCAGAGTTGAGTAAAACGGATCAATATAAAGGTGATGAATTAAATGAAAGAATTTATCAAGGAGATATATTAACAGCAAATTTGGATGATTATGGATTTAATGTTAAGCTGAAAATGACAGCTAATAAATATAATAATATTAAAGATAGATACGAAGATATAGATCTTGGTGATGTAAAAGGAAATGCGCTCTCAAATATTAACAAAGTCCAAAATGCAATAGATAAAGTTGTAGAACAGTTAGGTGGAAACTCATGGCAAGATATATTAGATAAGTCAATGGATGAAGCAACTCAGCTTATAGAAGCAGGTATAAAAGATAGTTATGTAGTTGCTAGAAAAAATGAAATATTAATAATGGATTCTCCACAAGTCGAAAGTTCTATTAATGTTATTAGAATGAATAAAAATGGTATTGCATTTAGTCAAAGTGGATATAATGGTCCTTATACATTAGCTATTACAATAGATGGAAAGATAAATGCAAGTGTTATAACAACTGGGGAATTAAATGCGGCATTAATAAAAACCGGTACTATAATGAGCGCTAACGGAAATTTAGCAATTAGTATCGCCGAAGATTTCTTTGAGGTAACGCATACGGAAAGGATTACTCGCACACGAATAGATGCAGCAGGATTTTATATTCTAGATGAAAATAATGAAATTATTGCATCATTAGCAAGCAAAGAATCATGGAGTGAATTAAAAACTAATAAAGTCTTTGCTGAAAATATAGATAATGTTTATACAGGTAATGGTAATTTATATGTTAATCACAGTTATGTTGGTGAAAGTGATGGTAGTATAGATAAACCTTTTAATAGCTTCTCGATGTTAAATGAATATTTAAATAGAAGTAGGATTATAAATAAAACCTTAAATATAGCAGTTTTAAGTAATGGAAATGTAACAGAAATGTTTTATCTTAGCAACTTATATGGAACTGGTTTTTTAAATATTACATTGGCTAATGACTGTACATACCAAGGTGAAAATGTAAGGGAAGCAGGAATAAAATTTGATAATGTGAAATTGAATATAAAAATTGTTAGTGCATGTTTATTTAATGAATTTTTACATGGAGCACTATTTTATAATTGTGGACATGTGACGATGACAAATGAAATCTTTAATGTTCCTAATTATGGGTGTTTGTTTAGCAATACTAATGGTATTGTAAATACAGTTGATTTTGCATCTAGTTATTGTGCAATAGGTGCTGAAAAAAATAGCATTATATATGTTCAGTCTGTGGCAGGAAATGCAGGTTCAAATAGTACAGGAGAAGCGTTTAGAAGTTTAAGTGGTAGTCATATTATTTGTGGAACAACTGAAAAAGCGACTTCTATTCCGGTGGGAAGGGAAAGAGCAGAAAGCGGCTTAATTACCAAAATAGGAACTTGTAATACTAATAATTCATGGGCATACCCTCCTTCTAATCCAGTTCCACCAGCACCAAGCGGAATGACTTATAGCAAATCATTCAACTCTACTTCAAAAGCTACCTATCAATATAAATGGAGTAATTGGAATAGTGGAGAGTGTAAGTCAGGAGTTTATTCTAGTTATGGAGATAAAGCAGGACATTTATTTTTTGATTTAACTGCAATAAGAAATTTCTTAAATAGCGGAACTGTAGTTGATGGTGCGACTATTACATTAACTAGAGCTAATAGTGGTGGATCTAGTGCTGGGGTTAATATAAGTGTAGGAGGTTCAAGTTGTAGTGGTGCAAGTGGAACTCCTACATATAGCAATAAAGTAAATGTAGGTACTTTAAGCTGGGGGCAAACTAATACTTTTACATTATCAAAATCTATAGTTGATGGACTTAAGAATGGAACAATAAATAGCTTAACTACGCATGGAAGTAATTATAGCAATATAGTTTCATGTAGTATAAATTTAAAAATTAAAAAGTAGGAGTAAAGATTATGAATATTAGAAATGAAACTAAAACAGAAAAAAAGCTAACTATAACCGAAACAGATATAGTAAATGGTGGAGAAGTATTAATATTAACAGCTTATGCAACTAAAGAAAATGAGGATTTGTATAGTTATCCAGCTCCACAGATTTTTAACTCTGAAATATATGAAAAAAATAAACAAGCTTATGATAATGCAGTAAGGGAGTTTAGACAAGCTTGTGAGGTGATATAAGTGAATCATAAGAAAATAACATTAGACACAGAAAGAAAAAGTTTTGAAAGTATTATAGCAATGCAGGGAGATAATAAAAGTAGGTATATAGATGCTACTATAGTAAATAGATCTATTCCAGTAGATTTAACAGGATGCGCAGTTAAATTTAGTGCAATTAAGCCAGATATAACAGATATATTTAATGATGCTGTTATAATTGATGCTAAAGGTGGTAAAGTTCAAATAGAATTAACTAATCAAACCTTAGCCAAAGCAGGAGTTATACAAGCTACATTAGTAATTTTGAAGGAGGATATGCAATTAAGCGTACTTCCTTTTTTTATTACAGTTATAGAAAATCCATACAATCCTAATGCGATTGAAAGTAAACCGGAGTATCAAGCTTTAAATAATGCACTAATTGTAGCCGATGGATATGCAAAAGAATTACAAGACGCTTCTGTAAATTTAGAAGAAAAATACACAGCTAGATTGAACAATTTTGGTTCACAATTGGATAATATTGAGAAGCAAAGTTTAAATTGGATTAATATAAAAAAACTCGGTGCAAAAGGTGATGGGATTAC
>NZ_JADPEL010000049.1 GCF_015667795.1 Clostridium sp. D53t1_180928_C8
TATAAAAGTACATAGGCTTATTTAATTAAAACTCCTAAATTTTTATTATATTATATATTACGAAAAAAATAGTATTAGTGAAATAATATTACAAAAGAATAAATTTAAGAAATATAGAAGTTTGAGAAAGTATGGTAAAATAGTTATTAATTTAAGGTTTAAACTACTTCTAAAACTTATTTTTATACAAATACTAAATTAGAGAAATATAAAAAATATTAAATCTAAGGAGGTGGGGAGTTTTATGATAGGTAATTTTTTAAATAACGAAACAGTTAGAATATCAGCAGTTATAATATTAAAAATAGTTTTATGTGTAATACTTAATGGAGCTATAGGATATAACAGAGAAAAAAAGGGGATGGTAGTAGGTATAAGAACCCACGTTATGGTTGGGCTTGTTGGTCTATTAATTCAAATAACATCATTAGAATATTATCGTATTAATGGTGGAGATAATGATGTGTTTAGATTAGCGGGACAATACATTTCGGGAATTGGGTTTTTAGGCGCTGGAACTATATTAAAAGATAAAAGAAGCGTAAAAGGATTAACTACTGCAGCATCAATATGCTTTGCAGCTATAATAGGACTAGCTGTAGGAACAGGTGTATATATTGCAACAAGTGTAGTTACACTTGTTGCTTATGCATTTTTAAATGATATATTTAAAATAAAAAATTTAGTATCTAAATCTAGAAATCTACATGCACATATTGAAGTTGGAATAAATGGGAATATAGCTAGTACAGTAGAAGGAATAAAGGATATGATAAGAGGTGGAGGCGGTGATATTGTATCTATTGAAATGCAAAAAAAATCTAATAGTGATGGAGTTAGGGTTAGATTTAAAATAAATATTGATGATGAACTTGATATAAGTGATATATTAACAGAAATTATGATTATAAGTGAAGTTGATAAGGTAGAATTAATAGAACATTAGGGTATAAATAAAAAATCCACAAAATAAATTGTGGATTTTTTTATTAGCTAAATATTGTTAAAAATTCATATAAATCACTTTGTTCTTTTTCATTATAATCAAGATGATATATATAAGTTAATATTTTTTCTAATTTTACTAATAATAATTTCTCTTTAATATTATTAACAGAGGTTATAGATTCTGTTATTTTTGATTGTATAATATCTATACTAGTAGAAGTACTTGTAATAGATTTTATTTTGTTTAATAACTTACTATATTCAGTATCATCTCTTTTTAATAAGTATATTTGAAGTAGATCATTCATTAATATTTTATTTTTAGATATTAATGACATGTCCATGTTTAAACCATTTTTAACTAAATATTGAGTTCTTAACTCTATTAGAGATGGAACTAAAGATAAAATTCAAATAACACTTGCATTTTCACTACCTTCATTTAGAAGTACTTCACCCATCATTTTTCTAGAAGAGTGTTTTTGGATGTTATTTAAGTTTTCTTCTTCATCAATAAGTCTACGAGGAAATACAATATGATTAGCTATTATAGCTAGCAATATGCCTATTATAACAAGAGCTACTCTAGACAGTATGATAGGATTAGCATTTGGAACATTTGCTGCAGCTGAGGCTATAGCAGCAATAGTAATACAAACTGCTAAATATTTATAATCAGAGATATATGACATAAAATATCCAGAGAATATTAATAATAACATTCTTAATGTAGGATCAGATGTTAAGCTGAAAAATACACCTACTATTAATGCACCAAGTATAGTACCAAAAATTCTTTTTTTAGATTTATTAACAGTGAATTCTAAATGTGGTTGTATTAAAGCAAATACTGTATATGCAGCCCATTCACCATGTTTTATATCAAATAATCTTACTATAAAAAATGTTATTGAAAACATTAAACCTAATCTTAAACCATATGCAATTCGTGTATTTTTTAAGCTTATAAAGTTTTTATTAATATGTAATTTCATAAATTCATCAGGAATAGATAATTCTTTGTTGGTATTTTGTTGTTTATTAGATGCAGAATCAAAGTTTTTAATTTCTGTATTAAATACTTTAATTGCACCAATAAAATCATAAATATCTATTGTTTTTGATATATCACTATTTTTATATTTATCTTCAAAGTTAGAAATATTGATGTTAGATTTGTTATCTTTCATATCATTTAATACAGTAGATATTTCATTTAAAAAATTAGAGTCTAAAGATTTATTTTTTAAGTTGTCCAATATTATATCGATTTTTTCAAAAGAAGATAATATGTTAATTGTATTTGATCCACATTCTGTAAGATGGGAATCGGTTTTTCCGTTATCAAATATAATTGACTTAAGTTTATTTATAGTTTCAGCTAAAATAATATCAGCTTCTTTTGTATTTTTATTTGATTTTAATAAATCAACCTTTAATAAAAGAGAATCTATTATAGTATCGAAACTTTTTTTCTAGACTTAATTAATTTGTTTTTGTTAGATAACATCTGGAATACCATTATCATAAAGGCGCCGAGAATTAATAATATTATTCTTTTGGGTAATTGTGATGTTGTTACAGGATAGGTTAATAATAATATGTAATGTAGTCCAACAAGCATATTGACAGGTTGCTTTAGTTCATAACTAAAATAATAACCTATAAATAGCATAATTAAAAAGTTTAAAATTAAACCTATAAATAAGTATTGTGATGATAAAAATGCGGATAAGCCAAGTATTAAATTTATTATTATCAAGCTTATTAAATTTTTAACTGGATTTACAGTTAAATCAAGAGATGATAACACTAACATTAACACTATGCTTGTAACGCCTAACATAGAATTTTCAGGACCAAATATACTTTTTAATATACCTACCATTAAAACAATTACTATGAATATTATTGTTTGAGATATAACTAAGGATATTAGTTCTTTTTTGTTTTTCTTCATGGGTAATCTTGTCTCCTTTAAATTTTTTCGGGTGTGTCTTTTTTGCATATTAGAATAGAATACCATGTATAAAAATTTTCTTCAATTAGATATATATAAAATAAAATTTAAAATTTCTGTTAATAAAAAAATAACAACTTCTAATATATGGAATATTAAAAGTCGTTAATTAGGTTATATTATATTATCAATACCATTTACAGCAGTTTGTTCATCTTCATCAATAGGAATAACAAGATATTTTTTACCATCTATTATTTGTGATTTTATTTGAGATACTTTTTCAGGTTTTACTTGAAGAACAATATCATAATTTTCAGTAGTAGTATTTTCAATTTTATCATTAGATTTTAAATTAGAATCTATATTTTCTTCCGAGTTACTATTAATATTTTCAAGGTCTTTAGTAATATCTTCAGCTAAAGTAGTAGTGTTATCTAACTCTGTTGCTACTTCATTTTCATTGTCTGATGAATTTACGATGATTTCAGTATTTGATGATATATTTTCATCTTCAGTATTTATAGAAAAATCCTTAGTTACTCTTTCAAGTTTGCTTTCTAGAATTTTTACTTGTCTTTCAAGCATTTCTTCTTTTTTCTTTTGAGCTTTTGTAGCAAGTGCCTTATTATCTAATAATATATCAGCGACAGGTGGAGTATCTCCAAAGTTTTCTGTATATGATTTTTCGATTTTAGTAGTAATTTCTTCAGGTACACCACTTAAAGATAATATTTCTTGAACAACATCATTAGTTAATATTATTGGTTTATCAGTGTCCTCATAAATACTATTATGTTCTTCAATTTTATTATTAAGACTTTCTTGTATTTCCATAAAGAAATGATCAGATTTTTTTTCATCTGGACCAAGAGCATCACGAACTATTTCATTAAATGCTTCTTTTTGCTCTGTATTGGTTTGTTTTGATGGACAACCTAAAGCATTTTCCATGAGTTCAGGATGAGTGTCTTTGGCATTTTTAGTATAATACATAATAGAGTTAACATCAGTACTGCGATTTATAAAAGCTGGAAAAACAAAACCGTTACTTGGTGCTTCAACTACCCAATCTCTAGTACGTGATTTAATACTATTTTCTTCTTCAAAGTATCTAAGACCTGCTTTAGATAGTTCAACTGGGCATATAGCACATAAAATATATTCATAAACTTCTTCAGACTCATCTAATTTTGCATTATCTTTAGTTTTAGTAATAACATCATAAGCATCATGGAAAATGAGAATTAAAAAATTACCAGTATAATCATAGTTACTTATAATTGAATTATAAAATTCATCAAGTAAAGAATCATCCTTTAATTGACTATTTTTTAATTTCATAAACTCTAATTGTTTTTCATTTATATGTTCTTCATTAAGTTCAAAATTAAGTTCTAAAATATTATTTCCAATAGTTCCAGAGAGAACTTTTTTTGCAATTTCTAAGAATTTGAAATAATCATCTTCTTCAAGATTTAAGAATGTTTCTCTAAATTTTAATAAAATATTCTTTTCACCATTAACGTAGCATCCACACATTTTAGTAAAGGTACAGTGGTCTTTTTTAAAGCGCTTCTTTAGTTCTAATATATCTTTTTTTCTCATATAATGGCCTCTCATTCTATTTATATTTATAGTACATATCAAAGAATATGTTACCATTACAAGTATAATATTCATTGAAAATCTGTGCAAGAAAGAAAAATGAAATTAAGAAGTTTATAACTTTTATAACTATAATTATAATTAATATATTATAGTTATAAATATTAAGAAAATATAGATGAGAGAAGGGATTGGTTTGGAAAATCAAGAGATAGATTTATTTCCAGCTGGATTAATAAGTTGTTTATTAAATAATAAAGAAGTAAGAATACTTAAAATATCTCCAGAAAATTTAACTTTACGTGTTTCAGAAGAAGTAGAAAGTATAAATGAGATAAAAGTTATGTTTTATATGTTTGATAAATCAAAATATGAAGAAATATATATAGAAAGTTATAAATTAATAGAAAGTATAAAAAGTGATTTTTATATATCTTACAAATTTAATATAAATGATAATAAGTACTTTAAAAATGTTAGAAGAATTTTTAATGAATATTCAAAATATGTTAGATTAAAAACTTATGGAGATGGTAACGAATTCTCTAGTGATATGATTAATTACCCAGATGAATTAGATTGTGATTTTTACGAGTATTATTCTGAACAAAAATATAGTTGGTTATTAAAATTCAATTATGAAGATTACGATATTAATATTATAAATAATATAGAAAAAGCTATTAAAATTGATAATTATAATTTATATAAAAAGTATTTAGACAAGGATATAGATTCTTTTAGAAAAGAATATTTAAAAGAAAATTTTATGGAGAATCATAATTTGTTTAAAGAAAATATTTCTAGGCTTTATATTGGGAATGAATTTTGTCATAATTTATTTCCAAGTGATAAAGAATTAATGGAAATGATAAAAAAGGCAAATAAAGAGAAGTTAAATATAACAATTTGTTTTACATATATTAGAGAATGTTATATAGAGAAGACTAAAGTCTTAATAGATAAGTTATATAATTGGTGTATTAGAAATAATAAAAAAATAGAGATAGTAATAAATGACTGGGGAATGCTAAAGCTAGTTGAGAATAAAGGGGAGTATCTTACTTTGTCTTTAGGGATATTGTTAAATAAAAGAAAGAAGGATCCTAGATATATTTATAAAAATGGATATGAGGAAAATAAAAATCTTATAGCAAAAAATAATCTTAATAGCAGAATTTTTACTAAGTTTTTAGAGCGAAATAATATAAAACGATATGAGTATGAAAGCTGTGGATATAAGATAGATATTGCAAAAGGAAATCATAGTTTACATATTCCTTTTTACGTAACTAATACATCTCAATATTGTACATTATATGCAATGTGTACTACTATGAACCGAGGAAATCAAAAGCTTGTAAAAGAATGTCCAATGTATTGTAGTGATTATGTATTTACGTATCCTAAACATTTAAAAATGGTAGGAAGATATAATTCTTTATTTGCTTTTGATGATATATTGCTTAAAGATTCAAAGAGTTTAGATGATTATATAAAAAGAGGAATAGATAGAATAGTTTTAAATTTTATATAAAGAGGAAAATAAGATGAAGATAATAGCAGGACTTGGATGTATAGATGATTATATAAGATTAGTTAAGGCCGGAGTTGATGAGGTTTTTTGTGGATATGTTCCATATGAGTGGAATAAAAAGTATGGAAGTTTATTTCCTTTAAATAGAAGAGAAGTGCTTTATTATAATATTCAAATTAATTCTTTAGAAGATATGAAAATATTAAAGAAAATGGTTGATAAATATAAGGTTCCAGTAAGTATTACATTTAATTACCTATATTATATTGAAGAACAATATGAAGAAATAATAAAGATAATGCAGGATTTAATTAATATTGGATTTGATGAATTTATTATAGCTGATATTGCGCTTATATTATATATAAGAAATAAGGGAATAAAATGTTTTATACATTTAAGTGGAGAATGTGCGGAAATTAACAGCTTATCTATGCAATTCTTTAATGAGTTGAATATAGCTAGATATGTTTTTCATAGAAAAAATACAATCGAGGATATGGAATCTTGCATAAGAAATAATAAAGTGAAAAATTTGGAATATGAAGCATTTATTTTAAATGAGAAATGTCATTATAGTGGGGCTTTTTGTAGTTCTCTCCATTGTGATGAAATGTCACATTTATGTACAATGTATTATGAATTAGCAAAGATTGGCAAAGAAAGTAATAATTTTAAAGAGGTAGATGAGAAGTATAGATTATATTATGAACAATTAGAGAATGAAGATGAGGATAAAATACATATACTAGGTAGTAGTGGTTGTGGTATATGTTCATTAAAAAAACTTAAAGACGCAGGGATAACTCATTTAAAGGTAGTTGGTAGAGGTAAATACATAGATTATATGAAAGAGGATATAAAAAAATTAAAGATAGCCATAGATATGATAAATGATAATAAAGATGAAAAGAGTTATGAAAATTCGGTAGAGAATATTATATTTAAGGGTAAATGTAGTAGGAATTGCTATTATTAATAGTGTAGTTACAAGAAAGTTATAAATTCTTTTTATAAAATAAACATAAGTCTCAGTAAAATAGTTTTTAAATTTTACTGAGATTTTTTTATAAAATTATTGAACTATGAAAAATTTAATAAGTCATAAATAAGTCATAATTTAAACATTTTGATTTCATATTTAATTGTAATAATGATAGCATCAACAAAAAAGTGAGCGATCATATGTTAAAGATTAAAAACTTAAGTAAAAGTTTTCAAGAAAAAAGTGTACTAAAAGATTTAAATGCAAATTTTGATAAGGGTTTAAATTTTATTTTAGGACCATCTGGAAGCGGAAAATCAACTTTACTTAAAATTATTTCTGGAATGGATAAGGATTATGAAGGGTTAATAACATATAAGGGAAAAGATTTAAAGGATTTTTTAGAAAAAGATATGAATTCTTATTATTTTAATTCTATAGGATTTATTTGGCAGAATTTTGGACTTATAGAACATTTATCTGTTGAGGATAATGTAAAAATGGTACTTAACTTAACTAAAGAAGATCAAGAAGTTATTAATGAAAAAGTGAATTTAATGTTAAAGAGATTAGGTATAGGAAAATTAGCAAAAGAGAATGTTTCTAAATTATATGGTGGACAGAAACAGAGAATTGCTATTGCTAGAGTATTAGTTAAAGAGCCAGAAGTTATAATTGCAGATGAGCCTACAGAAGCTTTAGATAAGGGAACATCAAAGGTTATTATGTCTGTATTAAAGAAAATATCAAAAGAAAGATTAGTAATTATAGTGACTCATGATAGGTCATTAATAGAAGAAAATTCTAATGTATATAAATTAGAAAAGGGGCAATTAGTTAAGATTAATGAAAGTGAATCAAATAATAAAGTTAAAAATAAGGAAGATTATATAAATCCAATGTTATCAATAAAAAATTCGATTTCTATTTCTATAAAAAATTTTAAAGGATTATTATTAAAAAGAATTTTAGTTTCAGTAGTACTTGCTCTTTCAGCATTTTTTATACTTTTAAATTTAAGTGGAGATGTTATTAGTAAGCAAGATGAAATATTAAATAAATTAATAGAGGAGAAAGGAAATAGGTTAAGAGAGATACAACTATTATCAAATGCAATTTCAGCATCAGGAACTGATAGTGAAGATGAAGAAAGTGGAGGTGCAAGCGGAAATATTAATATTAGACAAGATCCTTCAAAGGTTTTAGATAAGTATATGAATGATGAAAGAATAGAATATATAATTCCAATGGGTATTATTAATAATATGAAAGTCGAATTGCAAGGAGATAGTAATAAGTATTCGGTTGAAAATACAGGTACTTATCCTGTGTTTAACGATTTAGTTGAAGGAAGTTTACCACAGCTTAAAGGAAGAGAAGTAGCTGTAACTAATACATTTTTAAAGAATAATAATTTAAATCCAGAAGAGATTATAGGAAAAACTATTTCAATTACAGGAAGTGCATTTGATTGGTCAACGGGAACTCCAAATTAAATAACAATGAAAATTGAAGGTTTAAAAGTAGTTGGAGTTACAGATGGTAGTGCTATATTTAATTTGACAAATGGTGAAAAAATAGAACAAGAGTTTGAAGATTCATTTATTTATAGTGTAGATATACTTAAAGAAATTAAAGAAAAGTCAAATAATACAAGCGATAGTATTTCATTTAATATAAGAGTTAAAGATGTTAAAGATATAATGACAGTTGTGGAAGAGTTAAATAAAGAAGGATTAACACCACTAGGAGAATTTGAAAGTGTAAAGGACATATTAAAGATTAGTGATATATCTAAGGGAGGAGCAAAGTCTATTACTATAATAATTTCTTTATTAGGTTTATTAATAACTTTAGTAATAACTATAATTACGGCGAATTTAAGAAAGTATGAATTTGCAGTATTAAAAATCAATGGATATTCAAAAAGTAGTTTATTTACATTAAATATAACAGAAGGAATACTTATTTCATTAGTATCAATAGGTGTTTTTGCAATAATATTTGTCCCTATAAATGGATTATCCCTTAAATTATTTAATGTTGTATTAAGTGGTGGACAAAAGCAAAGAGTTGCAATAGCAAGGGCTTTAATTAATGATCCAGCAATTATTTTAGCAGATGAACCAACAGGTGCTTTAGATAATGAGAGTACAGAAAATATAATGAATATATTGAAAGATATATCTAAAAATAAAACTGTTATAGTAATCACTCATGATGATGATGTTTTAGATTATGCAGATGAGGTAATTAAGTTAGAGAATAATAAAATAGTAGCTGTTAAAGAAAATACAAATAATCAAACTGAACAGTTTAAAAAAGACAATTGGAAAAATCCAAGTATAGATAAGAAAACATTAAATAAACTATCTATAAAGAATTTTAAACTGAATTTTATAAAATATATTTTAGTAGCAATAATTATAGCATTTTCTACATCTACATTTATTGCATCATTTAGTGCAAATGAAATTGGAAATAAGGTATTTAATGATTTTAAAGAAAAAAATAGTTTTTATAATATAGGACAAATACCTAAATATTTTAGTGGACAAGTAGTTAATGAGAATTTAGAAGAATTAAAAGAGAAGATATTACAAAAAAGAGATAGCTATTTCATCAAGTATTGCTAATAAAATAGTTGAGAATATTCAAGATATTATGGGAGAAAAAATATCACTAAAATATGTAGATAAGAACAAAATTGAAAAAGAAATTCAGTTAGAAGTAACAGGTATAACAAATAGTTCCTTTCAAGACTTTATAGTAAGTAGTAATATTGAAAAGGAAATTTACGATAATATGGATTTGTCAGATAAAGATATAATTGCCATATCATTTACAGTAAAGGACTTTGCAAAAACTCCACAAGTAGAAAAAATTATTATTCTTATCATATATAATACTTGGAGTTGGGTTAGTGGTTTCAGCAGTAATTTTATATAAGATAAATAGCTCAAGAGAAGAGGAGTTTACAATACTTTCTGCAATAGGTTATAAAGAAGGAATTATTAAAAGAATATTATTTAAAGAAAGCTTAATGTTCGCTATAGTTTCAATAGTAATATAATTTATAATAAATGATAAGTTATTAAAGAAGGATAAAGTGTTATCTTTAAGATAATAAAGGAGCAATATATGAAAAGAAGAACTCTATTAATTATTGAGGATGAAGTGAAAATTAATAGTATGATAAGTGAATTTTTTTAGTTTAATGGATATAATACTATTTCGGCTTTAGATGGGCTAGAGGGAGTAAAGAAATTTAATGATAACGAGGAAATTGACTTAATAATTTTAGATGTAATGTTACCTAATTTAGATGGATTTACTGTATTAAATAGAATTAGAAAAAAGTCTAATATACCTGTAATTATGGTAACAGCAAGGGGAGATAAAGAAGATGTATTAATGGGTTATGAATATAAGGTTGATGATTATATTACAAAACCATTTAATTTAGATATATTATTAGCAAAGGTTAATGTGTTATTAGATAGGATTGAAATCCTATCTAATACAATACCAGAAAAGGTTATAAGTGATCTTATTGAAATAAATGGAGTAAAGTTAGATAAATTAAGTTTTAAAATATATGTTGATAATGAAGAAATTCAAATAGAAAGAAAACAATTTGAAATATTGCAATATTTAATGGGAAATAAAAACATTGTCATTTCAAATTTATATGAGTAATGTTGCGAGAAAAATTGCAAAGTCTAACTTTAATGTTAGGTATCCAGTTAAAACTAGTGATGAAATTGGTATATTAGGAGAATCACTAAATTCTATATCTTATAATTTGAAAAAATCTTTAAAAGAACTTAAAGTCTCGAATAAAAGATTAAAAGAGGAAATGGATATGCAAAAGATTCATGAGGAAAGAAGAAAGGAACTAGTAGGCAATATTTCACATGAGCTTAAAACACCCATAACTATTATTCAAGGAAGTATAGAAGGATTAAAAAGTGGTATTTATTCAGAAGATATATATAGTAATATTTTAGAAGAAACAACAAGAATGAATGAATTGGTAATGGAAATGCTAGATATATCTAAAATAGATGCTCCAAGCTTTAAATTAAATATAGAAGTATTTGATTTATATAATATAATATAATATAATGTTAAAAGAATTAGATAAACTAAAAATAATGATAAATGATAAGTTAATTAATGTATCCTTAGATATACAAACAGTATCAGAAGAGGATGAACTATTTGTATATGGATATGAAAAGAGAATAGGAGAAGTATTAAGGAACTTAATGACTAATGCAATAAAGTACACTGATGAAAAAGAAAATGTAAAAATAATCATTAAAAAAGAGTGTACTAAATATAGGTTTACTATAGAAAATTTTGGTGTAACTTTATGTGAAGAAGATTTAAAAAATATTTGGGAGCCGTTTTTTAGAAAAGAAAAATCAAGAAATAAAAGGTTTGGTGGAACTGGCCTTGGTTTATATATAGTAAAAAGAATTTTAGAACTGCATGAAAGTGAGTATAGAGTGAGTTCAAGTAATAATAGCGTAGTATTTAGTTTTACATTAAATAAAGTAGAAATATAAATTAAAGAGTTCATCATAGTATTTACTATATTATGGTGAATTTTTTATGGAAATAAATATTAAGTAGATAAGAAAAGTATTGGCTGATATAATAAATAATCAGAAGTGCTTAATATCACTTTAAAATTAATTTTATTTACAAAGGAGTACTTAAATGAAATATTATTTAGCACCAATGGAAGGTATCACAGGACATATATATAGAAATGCTTATTCAAAATATTTTAATAATATAGATAAATACTTTACACCATTTATTGTACCAAATCAAAGTACAAGTCTTAAAACAAAAGAGTTAAGGGACATGTTACCAGAAAATAATGAAGGACTATATATAGTACCACAAATACTTACTAATGATGCAGAAGGATTTATTACTACTGCTAAGAAGTTACAGCAATTAGGGTATGATGAGATTAATCTAAATTTAGGATGTCCAGCTGGGACTGTTGTTTCAAAAAACAGGGGTTCAGGATTTCTAGGACAACGAGATGAGCTTGATAGTTTTTTAGATGAAATATTTAAAATTACTGATATGAAAATATCAGTAAAGACTAGGATAGGAAAAGATAGTCCAGATGAGTTTTATGAGTTAATAAAGATATATAATAAATATCCTATGGAAGAATTAATAATACATCCTAGAACAAGAGAGGATTTCTATGGGAATACACCTAACTTAGATGTATTTAAGGATGCTATATCTTTAAGCGAAAATACGTTGTGCTATAATGGAGATATTTTTACAGTTCAAGATTATAAAAAAATAACAGAAGTATTTCCTAATATAGATAAAGTTATGTTAGGAAGAGGTATATTAGCTAATCCAGGATTAATGGGGGAAATAATAGGTAATACTTATGTAGATAAAAAAATATTAAGAGATTTCCATGATGAAATATTTAATAATTATACTGATTTACTAAAAGAAGATAAAAATGCAATGTATAGAATGAAAGAGCTTTGGGGATATATGTCTCATATATTTACAAATAATAAAAAGTATTATAAAAAAATTAAGAAAGCACAAAAAGCGAAAGATTATATAGAAGCAGTTTCAAGTTTATTTGAGGAGCAAGAAATTATTAAAGGAGCTGGATTGTTTAGTGAAGAAGAATAAACAATAATAGGGTATAAATAAGTGAGGGTTCAAATTTAAAGTTTTTGAATCCTCATTTTTAAATTTAAAGATAAATAAAAGATTTAACTTATTTTTTGTGGATAATAATTCATAATATGTAATATATGATAAAATATAAATATACCTAAGATTATTTTAAAGGAGAATATTTATGTTGAACTTAACAAAGGGAGCATTGCTTGACTTATCTAAAAAAGATCCAGATTTAAGATTATTACAAGTAGGACTAGGATGGGATACTAGAATGGATTTAGATTCTCATGCTTATTTGCTTGATAATAATAATAAGTTAGTAGAACATGTTAGCTTTAGCAATTTAAAGGGGGCTGGAGTTAGATTAAATGGTGATAATATGACAGGAAAAGGTGATGGAGATGATGAAATAGTTTTTGTTAACTTTTCTGAATTAAAAGATAATGTATCGAGAATATCTTTTTATGTTAATATATTTTCATTTAATCCATTTTCAAAGAAGGATTTTTCACAAGTAAAGGGTGCCTATGTAAGATTAATTAACTCAGAAACTAATAAAGAATTATGTAAATATAATATTACTGATAGTGGAAAAGGAGTAAGAGTTTTTCATTTTGCAGATTTAGTTAGAGTAAATGGAACATGGTCATTTGAGGCTATAGGCAATCCATGTGAAGGTAAATTATTGCAGATAGAACAAAGTTTTAATAAGTAAAATGTTGTTTGATTAAAAAAATAAATATAAAATAAAAGTTGATAAAAAATTGAACTGACTGCTGTCAAGTAGATAAGATAAATCATAAATTATCTAAAAGACACTTTTAGAACGAAGTATTAAAAAATGAAATCAAACAAATTTTTAACTTTAATAATTATAGTATGTTAGATATATTGTAACTAGAAGAAAAAATACCTATATATTAGATAATTTTATCTAATATATAGGTATTAATTTTATTCTGTCACATTAACCCATACAGGATTAGTAACAGCAGTTTTACCAGTAGTATCTTCTATAATAAAGTTATACCATGTATTTTTAGTAGGAACTAAATCAAATTGAAATAATTCTTCTATATTTGTACCATCAAATTCTTTTTCAGCTACTTTATTACCTTCACTCATAACATAAACTTTTTTAATTCCATTTACAGATTGAGCTTTTATATTAATGTTAAATGCTTCTCCAGATTTAACATTGTAGGTTTCAGCAAACATCTTATCAGTGTCTACGATAGGGCCCATACTAACATAAGCATGACCTTTCATTAATTCATCTAAAAACTTAGCTTCTGTTAACTCACCATCAACTTTAACAAAAGATCTTATTATACCAGAGTATAATGTTGACCAAACATCATGAGTATCTGTTCCACCAGTTAAGTAGTATTTCTTATCAGCTTGTCCTATTTGCTCATTCCATAATTTATAAACTCTATCTAAAGTTTTCTTTTCATAGTTATCATTATCATATAAATTCATAGTAGGTTGTAATTCAACTAAATCAAAGTCGGGTACATATCCACCAGGAATAGTATTCGATTCATCAGCAGTGAAATATCCATAAGAAGTATAAGGGTGATTACTTATTACTAAACAACCTAAGTCGTGTCCAGCTTTCATGATTTCAGCTGCAGTTCCCTTTGGATCTATTGACTTATCAGAAGGCATATTAAGTATATTAAAGTGAGCCCAGCTTGGAGATACTTCTAAACTTGGAATAAAAGGTTTCTTTTGAGTTTTTGCAAGTTCTTTCATTTTATCATGATTTTCTACTTCGTCGTGATCACTTATAAATAATAAGTCTAATTGACTACTAAGTTCAGATATAACTAAATCTTTTGGAGGAGTTATTCCATCACCTAAATTACTGTGGTGGTGTAAATCTGCTCCGTACCAACCATTAGAGTTTGGATCTATTATCATATCTATACCAACATTAATTTCTTTAGTTTCACCAGGTTTAAGATTTAAAGAAATATCTTCACCTTTGCTTACAAAGTCTTTACCAGAAGAAATATTTAATTGATAATCGACATTTGGATCTAAAACAAAGCTTGCATTTCCTGTTTTATCAAGATCTGTAAAGTAAGTACTTGAACCTAGGTATCTTACAACAGGAAGAGTAGCTCCCTTAACTTCTATACGAGCATCAAGTGGTTCATTCGTGCTTTTATCAAAAGCAGATAAATTAACAGTTCCACCTTGAGCTAGTCCGTTAAAATCTTGAGTAGTTACGTCACCAGCATTAATATTTATGTCCATCTTTTGAGTTGGAGCATAGTTTTCAGCTATTGCATAAACCTTATATTCACCGGAAGGAAGGTTTAACTCGTAATTACCATTTTCATCACCAACAGTCCATGTAAATGGTTGAAATTCTTTAACAACTGTTCCTGCTTCCAATGTATACCCAGTTGTATCCTCAAATTGTCCTTCTTTTTCAACAACTAATATAGGATTAGCAACAGTTTTACCATCTGAGTCAATTTTACCTTTTAATGTACCAGTTTTTTCGTTCTTTAAAGCTAGTGCTTTATCTGTTACAGGGGAGTTGCTACCACCTTTTTCTATTTGTAATATAGCATTGAAGGTCTTAGATTCTCCAGGTTGTAATGTTGTTAATTGATATAAGTCTTTATATCCAGATGTACCTGTATATCTGTTGGTATCTGGAACATGAAGAGCTATAGTATAATCTTTATTGTAAGTAGTAATATATTGACCTAAAGGTTCATTTACAGTTATTTTCTTTGTTTTTTTATCAGTTGTACTATAACCGAAGGGTCCAAACATATATCCACCTAAGTTTGTCATAGTATATCCACTTAATAAATCTGTATAGGATTCCTTTTTGTCTGTATTTTCAAACTTAGTAACCATTTCAACTTCGTTACTTCCAGCTTCGAGTGTATAAGTTGTAATTACATTAACAGGTGATTTATTGTCACGAACAAACGTTCTTTCAGCTATAACAATACCTTTTGTTTCTGTGCTATTTTCTGTATCTACATAAACCTTTTCTGGTTTATCACTAACCCAGCTACTCCATTCATCTGCTAAGAATTCTACATCATAAACTCTATCCTTATCAAATTTTCCATCTGTAATTGTAGTTGCATCAATGATACTACCTTTCGGATTCCCCCAAGGGTTTGCAGTATCAACGGCAAATGAAACGGCAATTTTATCATTATACATTGTAATATCGTTTTCATTTATTGCAGCTCCACCAGGAATAGGAGTACGCCCAGTTTGGAACTTAACCTCTCCATTGTTTTTTGACGATGTACTTGATGTTGATGAACATGCAACAGTAGATGCAGTTAAAGCAACACTAAGTAGTAAAGCACTGATTTTTTTTAAGCTTGTCATATTTACATCTCCTTAATATTAACGTTTACACAATAATAAAATACCCAAAAAATTACTTTTATTACAGTGCAAATATAATTTTATATAGCACTCCCTATTCTGTCAATAAATTGCAAAAAGAATATTAATCTTTGTATTAATATTACAAAATATGTTGTTAAAATTTGTACATATTTATTTAAATATTTTAATAAATTAAAAAATATTTAGTTTAAGTATGCTATTTATGCTTGAAAAAGTATAAAAGATTTATTATTACTTCTTTCTAAATATTCTTGTATCACATATATCTTAACTTCATGTGATGGTTAGATTTTCTTTCTATGAAAAATGCTCCCCTATAGTAAACAGTTTTTATTATTTTAACTGTTTACTATAAAGGGAGCATATCAAATTTATAAACTTTTATTTTATATATTTATTTGTAAAATTAGTAATAGTTGTCCAATAAGTTTCTGGATCTACCTCCGATGATTTAGCATGTCCAGCTCCTTTTATTGTTAACATTTCTTTTTCAGAGTTTGTTGAGTTATAAAGTTCTTCCATCATGAAATAAGGAACAAAGTCATCTTGATCTCCATGTATATATAAAATTGGAGTTTTAGATTTTTTTACTTGTTCTATAGATGAAGCCTCTCCAAGAGAATAACCAGCTCTGATTTTTGCAACTAAAGATGATACATGCATAATTGGGAATTCAGGAAGAGAGAATAAATCATCTAATTGATAAGAAAATTGATCCCAAACAGAAGTATAGCCACAATCAGCAATTATTGCTTTTATATTAGATGGCAGAGCTTCGCCAGAAGTCATAGTAACTGTTGCTGCCCCCATCGAAACACCATGTAGAATAATTTCAGCATCAGGATTTTCGTTTAATATTATATTTATCCATGAAATAATATCTAATCTATCATCCCAGCCCATTCCGATATAATCACCATCACTTAATCCATGAGCTCTTAAGTCAGGAATTAATATATTATATCCCATATCATAATATTTTTTAGCATATGTACTCATATTCAATCCTTCACTTGTATACCCATGTACTGTTATAACCCATTTATTAGAAGATACTTCATTTTTAATTTTATAACTATGAAGTTTTAAATTATCGGAAGAAGTAATATATTCATCTATATAATTAGATTTATTTAATAACCATGCCTTATCTTCATCTAAAACTTGTCCGCTTGTAGCTTCTTGTTCTTCAGGTGTTCCAAATACAATATCTTTTGATGTGTTTGGATTTAAAGCTAAATTATAAAAATAGTTACCTATTAAAGCTAAAGCTACAATTATAAGTAATATAAGAGTAGATAAAGTTATTTTTAAAATTTTCTTTTTTTTCATTTTAAGAGTCTCCTTTGTTGATATTTATTATAAAAGGCAAATAATTTGAAAGTCAAATTAAAGTAATGTTATTTTAACATGGCTATATGAAATAGACAATAAAAAAATATTGGTTATATGGTAAATAAATTATTAAATTTTAGATATAAAAAAATTATCTTTAAATATTAATGATAAGTGATAAAAAATTAACATATGCCTATATATATATATTGGTAAAAAATAATTTTGACTATATTGAAAAAATATATATAATAAAAGAAGTGATTTTTTTTGTAGAATATGATGTGGGGTGACATAAATTAAATGGAAGATAGAAATAAACTTCAAGAGGAAATAATGAAGGCTGATAACAAAAGTTTTGAAAAAATGTGGAAAAATATAGATGAAAATTGTAATTTGAAAGCCTTTTTAGAAAAAATGACTAAGGATGAATTAGTTAAAATAGCTAAGAAGTATTCCGTAAAAGGTATTACAACATTAAAAAAAGCAGAAGCTGTTGAAAAAGTAATGAATGTAATATTAGAAAATACAAAAGTTGCTTTAGAGTTAATGGAAGAAGGTACTTTAAGATATATAGAGGAATTACTTAAAGAGAGCGGACTTAAAAAATATGAATGTAATGAAATGATTTATATTAACTACCTAAGGAATAGAGGATTAGCTTTTTCAGGAATAAAGGAAGATGAAGCTTTTGTAGTTATACCTGAAGAATTAAAAGGTATAATTAGTGGACAGTTAGATAAAGAGCTAAAGGATAAAGTTAGATTAAATGAAGAAATAATAAAAGCTGTTTCAGGAATGGTGTATTATTATGGTATTTGTAAATTTGATTTTATTAAATCTAATATAGAAAACATATTTGCAACTAGCTTTGATGAAATATACATAAATACATTAATAACAAATGGAGAAGAACTTGGATATGATTATGTTATTGATGGAGATATAGTTTGTAATATAGACGTAGAAGACACTGAAAAGATATTAAATCTTCAAAAAGATTGCCAAAATGATTATTATAGATTTGATAAAAAATCTTTAATAAAAGCAGGTAAAATTGATTTTGTTGAAGAAAATAAACAAAGTACTAAATTAGAAAAAGTACTTGGAGAGTTATTTGTTATTGATAAAAATATATTAAAAGAGGAAATGGATGGCTTTATAGTTGCTATAAAAAATGAAGTGGAAAAGGCAGAGGCTATAGATATATTTTTACAAGCATATGAAATACAATCGGATGAAGAGAGAGAAATATTTATATATGAATTAGAGGTTCTAGCAAAGAGCATTAGAAAATGGTCTCTAAAAGGTTATACTGAAAATGAAATAGAAAAGGCAAATGCTAGAGTTGTTAATGAAGTTAAAATAGGAAGAAATGATCCATGCATATGTGGAAGTGGTAAAAAGTACAAAAAGTGTTGTGGATAAACTAAGTATAGACTAAAAAAAAGATGCGTATTAATACGTATCTTTTTTAGTATAATTTAAAAGTCCTAAAAAGTTAGAATAAAGATTTTAAAATAACTATTTGATAATTAAGTGATGAATTAAATTTTAAAAAAGTAATAAAAATTAATTACCAATGATATTATTACAAGTAATAATTATTAGAAATGCGGAATAATGAAATGTTATTGTAAAGGTAAACATTGGCGTTTTAACTACATAAAATATATTGAAGATACAAAAGAGGGAAAATTTTTAAATATATTTGTGGGGTGAATTGGAATGTTTAGTGCAATAATAATGTTACTAGGTGCTTCTATACTCATGATGATTTCTGTAAAAATATTTACAAAGCAAATGAATTTAATTAATAATGGGGAAAAGAAAAAAGCAAAAGTTGTTGAGTTACAGTCCTTTAGTTATATAACTTATGGTACTGAAAAAAATAAAATATATAATGTAGATATAAATCCGGTATTAGAGATTGATTTAGGTAATGAAAAATTAAGAGTTGATTATCATGATTATGATGAAATGTGTGATTTAAAAGAGGGGGACGAAGTTGAGTTAATTTATCCAAAAGATAATATAAGGGAAATAACTAGATATTCAAAATATGAACTACTTAAAAACTCAGTTTTGTTTGGGATAATATCAATTATAGTTATGATAATAGCTATAAGTTTAATTATAATATAATTTTATTAGTAATATGACTGTATAAAAATTATACTATGAATTTATTACAAGTTATGAATAATAGGTTCTTTTATATGAAGTATATTATTTTATAATTTATAGTAGTATAAGTTTATACAGTTTTTTTGAATAGATTTTTAAAGCTTAGTCATATAAGTGATAAATAATTTCAAATAGGACTAGATTAAAGTAGTTAATTTATTTTATAATAATACTATATTTTTAATTTTTTTTAGGAGAGTGAAACAAATGATACGTAAAGAGTCTGAAGACGTTTTAAATATGTTGTTAGTAAAATTATTTAATGATATTTTAAAAATTGAGGGAGCAGCTATAAAACAAGGTGAGTTTAGCGATTTATCTGTTACAGAGACTCATATTATTGAGGCAATCGGTAAGGATAGAGAAATGACTATGACAGAAGTAGCTAATGATTTAGAAATTACAGTAGGAACATTAACTACAGCTATAAATAGATTAATAAAAAAAGAATATGTTGAAAGAAGAAGAATAGAAGAAGATAGACGTGTTGTTTTGATAAAATTAACAAGTAAAGGTGAAAAGGCATTTGATAGTCATGCACAATTCCATGATGATATGATTAAGAGTATTATTAAGGAACTTCCAGAAAGTGAAGAAGCTGTTCTTATAGCATCACTAAAAAAAATGACAAACTTCTTCGAAGAAAAGTACAATCTTCATAAGTAAAGCTCCAAATTTTAATTTGGTTAGCTGAACTTACACCTACGAGTGGAGCGAGTAGAGTGTTTCATTAAGAGTTCCAAATTTTAATTTGGTTAGCTGAACTTATGGCAACGGAACAAGACGTAATATATTTTATTAAATGGGTGGGGAAGAAATAGGATGGGAATGACATATAGTTCAAGTATGGAGGTCGCTAAAATTGCTACGCAAATGGCGATATCCACAAGAGAAGAGGAAGAACAGTTAAAAGAATCATATAAGAAGTTAAGTATTTTAGTTACAGCAGTTAATATAGGTGGAAATATTAATGAGTCTACATCTAAAATATTAGAAAGGGCTTTAGTAGCAGCTAAAAGAAGTAATGTTATTAGAGATGAGCATTTACATGAGGGTGGGATCATAGGAGCTACTAGAGATGCATTAATGCAGATTAGAGAAAGAGCTAGTGGACAAAATGTAGGTGGAAAAGTAGGAATAGCTAGAAAAGGACAACATATGAGTGTTTGTATCTTTTTAAGTGTAGGGCTTTTGCATTTAGATGAAGTTGTAATTGGAATAGGACATAGAGCTGTACCAGAATAATTAGATAGATTAGTATAAGTGTTTTATACTAATCTATTTTTTTTGTTTTGAATAAAAAGATATTTAATAACAAACTCTAATATAGAAATATAGTAAAAGAATAAGTTTGTTATTTATATAACGAAGAAGTAGGTGTTAAGTTGGAATAATAGTTTAAAAAAATAAAATATAAATATAAAAAACATATGATTTAAAATAAGAAAAATGTCTAAAAAAAATACATAGTGTTGAAAATGTTATCATTATTGAAAAAACTAGAGTCTTATGGTTGTTGAAAGTAAGGGGAGAAAATAAAATAAAAAAAGTTTCAAAAAAAGTTTGACAAAAAATAAACAATTGAGTACAATAAGTGTGTGGACAAGTTAAAAACTTAACAATCAAAACAAAAGCTTAACAAAGTCACAGATTAGATTAAAGATATCAATTAAAATTATTATAAATATTGATTATTTAGGAGGATGTAATAAATGAAAGTTACAAACGCTCAAGAATTAACAGCAAGAATTAAACAATTAAGAGAAGCACAAAAGAAATTCGCTACTTACACTCAAGAACAAGTAGATGAAATTTTCAGACAAGCAGCTTTAGCAGCTAA
>NZ_JADPEL010000004.1:0-79351 GCF_015667795.1 Clostridium sp. D53t1_180928_C8
AAAACATTTTTCTATACTTTTATTCTCATTACATATCTTTTCTGCTGCTTCTCTGTTAATCTCTACTTGTTTTAATATATAATCTCCAATCGCTTGGATATTTGCATTTCCTTTTTTATCTTGTATTTCCTTTTTTATTTTTTCTATTGCTTTATTAATCATTTCTCTACCTCTTCACTTTTAATCTTAAAATCTAAATAATCTTTTACTTCAGCCCAACATTGGCTGCATAAAGATGTCTTACAATCTTCTAAAGTAAAATCAAACCCTAAATCTCTTGGACAAAAATGCAATTTATTAGTTTTCGTATCTTTAGCTTGCCCACCTTCAATACGAAATCTTTCTTTAAACTCTTTTGCTGTTAAAACTTCCTTAACTTTTCTCATTTATAATCTCCCCTTATAAAATTTTTGTGTAATCTATAGCTTTTAAAGTGTTTTCCCATTTCATATATTGTTCAATTTCTTCCTTAGCTTCTAACCATCCATAACAAACTTCAACTCTATAACCTTGTTGTCTTAATTTTTCAATCCACTCTTTTTGTTTTAAGCTTGTCTTATTCTTTCCAACCTTAAGTTCTATATATAACCCTAAATATCCACCTCTTCCCACTGGTAAACATATATCAGGTACACCAGCCTTTACTCCTTCCTTTTTTAAACCTGCTGCAGTTCTTGCATCTCTTTTCCCTCCATTTGGAATATGATGTAACAATTTAAGTTCTGGATACTTTTGCTCTGAATATCCTGCCCATTGAAATAAAAATCTTTGCTCTTGCGCCTCTGTCATTTTCCTCTTCCTCCTTTAATCCAACTTTCTCATCTTTATATAAATATAAGTACCTGCATTAATATCATTAACTTGCACTTCATGAGTTGTATAAATATATCCTGGATATAATTTCTCAAAATCTTCCCTAGTTCCATTTCTTGATAAATTCCATGTTTTTTTATAACTATATTTATAATCATTAATTTCAGCTTCAGGAATTATTAAATTTCTACTTGGAGAATATCTTTTCTTTCCTTTTGGATCTTTAGATATATAATTTGCTAATTCTTCTAATCCTAACTCATTAAATTGAAGTCTATCTGCATTTGCTCTACCTTTTCCCCATAACTCTTCAACTTTATCTCTATCCATTCCAGATAGAACAATATGATGATGTATTCTTGTTCTGGTCCTCTTATCATTTTCTTTTGCTTCATGATATTCAAGAACTGCAACATACTTTAATTCTTCTAAATTATTTTTTCTTCTATAATTTTTAATTCTTCTTAGATAGTTATTTCTATCTCTTATTGCTCTTTCTTCACTATCTGGTAAATTCTCATTATCATATGTCAAATGAACAATCAAATCTTTCTTTGTAAAATTTGCATTCAATATCCTTCTTAATTTTTTTCTTGCATTCTTAGCATTAAGATTTTTCTGCTCTTTTCTACTCTCTTTCTTTTTTCTCTTTCTACTCTTCTTTTGTTCCTTTTTAGAAATATGAAATAACTCAACTTCTAAATATTCACCACACTTATATTTCTTCTCCCTTATAGCCATACCTATCACTCTATTCTTTTAAATTCTTAATATGGTTGTTAAGTTAATACCTATTACAAGGGACTTAAAAACTTATATATTTGACTTAAAATTTCCAATATTATATAATTAAATAAAGATATTTTTTATTTAAGCTTTAAGTAAAACACATTACTTACCGGTCGGATGGTTTGAGTAATGTGTTTTTCCTTTGTAATAATATTTGCTTGTCCAATTATCTTTTATCATTTTCTTCTCCAACTATTGTTTTTGCTTTTTCTATAGCTGCATTCCAACTTATATTTTCCTCTTCAATAATCCTAGTTGCTATTCTTGCTACTTCATGTAGCCTTCTCATTTCCTTTCCCAAACTCTTCCCCTCCAGATTTTGTCAGTAATAACTATAGCTTGTACAACTATTTCTGCTATAATAACTAATGTCCATCCTGATATAACAAATAATATAGGTAATACAAAAAATACTATCCCTGGCCAATTTAAGCCTGACATTTAATTCATCCCCCTTTTAACTTAATATTTAATATGTTAAGTAATTCTTAACCTAGATTTTATTTCTTATTTAATAAAATTATTTATTACATAATCAACTCTTTAACATTTTCTAAATCACTATAATCTTTCCCATTAGCTTCTCTAATAAATCTTTCTAATTCAAAAGATGCTATCTTAAGATCTCCAAGTTTAAGTGCTTGCATATGTCCCATTTTTATAAGCTGATAAACTTTTTGTTTTGTTGTCTTAAGTTTTTTAGAAACTTCCATAACCGTAAATAATTCCATGTTTCCCCCTTATAATAAATCAATCCCAATATTGTTTAGGTATTAAATCATTTGGTGATATACTAAATCCCTTGCATAATTTACATATCTGAATTAAAGTTGGATTTGAATTCTTACCAGATTCTATATCCCTGTATGTTGTTCTTGGTAACCTACATAAAGTAGCCGCTTTAACTTGACTTAATCCTTGTAAATTTCTACATATTAGTACACTTCTAGATAACATTTACTTTCATCTCCTAGTTTTATAAATAACTTTTTGTTAAAACTAACTTTGTAAAGTTCTTAAAAGTAAATCAGTAAACCTTTTTTCATCTAAAATTTTTTCTATTGATACATTGTATAAAATTGATATTTTTTTTAGTTCTTCAACATTAAACTTTGACTTCCCATTTTCCTTTTTATTATACGTATAAACCGAACATCCTATATATTTAGCCACCTTCTCCTGTGTATCTCCAGCTATAATACGTAATACCTTTATTGCTATCATATATCCACCTCCTGACTTTACCTAAGTCATAAGACGTTGTTAACGTCTTTATATTTATAAGAATACTCTTTCTTTTTGACGTTGTCAACAACTTTTTGTTTTAATAATTTCTTTTTTGTGGATTATACCGTATTTTTTGATTATCTGTTCAAATTTCTTATATAATTTAATTAGATGGAGGTGGATATATTGTTGAATGAAAGATTAAAAGAATTAAGAGAAGATGCTGGATTATCACAAAAAGAACTAGCTGACAAACTTAATGTTGCAAGAACAACAATTGCCAGTTATGAAACTGGAAAATCTTCTTTATCAATTGAAATTCTAATTAGATATGCTGATTTTTTTAATACAACCTGCGATTATTTAGTTGGTAGAACAAATTGTAAAGATTATAAAATAACATCAAGTAATGAAATAGAATTTATACATAATAAAAATGTTGCTATCGATAATAATAATAACGAAGCTATCTCATTATTAAAAAAAGCTTTAGATAAATTAATAGACGAACAGTCCAAAGAATAGATTAAATCTATTCTTTTTTTATTTGTTTAGATATGGCTATATTTAGCCAATTACTTTTTTAGCCAATTTATTGTAAAATATTTTTAAATATTGTTTTTAATTACATAATGTTGATTAAATTTAATATAGGTTGTATAATGAACATATGTTCTTATTTAAATACGGGGTTTTATTGAAGGAAGGGATTACATTGGAAAAATTTTTACTAGATATTAAAGAAATACGATACAAAAACAAAACTTTTATTGTTGATGATGAATTAATAAAAAAAATTTTGTTAATAATAGATTCTGAAAACACTAAGCAATCATTACCAGGAAAGGAGACTTTAATTTGCAAGGAAGTATAAGAAAAAAAGGGAGTTCTTATTACATTCGGTATTATGATAAAAATGGCAAACAAATTGAAAGAGTTGGAGGTAAAACCAAGAAAGAAGCTCAATTAAAATTAAATGAAATATTATATACTCTTGAAAATGGCGGACCTATAAACTCAAATATGTTATTATCCGCATATCTTGAAATGTGGCTTGAAGATTATATAAAAGATGAAAAAACTCATAATACTTATGATAAATATAAAAATTCTATAAATAAATATATAAACCCATATTTAGGAGATATACAATTAAATGATTTAAAAGTTATTCATATTGAAAAATTTATAAAAAAAATAAAAACAACTAAAATCAATTACGGCAATAAGCAAAAAACTATAAGTCCTACTACAGTTCAAACTTATTATGGAATTCTTAGAACTGCATTAAATAAAGCCGTTAAATTACAAATGTTAAACGATAACCCTTGTAAATTTATAGATACTCCTAAACGGAGTAAATTCAAGGCAAATATTTTAACACCTGAAGAAATAAAATTAGTCAAACAACATTTAAACATAAGTAAATATAATGATTATATATTTAATTTAGCTCTTGATCTTACCTTAGAACTAGGTTTACGTAGAGGAGAAATGTGTGGATTAACATGGGATAATATTAATTTTGAAAATAAAACTATAACACTAGAAAAGGCATTAATCAGAATTGAAAATGAATATGTCATTTCAGATTTAAAAACAGATTCGTCTTATGATACTCTTCCTATTTCTAATTCACTATGCGAAAAACTAAAAGCTCATAAAAACATTCAAAAGTTAAATAAATTAAAATATGGATTTACATATACAAATACTAATATATTTAATAATATTAATTATGAATTGATTTTCACCTGGGAAAATGGCGAATACATAGCACCTTCACGTTTTTTACAAAGATTAAAAAGATTGATGAAACAATGTGAAATTGAAAAAAATATAAGATGGCATGATTTAAGGCATACAAATGCAACACTTCTACTAGAAGGTGGAGTAAGTATAAAAACAGTTCAAGAAAGATTAAGACATTCACTTATTCAAACTACAATGGATACTTATGCTCACGTGACTGATAAAATGAATAGAGAAGCAACTGATAAAATTACTAATATTTTAAACTTATAGTTCTCAAATATTAAAGCCCCATTTAAAATGAGGCTTTATTTTTTCCCTTGTTTTTCCCTTATCTATAAAAAACATAAAAAAACAATTTAAAACTATTTAATTAAAATACTTTGATTTTACTAAGTTTTAATAACATAAAAATACATCAAAACACAATTTGGACAAACTAAAATTGAATACAGAACTCCGCTTACGGATCATCTCGCATTATGAAAAACACTAGGTTAACGCCTAGTGTTTTTCTTTTTTATATAATATTTTCAAATTTAGTTTTTTATAAAGTGTTTAATCTTTAAATCATATTTTCTTATAAGCTATATTTACATTTCTATTTAATTATATATTTTTCTAACACTTCTTTTTTCGAGTCATACCAATTATGATATATTAATTCTATTTCCGAAACCTTTAATGTTCCAAAATCATAGTTTTCATATTCTTTAAGTATTTCTATTAAACCCTTACGCTCTTGAATTTTGTTCTTAAATCTAGCAATAGTGATATGAGATGAAATAGTAGGATATCTTTCATCTAAATTCATATTATTATCTAAAATAGACTGTCTTAATCGTTGCCTTAATAATTCCATTTCTACTTCATAAAATCCTTTAACCATAATTGCTCCATCACTTGCTATTACGCCCTTTAGTTTTATTTCAAATTGTTTTAAATCCTTTACCGCATTAATAGTAATCTTTTTGCAGTTCTCAACTTGTTCTGTTGTATAAATAAACCCTTGTCTAGCAGTAATAATATCAAGAAGCGTAATATGATAATCATTTTCTGGATAATAATACTGATTATTTTCTACTTCTCTTATTTTTCTTTCTATATTCATTATTTCCTTCTTTAAATTTTCAGATGGTCTTATCGCTAATGTTATCCCCATTCTAGTGTCAGTTTTATCTTCTATTAACGAATCAACATATTCTTTATTATTTTCAATTGCAGTTATGCCTTTATTCATAATGCTTTCATATAAATTTTCTAACTTCATAAATAATCCTTTCTTTCAATGTAGTAAATATATATGTAATATTTAATAACTACATCACTTTCCTTTTATACAACCTATTTTCTAAGTTTTTATAATAAAAATAAAACACTAAATAATAATTTAGTGTTTTATACCAATTAATTTTTATTCAAATGTAAATGGGTCTTCTTCAACACTTGATCTTATAAAAATCACATTATTAAACTTACTTTCTATTTGTTTCATAACATTAAAGAATATTATTTGTTCTGATGCAAAATGACCAACATCCAGTATATTTATTCCCATTTCCTTATAGTCAGATGCAAAATGATATGTAGTGTCTCCAGTTATCACAGTATCTACGCCTAAACTCATAGCCTTACCAATGAAATCTTGACCACTTCCATTTATTATAGCAATTTTAGAAACTGTATCAGTTCCTCTAACTACTCTTAAGTTATTTATATTTAGTTTATTTTTAACTTGTTCTATTAAATCTTCTAATTTAATTTCTTTATGTAAATTTACAATTCTACCAAGGCCTGCACTAGTTATATTTTTATTCTTTTCTAATAAAATTGATTCACCAAATCCCAATACTGAAACTATAGTGTGATTTAATCCATTCTCTGCAGAATCTAAATTAGTATGACTTGAATATAAAGATATATCATTCTTTATAAGCTCTATAATCTTTTTCCCTTGTAATGTATCAGTTGTTATATTACTTGGTTTTCTAAAGATTAAAGGATGATGTGTTATTATTAAATCTACCTCTTCTTTTTTAGCCTCTTCTATTACTTTTAACGTGCAATCTAATGCTAATAAAACTTTATTAACAACCTTATTTCTGTCACCTACCATTAACCCAACATTATCAAAGTCTTCCTTTAAATAAGTTGGTGCTAAAGATTCCATTTTATTAATTATATCATTTACTATTATCATAAAATCACCTTACACATAGTTTAACATAGAACTAATAACATTTATTTTTTCTTTTACTTCTTCTCTTCTCTTATTAGCACTTACTGTTGCCTCTGTAATAAATCCTAATATTCTGTTATATTCATCTAATTTAAACTGCAGATAATCCTTCATTAAAGGATTTCTGTTTCTTAATAACACAGGACTTATTTCATAGTATATACTATCTAATTCAGTTGCATTTCCTTCAGCACTTCTTACTTTAAATAATTCATAATATATTCCTTCATCAAAACATAAATCTTCTTTTATAATCTCATAATTATTAGTATATAAATACTCTCTTAAAACTTCTGGATTTTGAGCTGGCACTAAAATTAAATAATCAACTGATTTTACTTTTTCCTTATCAGCTTCTAAAATATCTCTTATTAAATTTCCACCCATTCCAGCTATAACAACCTCATTTGCTTCACTTATATTAAGAGGTTCAAACCCTCCACCTAATCTAAATTGAAGCTCATCTCCAAATCCTTCTAAAATAGCATTAAGTCTTGCTTTATCTAATGGATCTTTATTAATATCACATGCAATTGCTTTTTCACAAATTTCTCTTTCTAATGCTATTAAAGGAACATATCCATGATCAGTACCTATATCTGCAAGGGTCTCAACCTTTTCTAAATTTTCGATTATAAACTCAATTCTTTTACTAACATCCATTTTAACTACCTCTAATATTATAATTATTTAATCTTTCGCTATAATTTTAATAATAATATTTTATAACAATTATTATTTTTCTATTTATACTTACTTTATTAACTTATGTTATTTTATAAAATTTATTTAATTAATATATCCTATCTAATGCAAAAATTAGCACCAATATTGGTGCTAATTCACTAATCTAAGTAATCTTTTAGTTTCTTACTTCTAGATGGGTGTCTAAGCTTTCTTAATGCTTTAGCTTCAATTTGTCTAATTCTTTCTCTTGTTACATTAAATTCTTTACCAACTTCTTCAAGAGTTCTAGCTCTTCCATCATCTAAACCAAATCTTAATCTTAGTACTTTTTCTTCTCTTGGAGTTAGAGTATCTAACACATTAATTAATTGTTCCTTTAGCATTGTAAATGCAGCTGCTTCTGCTGGTGCAGGTGCATCATCATCTGGAATGAAATCTCCTAAGTGTGAATCCTCTTCTTCCCCTATAGGTGTTTCTAAAGAAACAGGCTCCTGAGCTATTTTTTGAATTTCTCTAACCTTTTCTACTGGTAAATCCATAACTTTAGAAATTTCTTCTGGGAATGGATCTCTTCCTAACTCTTGTAATAATTGTCTTTGTACTCTTATTAACTTATTTATTGTTTCTACCATATGAACTGGTATTCTAATAGTTCTAGCCTGATCAGCTATGGCTCTTGTAATCGCTTGTCTTATCCACCATGTAGCATAAGTCGAGAATTTAAATCCTTTTCTAAAATCAAACTTTTCTACGGCTTTTATTAATCCAAGATTTCCTTCTTGAATTAAGTCTAAGAATAACATTCCTCTACCAACATACCTTTTAGCTATACTTACAACAAGTCTAAGATTTGCTTCAGCAAGCTTTTTCTTAGCATATTGACTACCTTCTTCAATTTGCTTTGCAAGTTCCATTTCTTCTTCTGAAGATAATAGCGGAACCTTACCTATTTCCTTTAAGTACATTCTTACAGGGTCATCAATTGCAATCCCCTCTGGTACTGATAAATCTATCTCTTCTTCAACTATATCAATGTCATTAGCAGCACCTTGAACTTCAATACCCATTGACTCTAGAACCTCATAAATCTTTTCTATTTGCTCTGGGCTTAAGTCTATGTTTTCTACCTCATCTAATATTTCTTGATATGTTAATACCCCATTCTTTTTACCTTTGTCTAGTAGGTTCTTAACAATATTCATTCTATTATTTCTATCATTGCTATCCTTAGGCTTATTCTTATTTACTTTTGTTTTTTCTTCCACTAGCTGACTACCTCCTTTCGTTATCTGACCAACTATAATACTCTCTTACTTTCTTTTAACTTTTTAGTAACACTCGCTAACTCTATGGCTAATTTTATAGATTCTTCAATTTTACCTTGGTTTTCAAGCTCTTTTTGCTCTTTTCTTAGTTGGTCTATTCTTTGCTTTAATTTATATGATTGTATTTCATTAATAAAATCATTAATTTGTACTTTCACATCATCTGCAAAAAATATATTCTCATCTCTAATTTTAACCAATTCTCCAATAGTTTTTGCACTACTTAGCTTTGACTCTATAAATGAATCTATATTATTTATATTTTCCCCTTTAGCTAACATAATAACAGTGAAAATTTCTTTATGTTCTAGCAAAATAAAGTCGTTTTCTGATATTCTTTCCTCTATATACTGTAGATACTCACTATTTTCTAGCATAATTTTCAAAATTGCTCTTTCTGCCTTTAAAAATCCAGGCTCTACATATAATTTTGACCCATCATCTTCCTTATTATTCCTAAAATTATTTTCTCTATTATCTTTCATCTTACTTTTGAGAATATCATATAAAGTTTGTTCTTTTATACCAGTATTTTCCGATGCTTTTTTTATATAAACATCTTTTTCCACAGGATCTAAATCTGAAATTATTTCCATAATTCTTTTTGCATATAATATTAAAGATTGAGTATTTTTAAAATCAATTCCCTCTTCTGCCTTTTTTATTCTATAATCAATTAAAGGTTCTGCAGAATTAACTAATTTTAAAAATGCGTCTCTTCCATTACTACGTACATATTCGTCTGGATCCTTTCCTTGTGGAATACTTAACACTCTAACATCAAACCCAGCTGTTCTTAATATTTCCAGTCCTCTTAATGTAGCCATTTGCCCTGCCATATCTGCATCATATGAAATTATAACTTTATCAGCATACCTTTTTAGCAGTCTCGCCTGGTTGATAGTAAGTGCTGTTCCTAATGATGCTACTACATTAGTAATCCCATATTGATGTAAAGATATTAAATCCATATATCCTTCAACAATGACAAAATACCTTTCATTCATATTGTGCTTTAAAGCAAAATTTAATCCATATAAATTAGTTCCTTTTTGGAATACTAAAGTTTCAGGTGAATTTAAATATTTAGGTTTTGAATCATCTAGCACTCTTCCACCAAACCCAATTACCTTTCCTTGGTAATCAAATACTGGAAACATAACTCTATTTCTAAACCTATCATATTTTCTACCCTTTTCTTTATTTACAGAAATAAGTCCAGCTTCTTCTAATAAAACATCATTAATACCCTTTTTCCTTAAATAAAACATTAAACTATTCCAACTATCATTAGCAAATCCTAAGCCAAACTTTTTAATTGTTTCTTCTTTAATGCCCCTATTCAAAAAATATTCTTTTGCATTTTGATTATTCATAAGATTTGAAAAGAAAAATTTTGCTGCCTCAACATTAACTCTATACAACAACTCTTTTCGCTTTGTTACTTTACTTTTTTCTCCATTTCCAATTTCTAAAGGAATATTTGCCCTATTTGCTAAATACTTTACAGCCTCAATAAAAGGTAAATTTTTTTCCTTCATCACAAACGAAATAACATTTCCAGCTTCTCCACAACCAAAGCATTTGTAAATCTGCTTCTCCTGTGAAACTGAAAAAGATGGTGTCTTTTCATTATGAAAAGGGCATAGTCCTGTGAAGTTTCTTCCTGCCTTCCTTAGCCTAACCCTTTCTGAAATTACATCAACAATATCATTTTGCGATTTTATTTTTTCTAAAATTTCTTCAGAAATCTGCAAGGAGATCCCTCCTTACTATAATAATATTTATTCATTCTATACAATTCGACATATTATTATAAATTCCTTCTTGATTTTTAAATTAAATTTATTTTAGTATGTCATTCTTATTGGATTTCTATTTTAATTCTACCCTAATATTACTTATTCTATTTCTATTCTTAAAATCCTTTTTATTCTACAAAATTTATTGTTCCCATTTTTTTTGTATTATACAACTTTTTTACTAATAAATTACAAACTTTGGCACATAAATTTTATTAAATGTTGAAATACAATAGTCATCTGTCATTCCAGCTATATAATCTGCAACTCCTCTTTTTAATCCCTCATCATTAACTATTTTTTGATATAGCTCTGGTAGCTGTTCACTATTCTTATAGTAATACTCTATTACATGAGTTAAAATAAACTTAGCCTTATCTCTTTCCTCTTTTAGTACATTACCTAAATATATATTAGAGAACATATATTTTCTTAACTCTATCATAGCTTCTTTAACTTCATCACTTTGTTTTATATCATAAATACCATTTGCTAAATTTTTTTGTGTTTCATTTACCATATCTGTAACTAAAACTTGAATTCTTTGAGAATGAGTATTTCCCAAAACTCTAATAGCCTCTTTAGGTAAATATTCTTCCCTTAAAAGTCCTGCTCTAATCGAATCATCAATATCATGATTTAAATATGCTATTTTATCACTATATTTAACTATTCTACCTTCTAGTGTTTCCGCTTTATTTTTTTCTTTTCCTAGTCCACTATGATTCAATATTCCATCAATTACTTCTTTAGTTAAATTCAAACCTTTCCCATTTTTCTCTAACCTCTCAACAATTCTCACACTTTGTTCATTATGCCTAAATCCACTATCTAAAAAATTATCAAGTACTTCCTCTCCATTGTGTGCAAAGGCTACATGTCCTAAATCATGTCCTAAAGCTATTGCTTCTATCAGCATCTCATTTAATCCTATACCTGCACCAATAGTCCTCGCTATTTGCGCTACTTCTAGAGTGTGAGTTAATCTAGTTCTATAATGATCTCCGAAAGTGCGTATGTATACTTGTGTTTTATGTTTAAGCCTTCTAAAAGATTTACAATGAATTATTCTATCTCTATCAACCATAAAACAAGTTCTAATATCATCATATTTCTCATTTATTAATCTTCCACTACTTTTATTACTATGAATAGCTTGTGGAATTAATGTCAAGTCTTCATTTTTTTCTATTCTCTCCCTTATATTCACTTATCTCACCTCCAAATAATTTATTCTATATTTTTCTCAAAAATCCTCTATTTTATAGACTATAAATAAATTATTATATACCAATTCCTTTCTATGATATGTATATTTATATATTTTTCATAATATTATTATAATAAGAAATTTATACAAGGAGTTTTACAATGAGTAACGATAATAAGGTTATAGATATTGATAATATAAAAACTAATATATTACCTAAGTTTTTTTTACAAAACGCTGATATTACTATGGTAAAATTTAAAGATACCGAAAAGCAAAGGGCTGTTTTTAAAGTAACTTCAGATAATAAAAATTACTGTTTAAAAAAAGTTTATTATGATGAAGGAAATCTACTTTTCGTTTACTCTGCAATGGAGTGGTTGTATAGAAATAATATACTTTTGCCTAAATTATTACCTTCTATAGATAACAATAGATTTATATACTATGATGATATGCTATTTATATTAACACCTTGGGTTAAAGGTGAGAAATGCAATTTTGATTCTCTTATTGACATACGATTGTCAATAAAAACTCTAGCTAAATTACATAAATGTTCTAAAAACTTTAAACCAATCTTAGGAAGTACAAATAGAGTTGGGTTAGATGATTATTATTTGTCTATAAATAAACATTTTAACGATATTCTTGAAACTGCAAATTTAGCTTCAACTTATAAAGATAAATTTTCAAAGCTATATTTAGATAATTTAGATAATAATTTATCTCTAGCTAAACTTTCTCTAGAAATAGCTTCTTCAATAGACACTGCCAATTTAAACGTATCCTTATGTCATGGTGACTACGTAAATAAAAATATATTAATAAACAATAACGATGTTTGGATAATTGATTTCGATAAATGTAAAACAGACTATTGTGCTCATGACTTAGCTTATTTTTTAAGAAGATTATTAAAAAGATCAACCACTAATTGGAATGCTGCACTAACTATTGATATAATTAATACTTATAACAAGTTTAACAATTTAACAAAATCTGATTTAAAATATATTTTAGCCTATTTAGCATTCCCTCAAAAATTCTGGAAAATATCTAGAGATTACTATAAAAATATAAATAAATGCAATAAAAATGCATTTATTTCCTTATTTACTAAAGGCCTTGATAGATCTGCGGATCAACTTGATTATATTAATAATATGATTGAAATCTTTGAACATTACTATAATGTTAAGTTTTAAATAAAAAAGAACGCTTTCGCGTTCCTTTTTTTATTTATTTATACTATCTTGGATTTTTCACTTGTGCTTGAGCTGCTGCAAGTCTTGCAACTGGTACTCTAAATGGTGAACAAGATACATAATTTAATCCAACATTATGGCAGAATTCAACTGATGATGGATCTCCACCATGTTCTCCACATATACCTAATTTAATATTTGGTCTTGTAGCTTTACCTTTTTCTGCTGCAATCTTAACTAATTGACCTACTCCTTTTTGGTCTAATTTAGCAAATGGATCTTGTTCATATATCTTTCTTTCATAATAATCTGATAAGAATTTAGCAGCATCATCTCTTGAGAATCCAAATGTCATTTGAGTTAAGTCATTAGTTCCAAATGAGAAGAATTCTGCTTCTTTAGCTATTTCATCCGCTGTTATTGCAGCTCTAGGAATTTCGATCATTGTACCAACATGGTAGTTTAATTTAACTCCTTTTTCATCCATAACTTCTTCAGCTGTTCTAACAACTATATCTTTAACAAATTTTAATTCCTTAACTTCACCAACTAATGGAATCATAATTTCTGGAACAATATCATATCCCTTAGTAGTTTTAACTTCTATTGCAGCTTCAATTACTGCTCTAGTTTGCATTTCAGCAATTTCTGGATAAGAAACAGCTAATCTACATCCTCTATGTCCCATCATTGGATTAAACTCATGTAAGCTTTCAACTGTAGATTTAAGCTCATCAAAAGTTAATCCCATTGTATTAGCAAGTTCTGCTATCTCATCATCAGTATGAGGTAAGAACTCATGTAGTGGTGGGTCTAAGAATCTTATTGTAGCTGGCATTCCTTGAAGTGCTTCATAAATTCCAATAAAATCTTTCTTTTGCATTGGAAGTAATTTTTCAAGTGCAGCTCTTCTTTCCTCTTCATTTTTAGCTACTATCATTTCTCTAACAGCCATTATTCTATCTTCTTCAAAGAACATATGCTCTGTTCTACAAAGCCCTATACCTTCTGCTCCAAACTCAACCGCTTGCTTTGTATCTCTTGGATTATCAGCATTAGTTCTAACATTAAGCTTTCTAATTTCATCTGCCCATCCCATAAATGTTGCAAAATGTCCAGAAATTTCTGGAGTAACTGTCTTTATAGCTTCTCCATATATATTACCTGTAGAACCATCTATTGAAATATAATCTTCAGCAGTATAAACTTTTCCATTAGCTTCTAAAGTCTTAGCCTCTTCATTAACTTTTAAATCTCCACATCCAGCTACACAACAAGTACCCATACCTCTTGCTACAACTGCAGCATGTGAAGTCATACCACCTCTAACTGTTAGGATACCTTCAGCAGCTATCATACCTTCAATATCTTCTGGTGAAGTTTCAAGTCTAACTAATACAACTTTTTCTCCTTTTTCTGCTCTTTCCTTAGCTTCCTCTGCAGTAAATGCTACTTTACCACATGCAGCTCCTGGAGATGCTGGAAGTCCCTTTGCAATAACATTTGCATTCTTCATTTCACTAACATCAAATGTTGGATGTAATAGAGAATCTAATTGCTTAGGTTCAACTTTAAGAATTGCTTCTTCCTTACTTAACATACCTTCTGCAACTAAATCAACAGCTATTTTTAATGCTGCTTGAGCTGTTCTCTTACCATTTCTAGTTTGTAAGAAATATAACTTACCTTCTTCAATAGTAAACTCCATATCTTGCATATCTCTATAATGATTTTCAAGTGTATGAACAATGTCCATAAATTGCTTGTATATAGCTGGATTTTGTTCTTCTAACTTAGATATTGGAAGTGGTGTTCTAATACCCGCAACAACATCTTCCCCTTGAGCATTCATTAAGTATTCTCCGTAAATTTCCTTTTCTCCAGTTGCAGCATTTCTTGAGAATGCAACACCTGTTCCTGAAGTTTCTCCCTTATTACCAAATACCATTTGTTGAACATTAACAGCAGTTCCCCATTCACCTGGAATATCATTTAATCTTCTATAAACTATAGCTCTTGGATTATCCCATGATCTAAATACCGCTGTAATAGATTCAGTTAATTGTACTGTTGGATTTTGTGGGAATTCTTCACCTTTTTCTTTCTTGTATAATTCCTTATACTTTACAACTAGATTTTTTAAGTCATTTTCATCTAAGTCTGTGTCAAATTTAACCCCTTTTGCTTCTTTTGCTTCATCTATTAAATTTTCAAATAATCTCTTTTCAATTCCCATAACAACATCAGAGAACATTTGAATAAATCTTCTATATGAATCATAAGCAAATCTTGGATTACCTGTTGCTGATGCAACAGCTTCTACTGCAACATCATTTAAACCAAGATTTAATATTGTATCCATCATACCTGGCATTGATACCCTTGCACCAGATCTTACTGAAACTAATAATGGATTTGTGTTGCTTCCAAATTCTTTTCCTGTTATTCTTTCTAATTCTTTGATATTCGCATGGATTTCTTCTACAACTTCGTTAGTTATTTTTCTTCCGTCCTCATAATATTTATTACAAGCTTCAGTTGTAACAATAAATCCTTGCGGAACTGGGATCCCTATTCTAGTCATTTCTGCTAAATTTGCCCCTTTACCTCCAAGAAGGTTTCTCATTGAACCATCACCTTCACTAAAAAGGTAAACATACTTTTTCTTCTCCATCTCAATACTCCTCCGTTCATACAATAAATATATACTAACAAGGCCTTACCTTGTAGTTACCCTAGTTACCCTTAAAATTACCCTTAATTTGCTTCCCCAAGATTAACAAATAATTTTGTTATGTTAGTCTTAGAAATTTTACCAACTATTTTTAAATTAACTTTTCCATTGTCTGATTCGCAGGATTTCTCTACTATTGGTATACTATCAATTTCATGTTCAATTATTTTTTTAGCTAATGAATAAGCACTCTCTTCAGGATATCCATAAATTATATTAGGCATTCTTGTCATGATAATCCCTACTGGAACCTTATGTATATCTGTTCCACCAATTGCTATCTTAAGAAAATCCTTTCTTGAGGCTGCTCCAACCAAATTCCCATTATTTTCAACAAAAAGTGTTCCTACATCATGTAAGAATAAATGAACGATTGCATCATATACAGTAGTAGCATCGTTAACGGTTACAGGCTTTGACATTATATCCCCAACCTTTATTTTAGATAAATTCTCTAATATCTCACCGTCAATCTTTTTCCCTAAATACACATAACCTACTTTAGGTCTAGCATCTAAAGTACCAGTCATTGTAAGTATTGCTAAGTCTGCTCGTAAAGCAGCTCTTGTAACTCCTAGCTTTTCAGCTATGGCTTCACTTGTAACAGGCTGCCCCTCTTTAACTATCTCAATTATTGCCTCTTGTCTTTTTGTAAACTTCAATGCTACCCCTCTTTTCGACTATTTAAGGAATATTCAGACAATTAAGAATGTTTTTTATTTACAGTATAATTATAACATTTTCTCATTTTTTGACTATGCTTAATTTTCTGAAAAATCACTCATTTTAGCTGAATATTCCAAATATTTTTAAATTTTCTAGACTATATCCTTGTTTTTCTTCGTTTTCCTAATTTTTACCATCTTCATCATCAAAATTCACAGTATAAGTAAAAGTATTGCTTTCATCTTCTTCTTTTTCCTTAAATTTATTCGGTACTTTTATTCCATCTAAATTTACATCTTGAACCTTTTCTTTAACTTTATCTGCGAAGTCACTTGCCTTATCTTTTGCTTCGCTAACAGCCTCAGAGATATACTTATTAACAATCTCTACAGTTCCATCAGCTTTAGTTATTTCAATTGTAACTTGAGTAACTACTGCTGCTACTACTACAAATGCTAATATTGGTGGTATTACAATTGCTATAACACCTGCTGCTATTCCAGCATTAACCGGAACATCAACTAGTTTTTTACCATCTTTACTAACCTTAATTCTAGTTATATTTCCTTTCTTAATTAAGTCCTTTAACCAAACCTTCAACTCTTCTATAGTTTCTGTTTTCTGAGCAGTATCATTAAACTCTTCACCTGATGCATAATCTGCCTCAACATTTTTATCTTCTAAATAAATTATCGCTTCTAATACATCACCATTGCATTCTTCTAATGCTTTTTTTGCATCTTTGTAAGATGCTCCAGTTCTTTCTCTTACTTGATCAACCTTTTCCAATGTAATATCCATTTTCTCTCTACTCCTTTATATAATTTAACATTTCTAAACTTTTTGGCTTTCTTGAATAATTTGAATTTATTATAAATGTTGTTACTTTTTCTATTTGCTTTTTCACATCTTTATTTATATTTAATCTATAAATTTTATCCATAGCTGTATTATTTAAAAATCTTAAAGCATTATATCCTGCTCTAGATATATAAAGCCCATGTTCTTTATTACACTCTACACACACACCCCCAAAATGTGACAACGAAATATAATCGCTTGTTCCTATTGATTTTTTACAAATACAACATTTATCAAACTGTATTCCATATCCTGTTGCATTTAATAATCTTAATTCAAATGCCCTTATTAACAATTCATAATCCATTGCATCAGTATTTAATAAATATAAACAAGTTATAAAGTCTCTAAATAATTCTTTGTTTACTTCCCCATCTTGTACACATATATCTATTAATTCACAAATATATGATGAATAAGTAAGCTTATCTAGATTATTTAATAATCCCTGAAATGAGTTTATAATTCTTCCTTCTTGAAGATTATATAAATTTCTTCCCTTAAAAAATATATAATCCCCAAAGCATAGGGGTAAAGTTAAGCTCAAATTTTTACTTTTGCTTTTCTTCGCCCCTCTAGCTATAAATGTTATCTTACCCAATTCTTCACAGTATGCCCATATCAGTTTATCATTTTCCTTATAATCTATAGCCTTAATTATTATGGCTTTAGTTTTCTCGATAGACAGAATACTCAACTCCTATCTACTTAGTCTTTTTATATCCTAATTCTTTAAGTAGAAGTCCGTTATCTCTCCACTCTTTTCTTACTTTTACCCATATTTTAAGATTAACTTTTGCTTTTAAAAATCTTTCAATTTCGTATCTTGCAGTTTCACCAATTTTCTTTAATGATACTCCATTTTTCCCAATTATTATTCCTTTATGAGAATCCTTTTCACATATTAAATCTACTTCAATATGATATGTTCCATTCTCTTTTTGCTTCATTTGTATAATATCAACTGCTATTCCATGAGGAATCTCATCTCTTAAGTTCTTTAATGTTTTTTCTCTTACTATTTCCGCAACAATAAACCTTTCATTAACATCTGTAATCATGTCTTCTGGATAGTACTGTGGTCCTTCTGGCATTTTTTCTACCATTAATTTCACAAGAGTATCTACATTTTTCCCCTTTAATGCTGATATTGGTACTATTTCAGCAAAGTCATATTCCTTTGAATACATGTCTAATGTTTTAGCTACCTTTTCATGACTATTTTCATCTACCTTGTTAACAACTAAGAATACAGGTGCTTTTTGTTGCTTTAAGGCTTCTAATATAAACTTATCGCCTCTTCCAATTTCATCACAAGGGTTAATAATAAATATAACTAAATCTACTTCTTTTATAGAGCTAGTTGCAGCATTAACCATATAATCTCCTAGTTTATTTTTAGGTTTATGTATTCCTGGTGTATCAACAAATACTAATTGATAATCATCTCCAGTTAATATTGTTTGTATATTATTTCTTGTAGTTTGTGGTTTATTTGAAACTATTGATAATTTTTCACCCATTATTTGATTAGTTAATGTTGACTTCCCTACATTTGGTCTTCCTACTATTGTTACAAATCCTGATTTATACATATTAGCCTCCTAGCCTTTTAAGTCCTTCTTTGAAAAAACACCTGGTAATATTTCTTCAAAAGTTTTTACTATATAGTCATTTTTATTTTTTATTATTATTACTGGAATCTTTTCATCAATTACAAATTCTGCAATTACTTGTCTGCATATTCCACATGGATAAGTATATGCATTAGTATCTCCTACTACAGCTACGGCTTTTATTTCTCTATTTCCTTCATGTACACCTTTAAAAATTGCTGTTCTTTCGGCACAATTAGTTCCTCCGAAAGATGCGTTTTCTATATTAGATCCAGTATATATTTTTCCATCCTCAAATAATACAGCTGCTCCCACCTTAAAGTTTGAATATGGACAATATGCTCTTTCTCTCGCTTCTAAAGCGCTATCTATTAATTCATTATATTTCATTCTTAATTCCTCCATCTAAATAGTATATCACATATAAATAAAATTCCAAATCTAAGTTAATTGTTAACCTTAATCTATAATTTAAATATAGTAAAAATTAATAAAGTTAATAATATTCCTAATATTCCACCAACTATAACTTCAAATACAGTATGCACTTCTGAATCAACCCTACTTTGAGCGGTAATAAAAGCCATTAAATAAGCTAATATTATGCAAATAGGTTTTTCAGTTATTAATGCTATAGCTGTTGAAATAGAGAACGCTAATGCACTATGTCCACTAGGCATTCCTCCTTTTAACGGTGTTCCTTCACCAAAAACAGCCTTTATTATAACAACAGATAAAACAACTATAACTAATGCTATTAATATCATATATGGCTCTGAATGCTTAATCTTATAAACTACTTCAAAAGAAAAGTTAGAAAGTTTATCCCAAAATACAATATATCCTACTAATATTGCATTTATCGCTGTCACAAGTACAGCTCCAGCTGCCGTATTTTTTGCCACCTTTGCTAAAGGATGATAATAATTTGTATTTAAATCTACTGCGGCTTCTACCGCTGTATTAACTAGTTCAGCACTAATAACCATTGTAATTGTAATTGCTAACGCTAAAAATTCTGCTTTTGACACATCAAAGAAAAAACAAGCTATCAAAACCCCAATAGATGCTATTATATGAATCTTCATATTTCTCTGAGTTCTAGCAGCATCAACCACACCATTAATTGCATGGTTAAAACTCTCTAATAATTTTTTCATCTCCATAAATTACTCACCCCATTCCCAACTTATCTAGTTATATTTAACTTCCCCAATATTTCTTCTTCTCTTTTTCTCATTATTTTCTTTTCTTCATCTTCTATATGATCATAACCTAACAAGTGAAGAATCGAATGTACAACTAAGTAACATACTTCTCTATTAAAAGAATGATTATACTCTATACTCTGTTCTTTTGCTCTTTCTAAAGATAAAACCATATCTCCTAATACTAATTCATCACCATCTAAATATATTTCATTAAACTTAGTATTCTTATAAACCTCTTTAAATACTTTATTTTGAGGATAATCTAACATTGGAAATGATAGCACATCAGTTGCTTTATCTATTCCTCTTGTATCTCTATTTATCTCTCTTATTTCTTCATTATCCACAAATAAAAGTGAAATCTGATAAGGAACATTCATTTCTTCTTCTTTTAGAGATTGTTCACAAACTTCATTTATAATATTAATAAGCTCATCAGTTACTTCTAGTTTATTTTGCCTATTATCAGTATATAACATAAGTTCTCCTTTCATTTTTCCTAATTTAAATTATGTATATTTTAAAATATCGTTTTATAATTATAATACCTTTTTAACTATTTAACAATCCAAATATATTACGAATAAAATAAAAGTTAAAGGGTTAACAAGCAGTTATAAGGAGTTACTGTTGAAATTAATTCGTAATTTAGTTAAAAAGGGAGGTAACCCTCCCTTTTATTCTTTCCCCTTTTCTTTTGGATACTCTATTCTATGATGATAAATACCTTTTAATACCTTTAAGAAGCAACCTTTTATTATCTCTAAATCTCTAAAGGTTAAATCACATTCGTTTAATTGATCTGAATTAAGCTTATCCTTTACAATATTATTAACCATATTTTCAATTTTTTCTAATGTAGGTTCTTGAATTGATCTTACAGCTGCTTCAACGCTATCTGCCATCATAATTATAGCGGCTTCCTTACTTTGAGGTTTAGGTCCTGGATATCTAAAGTCTTCTTCTTTTATACTATCCGGGTCATCACTACTATTCTTTAAAGTATAGTAAAAATACTTTACTAATGTTGTTCCATGGTGTTGTATCATCATATCACTTACTACACTTGGAACATCATACTCTTTAGCCAATTCTAAGCCATCTTTAACGTGAGAAATTATTATAGATGCACTTAGACTTGGTGAAATTTTATCATGAGGATTAACTCCTCCTAACTGATTTTCTCCAAAGAAAAAAGGTCTCTTTATTTTCCCTGCATCATGATAATAAGCTCCAACCCTAACTAACATCGGATTAGCTCCCACTTCTTCAGCAGCAACTTCTGCTAAATTTGCAACCATGACACTATGATGATATGTTCCAGGCGCCTCCATTAATAATCTTTTTAATAGTGGACTATTTGGATTTGAAAGCTCCAGTAATTTCATATTAGTAACCAAACTAAAACTTGATTCTAAAAATGGCAATAACCCCATAGCTAATATACCTGAAATAAACGCTCCTAATGCAGCTAATGACATATCGAATAATATCTTTTTTATATTATTTGATAAAAGTATTCCACTTGATAAAACAACTACAGAAACAGAAATTGCCACATAAGCAGTTGAATATAATATGTCATTTCTTTGACTTACTTTTTTTAAAGATGTAGATGCTACAATAGTTCCAACTAATCCTACCAAAATAATTTGAGGATCAAAACCTGCTATAACTGCTATAAGCATCATATTTAAAGAATTAATTATAACTGAAACCTTATAATCTAAAAACACAGTCATAAGTATTGGAGAACAAGCTATTGGAACTAAAAATAATGATACAAAAGCAAAAACTCTAGTTGTTACTAAGGATAATAGATTTAATAGTAATATTAAAAACACAAGCTTAGTATTAATAATTACTTCTTTTTCCTCTTTTTTTAAATATAGGTATTGTAGAACTAATACAAATAAAACATAAAATGCTATTATTATATAAGTATATATATAATCCTTGCTTATATTCTCTCCCACTAATCCTAACTCTGTAAGTATTGTTATTTGTCTTTGTGTAATTGGCTCTCCTTCTTTTACTATAGTTTGATTTTTCTTTATCATAACCTTAGAAACACTCTTTAATGCCTCTTTAACAGCTTCATCTGTCTTTGTCTGATCAAAAAAGTAATTTGGCTTTACTTGACTATTACACATTCCCTTTAAAATCTCTTCTAAATTAGAATCCAAATTCTGACTATTCAAATAATCTTCTACAGTTGCCTTAGCTGAATCTATATCCTCACTATTACCCTCTTCTATTTGATTCTCATACGCCTTATCAATTGCAGCTAATGCTATCCATTGTAATTCTGTATCCTTATCAACAGTTAAATCTAATAATGCCTTGTATTGAGCATCGGCAAGTTTGAATTTATCTATCTTTTTCAATTCATTAATTTTTTCTTTTTCCTCTATTTCACTACTTTTCAGATTAATTAACTTATCAAAAAATGTTTTTATATTCTGACTCGCTTCAATCTTAACCTCATTTTTGAGAGTAAATTTTTTTTCTACTTTAGCTGATACTTCTTGCTCTTTTGCATTAGTAGCTTCTTCATCAATAATATCTCTAGGTGCTTTTATATCAACACTAGCAATATCTCCTTCAATGAAGTCATATCTCTTAGGTGTCACAACTGTCATTATTATAAAATATATTAATATTGCTGTAACAGTAAATAAAAATATCCTTTTCCACTTATCTTTATGTATCCTTTTACCTATACCATTTTTATCTTTCATCTTGTTCACCTTCTCATCTTACCCTAATATCTAATAGCTTACTGTATCCTCACTTACTATATTTTGCTCTACAACAAAAACAACTTTTACTAATAAGTTTTCTTCATCTTTCATTTCTTTATCTACCAATTTATCTACTACCTTTGCATCTCTGCTTAGGTCATTTACTAAAGATTTTTCTAAACCATCAATAGCATTTTCTATTGCATCTTCTTCTGATAAATTTATATCTTTTTCTACTCTTTCATAATATAACACTTTATTAAATAATTTACCACTCAATTCTATTTTATCATAATGTTCAAAATCTTTTATAGCTTTTTTCAGATAAAATTTTTTACCAAAGATACTTATATAAATATCACTGTCCTTTTCTCCACTTCTTTCAAGTGTAGTACCTTTAACTTTTACATTCATAGATTTTTCATAGAAAGTATTTGCTATAACTATTCCTCTAGGTGGTAAAATATACTCTCCCCCCTCAATTCCATCTATACCTTCTATTACAACATCTCCTGCTTTAACAAGCTGACCACTCTTAACTTTAGACCTTCCTGCAAATGTATAAACTCTCTTTATTTCCCCTTCCATAGTGGCAACCAAATTCCCATACTCATACTCTTGTTCTTGTGGTGGATTTATTTTTTCCTCCACTACAACTTTTAACGTAGAGCCTTCAATCCTTACCCTTAACCATAATATTTCAGAACTTATATTTTCCAACTGTTTTTCTACCTCTTTTACATCAATAGATCGTTTTGAAATTCCAGGTCTAATTCCTATACTATTTAATTGCTTTCTTATTTCAAATGGTGGTATATTTTGTTGAACATCTACTTCTACTGCCCATATGTAAGTAGATAAGTAATATATAATACATAGAAACATGACTCCACCAAGAACTAAAGATAATTTCTTCTTCATATTTCCTAAAAAGAATACCAACCCATTACTTTTTATAATTTTTATTCTGCCACCTAGTTTTTCCACATGTTCTCTTACTACTGCATAATCTAAATAATCAATTTCTAATAGTAATGTTGCTACATCCTTTTTCTTTACTTTATATACTCTTATATTTTTCGCCCAAAATAAATTTAATAATCTTTCAGTATTTAATATTTTTATTTCAACTAATATTTTTCCTTTTTTAATCTTATCAAAAGCCATTCTTTATTCACCTCACATATTCGATTGAATCAAAATAACCTTTAATAGTTATAGTTGATGCAGCTATATATAATATTTCAAAATCATGTCCTTTGATTTCTACTGGTGACATATTGGTATTTATTTTTATTTTATCTCTTTCAAATATCATTATTCCTTTATGATTTTCTATAGTTACCTCATTTCTTCCCGTAACAATAATCTTTGGTACATCTAATAATACATCTTTAGGGAGATCAAGCTTTTCAACCAAAATTTCTTTACCTCTATTAATTTTATTTTCCATAGTTTCTCTCCTTTAAATAATACTCTCTCAATGTACTTTATGATTTTAATTTAAAGAAAATCACAAAAATAAAAAAAGAACTCAATCTAAATTGAGTTCTTTTAATTATTTACTATTTAAATACTCTTTAACAATCTGACTAACAAGTTTTCCGTCTGCTTTACCTACAACCTTTGGTCTAACTGCTGACATAAGCTTACCCATGTCTTTCATGTTATCAGCACCTATTTGTGTAGCTGTTTCTTTTACAATTTGTAAAATTTCTTTTTCACTTAATTGCTGAGGAAGGTAACCTAGCAAGATTTCAATCTCAGATTTATTCTGATCAACTAAATCCTGTCTATTTCCCTTTTCAAATTCAAGCATCGCTTCTTTACGTTGCTTGACTTCTTTTGCTAATATTTCTATAACCTTATCGTCCTCAAGCGTAACACCGTCGGTTTTTTCTACTAGCAATACAGCAGACTTAGCACTGCTTAATACATTAGCTCTAAATTTATCTTTAGATTTTAATGCACTCTTCCAGTCCTCTTGTAGTCTTTCTTTTATTGTTGGCATACTTAAATACCTTCTTTCAAAAATTAAAAACTACTTGAATTTTCTCTTTCTTGCAGCTTCTGATTTTTTCTTTCTCTTTACGCTTGGCTTTTCGTAATGTTCTCTCTTTCTAACTTCTGAAAGAACCCCAGCTCTTGCGCATTTTCTCTTAAATCTTCTTAATGCACTTTCTAGTGTTTCGTTTTCTCCAACTTTGATTTCTGACATCTATTATCCCTCCCTCCGCTAGCTCAAATTAGTATCTTTAAATCAGCTACGGGCTTAATAACACATATTGTATTATACAATATGGGTCACAAAAATGTCAATATTATTTATACTATTTTTCTATTAACCTGGTGGCCACTTTAATTCTCTTGCACCTAATATATGAAAATGTATATGATTTACTGTCTGACCACCGTCAGCACCGCAGTTATTTACTATTCTGTAACCAGAATCAGCAATACCAAGTTCCCTTACTATTTTATTTATTACCATGAATATATGTGAAACTATTTCACATTTTTCTTCAGTTAATTCATTAGCGCTTCCAATATGTTCCTTAGGTACCACTAAAAAATGAACTGGCGCTTCTGGACTTATATCATAAAAAGCAAGTACTTTATCATCTTCATATATTTTTTTAGATGGAATTTCCCCAGCTACTATTTTACAAAAAATACAATCTTCCATAAACTCACCTCCTTTTTATTAGTTATAAATTTAGTAATTAATGTTTAAACTCATTAACTACTAACTTTCCTAAACCATGCTTGCTATAGCATAATCTTCTACTGCCTCTTCAATCTTTACATCTACTATTTTACCAGTAATATCCGCTGACATGCAATGTACTATTACCTTTATATAATTTCTTGTATATCCCTCATAAAAATCAGGCTTATCTTTAATTTCCTTTTCTATTAAAACATCCATTACTCTTCCAATAAACTTTTCAGTAAATGCATGCTCATTTTTATCATTTAATTCTATTAAAGCCTTACTTCTTATATCTTTTACAGTTCCATCAAGTTGATTTGGCATATCTGCAGCCTTAGTTCCCTTTCTAGGACTGTACTTAAACACGTGAGTCTTTGTTAAATGAATTCTTTTTAAGTATTCATACGTTTCATTAAACTCTTCTTCTGTTTCACCTGGGAATCCAACAATTACATCTGTAGAAATTGATACATCTGGTAATGTTTCTCTTAACATATTAACAGATGCTTCATACTCTTCAGCTGTATATCTTCTATTCATTCTCTTTAATGTTGCATCACATCCACTTTGAAGTGATAAATGGAAATGTGGACATAGCTTTTTAAAGCCCTTAATCTTTTCAACAACTTCTTCAGTAAAGAATGCAGGTTCAATAGATCCTATTCTAATTCTTTCTATTCCATCTATCTTTTCTATCTCTTCTATTATATTGATTAAATTTATATTACCCTCTAAATCTAATCCATATGAAGCAGTATGTATACCTGAAAGTATAACTTCCTTAAATCCATGAGCTGCTAATTCTTTGACTTCTTCTAAAACCTTATTGGGATCTTTTGAACAAACTGATCCTCTAGCATAAGGTATTGTGCAATATGTACAAAATCTATTACATCCATCTTGAATTTTTAAAAACGCTCTAGTTTTATCTTGATAATCTTCTATTTTTAAATCTTCAAACTTTTTATTTTGAAGAACTGGTTGAACATGAACTTGCGGCTGTCCTTCATCCTTAGCTTTATTAACATAGTAAACTACATCACCTTTATTTCTTGTACCTAAAACTACATCTACTCCTGGTATTTCAGAAACTTCCTTAGGCGCCATTTGTGAATAACATCCAACTGCTGCAATTATAGCATCTGGATTAGTTCTTCTTGCTCTACTTATTATTTGTCTAGATTTTTTATCTCCCATATTTGTTACTGTGCAAGTATTTATTACATATACATCAGAAAACTCATTAAAATCAACAACTTCATATCCTTCTCTAATGAATTTTTCAGCCATCGCTTCTGATTCATACACATTAACTCTACACCCTAATGTAGCAAATGCAACTTTCATTAATCATTTCCTCCTAAATCACTAAGCTCATATTGTATTAAAGATGTAGCAACAAATCCTGCTGTTTCAGTCCTTAATATTCTTTTTCCAAGAGTCACTATACGAGCCCCTTTATCTTTAAGTCTTTCAATTTCCTCTTCTTCAATTCCACCTTCAGGCCCTACAAATATACCAACACTTTTAATAGCATTAGTAGTATTATCTTTTCTTAATTCATTCATTAATGTTTTTATACCAAAATTATTTGCATTTTCATATGGAACTATTAATAAATCTAAAGAATTTATTCTTTCTAAAACTTCATTAAACTCTATTGGTTCTGAGACCTTTGGAATTATACTTCTCTTACTTTGCTTTGCTGCTTCCAAAGCTATTCTATTTAATCTATCTAGCTTTTTAAATTCACCCTTTAATTTAACATCAACTCTATGAGTTATTGTTGGAATAAACTCTGTTATCCCAAGTTCTGTTCCTTTTTGAACTATTAAATCCATTTTTTGCGATTTTGGCAATCCTTGAAATAAATATATTTTTATATCACTTTCATTATTATTCTCAAGAGTTTCTAATATTTCAATTAAAACTTCTTGTTTTGAAACTGATATAACTTTCCCTAAATATTCAATACCTTCACAATTATTTAATGTAACTTTTTCACCTTCTGAAATTCTAAGCACTTTATATATGTGCTTTACATCATCACCAATTATCTTAGCTACATCTCCATTAATCAATTCTTTTGGAGTAAAAAACTTATGCATTCTTTCATTCTCTCCTAAAAATTATTTTAATTTTGCAACTATACAGTTCCATTCACCATCTCTATTTTTCTCAACAACTTCAAAACCAGTAGCTTCAAGTTTTTCACAAACCATATCAACTCTATCATGTATTATTCCTGATGTTATGAAAGTTCCACCCTCTTTTAAAACTCTCTTAACGTCATCTGTAAGTATACAAATAATTTCTGCTAGTATATTAGCAACAACTATATCAGCTTTTCCATTTATAACTTCAACTAAGTTACCATGCAATATTTCTATATTATCTAGATTATTATATCCTACATTCTCAATTGAAGATTCAACAGCAACTGGATCTAAATCTACACCTACAGCTAATTTTGCTCCTAACTTTGCTGCAGCTATAGCTAATATACCTGAACCACATCCAACATCAAACACTGTACTATCTTCTTTAACATACCTTTCTAAAGCTTGAATACACATCCTTGTAGTTTCATGTGTACCTGTACCAAATGCCATCCCTGGATCTAAATCAACAACTAATTCTCCATTTTCAGCTTCATATTCTTCCCATATTGGCTTAACAACAATCTTCTCTCCAACCTTTGATGGTTTATAATATTGTTTCCATGTATTAGCCCAATCCTCTTCATGCATTTTTTCATGTTCAACTTTAGCTTCTCCTAAATCAATTCCCATTTCTTTAAGCTCTACTAATCTTTCATCAACATAGGCTAATACATCCTCAATATTCTCTTCTTCTGCAAAATAAGCCTTTACAACTGCAACTTCACCTTTATGTTCTAAAACATTTATATCTGCAAAATCCCATGTTAATGGACCTTGTTCTCTTCCTAAAATATCCTCAGGATCCTCTATTGCAACACCTTTGCAATCTAAGCTATAAAAAATTCCTGATATTGGTTCTAAAGCCTCGCTCTTAGTTATTACTCTTACCTCTATCCATGTTCCATCCATTACTGAATCATCCTTTCACTTCTTTTTCTCTTTGACTAATACTATATTTTACACGTATGTTTACATAAAGTCTAGAATAATTTATATACAAAAAGGATAACTATATTTTTACATATAATTATCCTTAAATAGTATTTTAAATTGCCATATCCTTATTATCTCTATCTTTTTTATTTTCTTCTTTTAATTTAGCTTTTTTAATCATTTTATCATTAGCCATATTATAAGTAATGGCTCCTGTAAAAATAAATATTATACCTAACTGTGGTGCATATAAAGTACAATCCACAATTCCTTGAATAATTACCATAGCATTTATTGCTGCAATTAAAGGCAACATTTTATTATGACACTTGTATAGTCTTATCATATCTTTATAAAGATTAAATTTAAGATATAAGTATATTAAAAACCCTACAATTCCTAAACTCACTAAGAAAGTTAACCATAAATTGTGAGGATGAATTAGAAAAGTAATTATCTTATTATGTAAACTTGGATCATTACTATAAACAAAATTAGATCCACTTTGCATCATCCCTAACATTCCCCATCCAGTTATAGGTTTCTTAAATATCATATTCATAGCCCCTATCCAGATACAATATCGTGAATTAAATGATGTTACAAATTCACCTATAGGAGTTGTGTTAGCTATCTTATTTTGAACAGTAATAAATAATAAAGTTATTGCTGCTACCGTTATAGAAATAGCTATTAGCCCTTTTATATCCTTTTTTTCTTTTAATATATAATATATAAATATAGCTCCTACTAAAGCAATAAATGCTCCTGTTGATTCAGTTAATAACAGCGCTACAATTATTAATACAATTGAAAGATTATATATTATATCATCCTTTTTCCCTTTCTCTGTACACTTTAAATAAAAAATCATTAATATTATATTTCCAAACCATGCTCCTGCCATATTAGGATTCCCAAAAGAACTAAAAACCCTATGCTCAGGCATTCCCACTAAAATAAATATTATTTTTTCTATTACTCCTCCAATAGCTGCAATCACACTCAAATATACTATATATTTAATAACTATGTTTATTCTACTTATCTTCACAAAATAATTTTGACAAAATATACTTAAAGCAAAATATAAAAACAACCCTAAGGAAGCTAATAAAGATAATATATTTTTATTTACAATACCGCTAAATACAGAATATGCAAACAATAAAAATAAACTTATATTCCAATAATTTTTTTCTACTTTTATTTTTTTTCTAAACAACATGCCAACTGCATATACAGCTGGAATAATAGCTGTAAAAGGCGAAAAAATAATCATAATAATAAAATATATCATAATTTACCACCAACATTTAGTATTTACACCTTAAGATGTAACTGCCTTAGTATACACACAACAAAAACTTTATTCAAAAAATTTAACTATCTTTTTATTAAATTTGACATAAATATTTTAATATATACTTAGTATCCCCAATAAATATTTTTATTTTTCTAATAACAGCACGTTTACATTTTTATATTTAATAATAATATTGTTATAAATTATATATATTTCTAGCTTTTCTTTTTACTTCATATTAGTTTGGTTATTTTTATATTTAAAGGGATTTTTATCAATATATAAAGCAAAAAGATTGCAATTTGCAACCTTTCTTACTTTTAATTATATGTAGCGATTAAAAACTTAGTTTTTATTCCTTGTGCAGTAAACATATCTTCATGTTCAGTTGTAACATTACCTTCAAATCCGCTATTATGTAAGTCATATGTAATATACTTTATCTCTAAATTACTTTCCTTAAAATACTCTAAAGATTCTTCAAATAATTCATCATCATCTGTTTTAAACCATATCTCTGCACCTTTATCTAAGAACTTCTTATATTTTTCAAGCTGTCTTGTATGAGTTAGTCTTCTTTTCTTATGACGTTCTTTAGGCCATGGATTACAGAAATTTATATATATTCTTTTTATAACATCATTCTCATCTAACATATCATCTATTAATAATATTTCTTGAGACATAAGAGCAACATTATCTATTTCATGATTTACTTTTTTATAAGCTTCTTCAATATTTCTTTTAGCTAAGACTAAAACCTCATCTTTTATATCTACAGTTATATAGTTTATTCCAGGATTCTCTGAGCCATGAACAGCCATAAATGTTCCTTTTCCACATCCTAATTCCATATATATAGGTTTATCATTACAAAAAAACTCTTTCCATTTACCTTTGTATTCACTTGGTTTTTGCACAAAAAACTTGCAACTTTCTAACTCAGGTCTTGCCCAAGGCTTTCTTCTCATTCTCATAACTTTCGTTCACTCCAAATCATTTCTTTAAGTTCATAGATTAATTATACAGATTATTTCTTTTATTTCAACTATATATGACTCTTTGTAATAACTTTATATAATAATAAATCCACAATATATCTTCTTTAATTCTAAAGATAGTATATTGTGGATAATTTTAATTAATATTATTATTTACTAACAATTATATTTTTCTACTAATGCTTTAAACTCATTTTCATTAGTCTTTATATATTCTATAAATGGCTTATTAGCATCATTTAAATTTTTAGCTAATTCACAAATGAACATAGGAATATCTTTTCTTGCAATATCCCCAAAGCATTTTCCTAATCTCGCTTCTCCTTCTACAAAGCTTCCATCAACATGAACTTCATATGCTTCTTGTATTACATCATTGATTCTCTTTTTCTTTCCTGTAAATCCTATTTCAGCAATTTCATGAACTCCACAAGAATTCCCACATCCTGAGAAATATAATCTAGGTAATAAATCAATATTTGAAATATTTTTCTTAACATGATTTAAAGTTTCTCTTAAAACTTCTTGACTTTCACATATACCCATTTGACATGTTGGTACACCTATACAAGATACACTATAATCAAATGAAGTTGATCCTCCCATATTATTTGTAACTTCTAAAAGTTCTTCTGCCTCTTTTCCATTTAAGTTTCTAAAATACACCCCTTCAGTCATTGATAATCTTATTTCTGGATCATCAAATTTTTCTAATGTATCTATTATAGCTTTTAAATCACTTAGCTTTATTTGTCCTCCTACTGGATGTAAATAAACACTATATAACCCTGCTTGTTTTTGTTCTACTAGTCTAGAATTAGTTATACTTGTTTCTATACCTGTTTTATCATATTTTTTAGCTTCTACTGATAATTTATAGTTTTCCTCTTTTTTAACTTCATCAACATACTTCTTGTATTCAGCTATAAAGCCTTCTTCACCTAACTTATCTACCATGTATCTTACACGAGCTTTCGCCTTATTTTCATAATTTCCCTCAGCCTTAAATAATCTAACCATAGCTTCAACATAATTTAATACTTCACTAGGTTCTATAAGTTCTGGATATATTAATGCTAATTTAGGATTTCTTCCTAAACCACCACCTAAATACACTCTAAAATAGTCTTTTCCATCTTTATTAACAGCTAAAAACCCTAAATCTTGAATTGTACAATGTGCTGTATCACTTGAAGCATTAGAGAAAGATACTTTTAACTTTCTTGGTAGCTTATAAGTAGTTATTCTTTCCATGAAATACTCACCAGTAGCTAGTGCATATGGTGTTGCATCAAAAGCCTCTTCTTTGTCCACACCTGATAATGGAGATAAAGCAACATTTCTTGGGAAATTTCCACCAGCTCCTCTTGTATATATATCCTTATCTAAAGCTTCTTTCATTAAATCACATACTTCATCTATTGATAATCCATGATATTGTATTGCTTGACGTGTAGTAAAATGTAAGCCACCTAACTTATATTTTTCTGCCCAATCATATATTAACTTTAATTGTGGCATAGTTATTATCCCTGAAGGCATTCTAAGTCTTAACATAAACTCTTTACCTCCACGATGAGCATATGCCCCCATTCCTCCTGATGCATGTTTAAAGTTCATAACAGACATTTCTCCATTAACAAACTTATGTCCAACTTTTCTAAACTCTTCTATCTCTGGTAAAAGTACTTCTTTTAAATTTTTCATCTTATCACCTCATATTATTGCTACTATTTTTAATATTCCTACTTAGGATAACAAATATTCACCTCTCTATTATATATATAATCTCATTTCTTTTCTATTATCTAGTTATTTAAATATTTAATTATAACCATCAACTTTTTAAATGTTTACCAATTTTTTAAATTTATATCAATTGATTTTTATCATTTTTTTCTATAAAATAGACATAAATATACAAATAAATAAAGGAGTGATTATATGGTTCCAGTAAAAAACAAACCACCTTTAGACTCTGAAATATCTGTTAAAGAAAAATTTAAATCTTTATCAGCTAAAAAGAAATTTGAATTCATATATGATTATTACAAACTTCCCATAATAACAACTCTACTAGCTATAATAATTATAGGATATATATCATACTCAATTGTAACTAAGCAAGATACTTATTGTAATATTACATATTATGGTTCAACCGTTAATTTAGATAGTTTTAATGGAATTAAAGATAAATTAAACGAAACCATTTTAGGAGATAATAAAAAATCTGCTATTTTTACAGATACATTATTATTAAATTTAAATTCTAAGCACGGAGATGATCCTACAACAACTCAAGCATTCGCAGTTAAATTAGCTGCTAGTGAAATCGATATCCTTTTGACAGAAAAAAACAACTTTGAATATTTTGCCAATAACAATATGTTACTTGATTTAAATTCATTAGAAGGATTTGATGCATTAAATATATCTAATGATAATTTAGTAACAGCAAAAGATGAATCGGGAAATGATAAAATCTACGGAATTAAAGTAGACAACTTAAACTTATTAAAGGATGCTGGGTTTAACAACGAAAATACTGTCCTATGTATAGCTATAAGTTCAACTAGAAATGAAGAAACTATTAAAGTATTAAGTCAATTTATAAATTAAAAAAAAGATGTTGCAATTGCAACATCTTTTTATTTCTTATTAAACAAATCCTTTAAACCTTTTTTATGGGTAACTTCTCCGTCAACACTTTCTCCACAAGCTTCCATAAATGCTTCTAAGGCTTCTCTTTGTTTAGAATTTAAACTCTTAGGAATATCAACTATTACTTTTACATATTGATCTCCTCTTGCATTTGAGTGAACCTTAGGTACACCCTTGCCTTTTAATCTAAACATAGTTCCAGATTGAGTTCCTGCCGGAATATTATACTTAACATCTCCATCTACTGTTGGAACTGTTATTTCAACCCCTAAAGTTGCTCTTCCCATTGATATATGAGTTTCTATATAGATATCAGTTCCTCTTCTATCAAACTGTTTAGACTTAGCCACATTTATTCTAATATATAAATCTCCTGGAGGTCCATCATTAGATCCATGTTCACCTTGCCCTCTTAGCGGCATTACATTTCCTGTATCAACACCTGCAGGTACATTTATCTTAATTTTTCTAGTTTTTCTTACCTTACCTCTACCACTACAGCTTGAACATGGAGTTTCAACTATTGTTCCCTTACCTCCACATCTATCACATGTAGAAGTGCTTACAAAACTTCCAAGAGGTGTTTGTCTTTGAACTCTAACTTGCCCACTTCCATTACATGTTGGACAAGTCTTTGGAGATGTTCCTGCTTCTGCACCAGTACCTCTACAAGACTCACAATTCTCATTTCTGTTTATAGTAATTTCTTTTTCTACACCAAATATAGCTTCTTCAAAAGTTAAATTTAAAGTATATTCTATATCAGCACCTTTAACTGGGCCATTTCTTCTTCTTGAAGAACCGCTTCCCCCACCAAAGAAACTTTCAAATATATCTCCAAATCCTCCCATATCTGAGAAGTCAAAGCCACCAAATCCACCTGCTCCAAATCCACTTCCATCAAAGTCAGCAGTACCAAATTGATCATATCTAGCTTTCTTCTCTGGGTCAGAAAGTACTTGATATGCTTCATTTATATCTTTAAACTTTTCTTCTGCTTCCTTATTACCTTGATTCTTATCAGGATGGTATTTAATAGCTAGCTTTCTAAAGGCTTTTTTTATTTCATCATCACTTGCACCTTTTTCAAGTCCAAGCACAGCATAATAGTCTTTATTTGCCATCTATATACTCACCACCTATTTATATTCGCCTAATTTATATTAACACTTATAAAAATATTCGTAAATACCTAAACTTTCAAAAAGGGAAGACGACTTTTGTCTTCCCTATTTATATTATTTATATTATTTATATTATTTTTCGTCTTTTACTTCGAAATCAGCATCTACTACATTATCATCATGAGCTGGTCCTTGATTTGTATTTCCACCCATATTGTTTGGATCAAATCCTGCACCTTCAGCTCCTGCTGCACCTTGAGCATCAGCATACATTTTTGATGATATAGCATAGAATTCTTGAGTTAATTCTTCAGTAGCTTTTTTAATTGCTTCTAAATCTTCTCCATCCTTAACTGCCTTTAATGCATCTAATTTAGCTGTTATTTTAGCTTTATCATCAGCAGATATCTTATCTCCAAGCTCTTCTAATTGCTTTTCTGTTTGATATGCTAATTGATCTGCATTGTTCTTAACTTCTATAGATTCTTTTCTCTTCTTATCTTCTTCAGCAAATCTTTCTGCTTCTTTTACTGCTCTATCTACTTCGTCATCACTTAAGTTAGTTGAAGCAGTAATTGTGATGTTTGCTTCTTTACCAGTTCCTTTATCCATAGCAGATACCTTAACAATACCGTTAGCATCTATATCAAAAGTAACTTCGATTTGTGGAATTCCTCTTGGAGCTGGAGCAATACCTGATAAAGTAAATCTACCTAAAGTCTTGTTGTCAGCTGCCATTTGTCTTTCACCTTGTACTACGTGTATTTCAACTGATGTTTGACCATCTGCTGCAGTTGAGAACACTTGGCTCTTCTTAGCTGGTATAGTTGTATTTCTTTCGATTAATGGAGTAGCAACTCCTCCTAAAGTTTCAATACCTAATGTTAATGGAGTAACATCTAGTAATAATACGTCTTTAACTTCTCCAGTTAAAACACCTGCTTGAATTGCAGCACCCATAGCTACACATTCATCTGGATTAACTCCCTTTGAAGGCTCTTTTCCTGTAAAGTTTTTAACAGCTTCTTGAACTGCAGGTATTCTTGTTGATCCACCAACTAATATAACTTTATCAATTTGACTAATTGATAATCCAGCATCACTTAATGCTTTCTTCATTGGTTCAATTGATCTTTGAACTAAGTCATGAGTTAATTCATTGAATTTTGCTCTAGTTAAGTTCATATCAATGTGCTTTGGACCAGTGCTATCCGCAGTGATGAATGGTAAGTTGATATTTGTTTGCATTGATGATGATAATTCAATCTTAGCTTTTTCTGCAGCTTCTTTTAATCTTTGAACTGCACTCTTATCATTTCTTAAATCAATTCCATATTGAGATTTGAAGTCATTTGCTATATAATCAATAATTTTTTGGTCAAAGTCATCTCCACCTAAATGAGTATCTCCATTTGTTGATAATACTTCAAATACTCCATCACCTAATTCAAGAATAGATACGTCAAATGTACCTCCACCTAAGTCATAAACAAAAATCTTTTCACTGTGATCAGTCTTATCTAATCCGTAAGCTAATGAAGCAGCTGTTGGTTCGTTTATTATTCTTAATACTTCTAATCCTGCTATTCTACCAGCATCTTTAGTTGCTTGTCTTTCAGCATCATTAAAGTATGCTGGAACTGTGATAACAGCTTGAGTTACAGTTTCACCTAAGTAAGCTTCTGCATCAGCTTTTATTTTTTGAAGTATCATTGCAGATATTTCTTGTGGTGAATAAGTCTTTTCATCTATATGAGTTTTATGGTCTGTTCCCATTTCTCTTTTTATTGAAATTATTGTGTGTTCTGGATTTGTAATTGCTTGTCTTTTAGCAATTTGTCCTACTAATCTTTCACCGTTAGCTTGGAATGAAACTACTGATGGAGTAGTTCTTGCACCTTCAGAGTTAGTGATAACTACTGGTTCTCCACCTTCCATAACTGCTACACATGAATTTGTTGTACCTAAATCAATACCTATAATTTTTCCCATAATTTTTTCCTCCTCGAAATTTACATATCTATTTAAAAATTTTCCTTATTTACTATTTTGCTACTGTAACCATTGAATATCTGATTACTTTTTCTCCTTTTTTGTATCCCTTTTGGTATACTTGAGCAACATCATTGCTATTTAAATTCTTATCTTCAACAACTGAAATTGCTTGATGTAAATTTGGATCAAAACCATTAGCTGTATCAATTTCTTCAACTCCTAGTTTTTCTAAAGCGTTTAAGAATCCTTTTATTGTCATCTCAACACCTTTTTTTAGATCTTCTACATTTCCATCTACAGCTAAAGCTCTTTCTAAGTTATCTGCAACAGGAAGTACTTCTTTTAATACATCTGTACAAGCATCTGTATAAATACCTTCTTTTTCCTTTGCAGTTCTTTTTCTGTAATTATCATACTCAGCAGTAAGTCTAAGTAATCTTTCCTTTAATGCATCTAATTCATTAGAAAGTTTTTTATTTTCATCTTTTAGCTTTCTTATCATAGATAAATCATCAGTTTCAGAATATTCTTCTATTATTTCTTCTACTTCTTCATTTTCTGTAGCTTCAGCATTTTCTTCAACTGTATCATTTCCCTCTAATATTTCTTCATCTCTTAAATCTTTGTTTTCTTCCATCTTTACACCTCATCTCTCTTTAATCAATACTCTTGATCCTTAAGACTTTTATTTAATTCTTTCATGACTTGCGCCATTATAGAAATAACTTTTGAATAATTAATTCTTTGTGGACCAATAAGCCCAATACTTCCAATTGGTCTTCCTCCTAAGGAATACTCTGCCGTTATTACTGAACAATCCTTAGCTTCTGGAATATAATTTTCATCACCAATTTTAATTGATATATCCCCACTATTTTCAAGCAGTTCTATTACACAATCCTTATTACTTATTAATTGAAGTACTTCTTTAGCCTTTTCAATATCGTTATACTCTGGATAATTGAAAAGATTTGTTGTTCCTTCAACAACCAAGTCTGATTTTGAACTATTATTTAAACTTTCATATAAAGCTGGAAGCATTGCATTAAATAAATCATCAAACCCTACTAAGTCATTCTTAAGCTCATTAATAACTTCTAAATTAATAGCTTCAATTGTTAAATTCTTTAATTTAGAATTTAATACCTCATTGATTCTAATAAGTTCTTCACTACTTGGTACAGTATTAATTTTAATTCTATGATTTTTTATAACACCACTATCTGTTACTATAACAGCTATTAAATTTGTTTCATCTATTTTTATTAATTGTAGTGATCTTATATAACTTCTTTTCATAGAAGGTGTTTGAACTATACAAGTTAAATTTGTTAATTCTGATAATAAAACACAAGCTTCTTTTAATATAGTATCAACTTCATGCATAGCTGAATTAATTAAATATTCTTTAATTCTTAGCTCTTCATCTCTACTTAGCTTTGGTGTTTCCATTAACTTATCAACATATAATCTATATCCCTTACTAGATGGTATTCTGCCTGCTGATGTGTGAGGCTGTTCTAAGTATCCCATTTCCTCTAGATCCGCCATTTCATTTCTTATAGTTGCAGATCCCACACCTAAATCATACTTCTTAGCTATTGTTCTTGAACCAACAGGCTCACCTGTTACTATATAGTCATTAATAATGGCTTGAAGTATTCTTATTTTTCTTGCATCAATAGCCATTTCATCACCCCTATTGTTAGCACTCATTAAAGTCGAGTGCTAATGACTACATTATCAATATATTCTTATTTGTTTTTTTTGTCAATTTCATATTTCTTTAAATTTTCAACTATTTTTTTTATATAATTTAACTTTTTCTCCATTTTCTCTTTCCATCTCTTAATTACTCCTTTTTCCTTCGTTTTTCATTTTTATTATTTATCTAGTATAAATTCTGACATTACACTATTTGATAATTCCATTCCTTTATAAGTTAAAAACATTCTTGTATCATCTATAACAAGCAAACCATCTTTTATATTTTTCTCAATGACTTTCTTATATATACTATTTATATCTACGCCAAATTTTCTCTTAAATTTTAACAAATCTATACCATAAATCATTCTTAATCCCATAAAGATAAACTCTTCCATTTCATCTTCAATAGAATTCTTATATTTATCTACTATTGCTTCTTCTTTATTATTTATATTTTTTATATATTCATTTATATTACTTGTATTTGTAAACCTATATCCATCAATATAAGAACTGCTCGCACTACCAACTCCTATATATTCACCTAAAGACCAATAAACCTTATTATGTCTACATTCTTTCCCATTTAGAGCAAAATTAGAAATCTCATACTGATGATATCCATTTTCCTTTAAAATATCCTTAGTTAACTTATCCATTACTCGTTCATCATCTTCGTTTGGAAGTTCAAGTTTATCTTTTTCATATAAGTTATAAAAAGCAGTTCCTTCTTCAATGATTAAACTATATGCAGAAATATGCTCTGGCTTTAACTCACATATCTTTTCTAATGTAACCTTCCATAATTCTACAGTTAAGTTAGGAAGTCCATACATTAAATCAATATTTATATTATTAAATCCTACTTTTCTCGCCAAATTATAATTTTCTAAAAACTCTTTAAATGTATGTATACGCCCAATCTTTTTCAATAATTCGTCATTACATGATTGAAGACCAAAACTTATTCTATTTATTCCATATTTTTTCATTATCTTTAATTTTTCTTCATTTACAGTTCCAGGATTACACTCCATAGAATACTCTATATCTTCTGATAAATTTAATTTAGATACTGCTTTTAAAAGTTTTTCAAGCTCCTTTTCCTCAAGATGTGATGGTGTTCCGCCACCAATAAATATTGTCTTAACCAAATAATTAGTGCATTTTTCCTTTAACTCTTTAATTAAAGCATCGACATATGCTTCTCTAAATTGTTCTTTTCCTGAAAAAGTAGGGAAATCACAATAAAAACATCTTTGCTTACAAAATGGTATATGTATATATAAACTTATTTCTTTCATATTTTTTCTCCTCTAAACTTCATATTTATGATTTAACTTAATTATGAAAAAAGACATTGCTACTGCAATGTCTTTTCATTAAGATTATTAGTCTACTTTAAGAACAGCCATGAATGCTTCTTGTGGCACTTCTACTGATCCCACTTGTCTCATTCTCTTCTTACCTTCTTTTTGCTTTTCAAGAAGCTTCTTCTTTCTTGAAATATCTCCGCCATAACATTTAGCAAGTACGTCTTTTCTCATAGCCTTAACTGTTTCTCTTGCTATAACCTTAGAACCTACTGCTGCTTGAATTGGAACTTCAAACATTTGTCTTGGAATAATCTCCTTAAGTTTTTCTGCAATTCCTCTTCCTTTATGGTAAGCTCTTTCTTTTGGAACTATCATTGATAAAGCATCAACTATATCTCCATTTAATAATATATCAAGCTTAACAAGCTCTGTTTTAGTATATCCTTTAAATTCATAGTCAAACGAAGCATAACCTCTTGTTCTTGATTTTAAAGTATCAAAGAAGTCATAAACAATTTCATTTAATGGAATATCATAATTTATGCATACTCTTGTTTCTTCTAAGTATTGCATATCTATATATACTCCTCTTCTTTCTTGACATAAATCCATTATAGCTCCAACGTACTCAGTTGGTGCAATTACAGATGCTTTAACTATAGGTTCTTCCATAGATTCTATTTCTGTCGGCTCTGGTAAATTAGTTGGGTTTGTTAAATCTAAAGTTTCACCATTAGTCTTTGTAACCTTATATATAACAGAAGGCGCAGTTGTTATAATATCTAAATTGAATTCTCTTTCTATTCTTTCTTGAATTATTTCCATATGAAGTAACCCAAGGAATCCACATCTAAATCCAAATCCTAACGCTATAGATGTTTCTGGTTCAAAATCTAATGCAGCATCATTTATTTGTAATTTTTCTAACGCTTCTCTTAATTCATCATACTTAGCTCCATCAACTGGATAAATACCTGAATAAACCATAGGCACTGCCTTTTTATATCCTGGAAGAGCTTCTGCTGTTGGTCTATCAGCTTCTGTAATAGTATCACCAACTCTAGCATCCGCAACATTTTTTATAGATGCTGTTATATATCCAACATCACCAGCCATAAGCTCACCTATTGGTAATAGCTTTGGTGTAAATACCCCTACTTCTACAACATCATAAACCTTATTTGTATTCATAAGCTTTATCTTAGTTCCAGCTTTAACTTTACCATCAAGTATTCTTACATAACATACAACACCTTTATAACTGTCATAGTATGAATCAAATATTAAAGCTTTAAGCGGCGCTTCCTCATCTCCATTTGGTGCTGGTATCTTTTCTATTATAGTTTCAAGCACATCCTCAACATTTAGTCCTGTTTTTGCTGATATCATTGGAGCATCTTCTGCTTCAATTCCTATAACATCTTCAATTTCTTCCTTAACTTCATCAGCTCTTGAAGATGGTAAATCAATCTTATTAATAACTGGTGCTATTTCTAAGTCATTGTCTAAAGCAAGATAACAGTTAGCTAAAGTTTGGGCTTCAATACCTTGAGTTGCATCTACTACTAATAGCGCTCCTTCACAAGCGGCTAAACTTCTTGAAACTTCATATGTAAAGTCTACATGTCCTGGTGTATCAATTAAGTTTAATATATATTCTTCACCATCATCACGTCTGTAAACAAGTCTTGCAGCTTGAGATTTTATTGTAATCCCTCTTTCTCTTTCTATTTCCATATTATCAAGAACTTGCTCTTCCATTTCTCTTTTAGTAAGAGTCCCTGTAATTTCTAATAATCTATCCGCTAGGGTTGACTTACCGTGGTCTATATGTGCTACTATTGAAAAGTTTCTAATCTTTGATTGTCTATTACTTTGCATATATCTTAACTACTAATTATATTAGTAGCTTCTTCACCCCCATATTGTTAAATCAAGCTAAATTATAACATAGAGTATAGAGTAAGTGTCAAGAATATTAACGTCGAAATAATATTAACCTTAATAGTATTTTATTTATTATTAATATTTTCTATAAAATCATCTACATTTTCATCAAATTCACTCTTACTATCTTCATTTATAACTTTATTTTTTTCATTATATTCACTATTAGTTTTTGTTGTTTTATTTATTTTATCCTTTACATTTATAAAAAGCCTATTAAAATATCCGCCTACTTTTTTTATAGAATTCATAAACAAATTATCATTGGTTAATTTAATTTCCTTATTGTATATCTTTACTGTAGCTAAACCATCATTTTTTTCACCAACATAAATTTTAACTATACTATTGTCTTTAATGAACTCTTGAAAATCCTCACCAAACTCCTCACTTACTACTTTAAAATTATCATCAGTATTTCCTAATGGTGATAAAGATTCAGTATTTATTATATTTATTTTTATACATCCTATAAGAAGTAAAATTATTGCAAATCCTGGTATAAGAAAATTCTTAATAATCTTCAAAATAACATCTCCTCTTTAACTTAATCTATATATCAATAAAATAAAAATGAGCTCCTTGCTTATTAGCTATAAGGATGCTCACTTTTCAAACTTTTATTCAATTTATTGTTTACTATTAAAATATTCTGCAATTATTCTTGCTAAATATTTTGCACTCAATTTAGACTCTTGTGCACTATTAAGTTCTGTTCCGAATTCTGTTAACACACATGCCGGACTTAACTTTTGATTAAATGTATTTGATCCAGAATTATATTCATAAAGTCCTGTTCCATCTCTTCCGTCTCCCATTAGTCCTGGAAAAAGTTCTTCTGAAATAGAAATCATTCCATTAACAGCTTCCATCATTTGCGGATAATTAGGTGAGTTTTTTGAAGTAACAAATAATATTCTTGCTAAGCTTTGATCATTTATTACTGTTGTTGTTTGCTCTTTAGTAGGCCCACTATTTCTATGCAAGTCTATTACTAATTTCAAATTAGGAAACTGATTTAAATAACTTTGTACCGTAGATTCTGATCTATAATAAGATTGATTATAAGGACTAGTATCATGAATGGTTTTATCGTGCACTACTGATATTCCATATCCTTCTTCTAACTCTTGAGCTAATACATCTCCTACACCAACAACACTAAATTCCTCTTGCTCTGTATCTGATCCAGATTCTGCATATCCCTCATGAGTATGTGTATGATAAATTAATATTTCTACATTAGAATCATCTAATGTTTTCTTAAGTGAAGGATTATAAGCTGCACTAGTCTTATTAAGTTCTGCTAAATCCTCCTCTGTAACTCTAGCTATACTTTCTTCTTTAACAACATATGGTTCAAAAAGTCCAAATGTTGCTTTAGCAGAATTATCTATTTTATCTTTATTATTAAATTTATTTATACCACCAAAAAAAGATACTTCGTTGCCTACTATTCCATAAGTAGTTATTTTATTAAGTCCTAAAGCCTCAACTATTACTCTTTTAATACTTACTTTATTTTCTCTATATGCTGTACTATCATATATTTGTGTCTCTACTACTGGCATCGAATAATTAAGCAATTGCACATATGCTAATCCACCACGTTCTCTATAACTATTAATAACACTACCAGCTCTTATAAAAAAAATAATCATAATAACTAATAGAACTATATATCCAATACTAATACCATTTCTTTTTTTCTTAACATTATTACTTCCATTAACCCACTGCATTTTTATCCCTCCCTACTCTTTCTATATATATGGGAGGTTTTACATAATTATTAATAAATAATTTTTAAAATTTAATTCATAAACTTATTAATCTCTTCCATGTCCATATTAGGTTGAACTGCAATATTTATTCCATTTGCAATTATTTTTGATAATGATTCTATAATTGTATCTACATCTTTTGGAGTAACCATTAAATCTCCAAATGCTGGATTTAATATTTCTCTAATAAGCATATTCTTTTCATTTCTATCAACACTTTTCAACATGTTATAAAACTCTTTTCCTTTTTGTGCCTTGCTACATAAATCATCTAATAATAAATCCATAGTATCATTTGCTATAGTTGCTGCATCAACAACAGTTGGAACACCTACTGCTAAAACTTTTACCCCTAAGCTTTTTTCATTTATTTGCATTCTATGATTTCCAACTCCAGCCCCTGGTGAAATTCCTGTATCACCAATTTGAATAGTTCTATTTACTCTTTCTAATCTTCTAGACCCTAATGCATCAACACATATAACTAAATCTGGTTTGATTTTATCTACTAATGATTTTATAACTTCTCCTGTTTCTATTCCTGTAATACCTAAAACTCCTGGGGCTATTGCACATACTGGTCTTACTGAATCATCTATTACATCAGGCATTACTTGTTTTAAATGCCTTGTTATCATAATTTTTTCTGTTACCTTTGGTCCAAGTGCATCTGGAGTAACATTCCAATTTCCAAGACCAACAACTAAAACAAGTTTATTTTCATCAATATCTACAAGTTTTTTCAAAACTTTTCCTACAACTAATGATAAATCATTCATTGATTCACCATCATATGGTGTGAATTCTGGAAAATCTATAGTAATATAATGCCCTTTTGGTTTACCCAATTCCTTTCCAGCCTCATCACTTTCAATGGTTACAGTAGTAATTTTAACCTCTCCTTCCATTTCTTCATCAACTTTTACTCCATCAAGTTCTCTTTTATTCTCCTCTGTATATGCCTGTTTTGCTTCTATTGCAAGGTCTGTTCTAACGCTTATCATGATATTCCTCCTAAGTTTTATTACTAATCAAATTTATTTTCCCAAATAAGTTTTAATTTCATACTTGAACTTAAAAACTTTAGGTGTTATAATATGATTTGTTGAAAATGAACTCGTACGCAGATTTCCCCAAAAAACTGCAGAGGCCCTATAAAATATCAAGGGGGTGAATTGAATGGCAAATATTAAATCAGCAAAAAAGAGAATTAAAGTTACTGAAAAGAAAACTTTACAAAACAAAATGGTTAAATCAGCTTTAAAAACTGCTATAAAGAAGTTTGAAGCTGCTGTAGCTGCTAACAACGCTGAAGAAGCTAAAGCTTTATTCGTTAAAGCTACTAAGTCTTTAGACATGGCTGCTCAAAAAGGTGTAGTTCACCAAAACATGGCTGCTAGAAAGAAATCAAGATTAGCTGCAAAATTAAACGCTATGGCGTAATAAATAAGAAGCCGGTGATTTTTCACCGGCTATTATTTAACATTTTTTAAATTATGAACTGTAATATATTTTATTTATCTTTTTATTAAATTAAAATTTATTTAAAAACTAATTACTTAACCATAAATGTTTTAAATAACATAAGTTCCATTTCCATTTGCTTTTCTGAAGCTGAGGATTTTAACTTCAATTCAGTATCTACACAGATTCTAATAAGTTCACTTAATTGTTTTACATTAAATTTAGCTGCTTGATTCGCTAATTTTTCACAAACAAATTGAGGTAATCTATATTTAGACATAAAAAAGTCTATCTTTTTTCCCTTTAATAAATATACCTTAATTTCATATAACCTTTTAAAGTGATTCTCTATAGATGATACTATTAGCATATGCTGATCTGCTTTAAATAATAATTCATCTAATAAATCTAATGCTTTTTCAACTTTTCTTACAGAAATATATTCTACAAGATCAAATATATCATCTTCACTCTTATTTTGAATCAATTTATCAATATCTTCCTTAGTTATTTCTCTTCCAAGTGCATAACAATCCAATTTATCAACTTCTCTTTTTATAATATCAAAATTATTTTGAACCTTATCTGCAAAATATCTAAGTTGTATCTTCCCTATTGTTCTTCCTTTTTCTTTAAATAAATCATCTACCTTTTTATAATATCTATCTTTTCTAAGCTTATCACAATGAACTACTTTCACATACTTATCAAGTGTAGTTAGCTTTTTATTTTTCTTAGGTGTATCTCTCTTATCATTAAACAAATAATACATAATAAGAACTGTATGTGATGGCAAATCCTTTATATATTTTGAAATCTCGCTATAAGTTTTAACTCCATCTTTATCAGGCTTCTCTTTTAAAAAATTAGCTCTATATACTAAAACAACTTTTTTCTCTCCAAAGAAGGGCATTGTTTCACACGCATTTTCAATTTCTTCAAATGTAGTTGTTAATCCATCTAACTTTATAAGATTTAAATCTAAAAAATCCTTATCAACAACCTTATTTATAATAGCTTCAACACTTATTTTTATAAGCTCCTCATCTAATCCACAAAATATATATCCATTGGATATATCATTTTTTTTAATTTCTGTTTCTAGCACATCTATGTTAATCAATCTATATTGCACTCCTAACTAATAGTTTATTATATTATCATCAAATACGATAACTTCTTTTATATCGCCTTTTCTGAAATCTATTATATCATACTCACCATCAATTTTTTCATAATTTACAAACAGTAAATACTCATTATTAGTTGTTTGTAAAATATAGTTTTGTCCTTCTTTTTTTAATTTTACTTCTGCCCCAATATTAATTTCATCAACCTCACCTATTAAGGAATTTGATAATGTAATATTCATAATCTTTTCTTTATCAATTACCTCCTTAGTTTGAATAATACTTTTCTCTCCTCTATAACTTATAAGTAGAGCCCCCTCATTATAATATCTTATCTTAGGAAATGGTGAATAAACTAAAATTATTATATATAGTCCCATAATCAATGGATAATATATAAATTGTTTAAATCCCTTTTTATAAAAATAGTATGTCGTTAATAAAGCTATATAAAAATATGCCACAGTATAATGAAAATATATTAACTCAAATGCCATATACTCTATCTTATACATAATAATATCTATATATTTAATAATATAATGACATAAATACATAGAGTAATTAAATAACCATGTGACATCTACTATAAATATTAATATGTTTCCTAAAACCACCAAAATATTTATAAACGGAATTATTACAATATTTCCAATTATAAAATTTAAGGATATTTCATTAAAATATAAAATTATAATAGGTAAAGTAAGTACTTGGGCACTTATTGAAATTGCTATAGTACTTCTTATAAAATTCGGTAATTTATATAACTTTTTATTTAAATTTTTATTAAATAAAATTATTCCTAATGTAGCTAAAAAAGATAACACAAATCCTAAATTGTAAATATAATAAGGTTTTATTATTAATAATACTATTCCTGCTAATGATAAGGCCGATAATGGATTGTAATTACGTTTTACTACATTGCCTAGGTTTAATATAACTATCATTATATAAGCCCTTACAGCAGGTGCTGATGCTCCTGAGAACATAACATATATAAATGCTATAATTAAGCTCAATTTACTTCCTAATAGTAATTTTAATATACTATATATTAAAACTAAATGTAATCCAGAAATAGAAATAGCGTGAGATATCCCTAGACTATTCATCAACTTTCTATGATCCTTATCTAAATCATTTTTATAGCCAAATGATACTGATGTAATTAATGCTGCTTTTCTTTTCCCTAGCTTATTTTCTATATTTTCATATATGTATCTTCTTCTTTTATAAAGTTTATCAATAAAGTCTGATTTTAAAACTCTATATTCCTGTATTTTATAATCTCCAATTATTCCTTTAGCTTTATTATGATTTTCACTAAACTCACCTTTAACTATTAACTTCTTTCCAACTTCTAAGTTTGAGTCTACATTAGATAAATTAACTATTCTGCCTTTAACTTCACCTTTTCCATAATAATTGCTCACTTCAATTACTCTTAATTCTTCAATTTCATTAGGAATATATCTATAAAAAAATATATTATTACTTAAAGCTACAATAAAAAATAACATTAATATTAAGGTTATATATTTCCCCTTAAAATATAATAAAAAAGCAAAAAAACTACAGGCGTAAAAAATTGCCAGTAGTTTATTTTTACTATATAGTTCATATATAAAAGAAGATAATATAAATATAATAAAAATATATATTAATGGATTATTAAAACTTTTATCACTTCTAACATTCACCTAGGCAACACCTCATTAAATAAGTTTTGCCAATTTTATATTATATAAATCAAATTATAATTTAAATATGATTTGTTATTTTTCTTTTAAATTACTTTTATTTTCTCTCTTTTTAATTATTGAATAAATTATTCCTTGCAGACTAAGTATAATTATAGTTGTTGCTAAAGCAGTTATAAGTATAACCTTTAAATTGCTTTGTTCCTTTTTATTACTCATTAATGTAGCAAGTACAGCATCCTCTTTACCCATGGAATCTGAAATAGTTCCTTCTTCAATTAATATTTGAGTTTCTTCTAATAAATCTACACCAAAATCAACATCCATATTTACAGCTTTAATATTCATATAAACTCTTATTTCATCACTTATATCATTTATAGTAAATCTAAATGCCTTCATTTCATTTTCTTCATCAGTTGCTACAATAGCAAACTCTACTTCTTGTCCATTAACTGTAATCTTAATATTCTCCATAGCGCTAGTTCCTGAAAACTTTAAAGTTAAATATAACTTACCATCTATATCCTCTAAAATACTTAACTTATCTAAGTATTTTCTTGTCATTGCTCTTCCCATAGCACTATCACTTATAATATCATTTTCAATTGTATATTTTTTAAAGTATTCTCCTACTTCTATATCTTTAGCTACCACTTTTGAATTTTTTTGGGATACTTCTTCAGTATTAACTGTATTAAACATTGTTGATATACTTTCAGTAGCAAGTGGAATACTAGCTTCACTCTTCCTTATAACTTCCATTGTATCTTCTAATAAATCTAAACCAAATGAAATATCCATTCTAGTTGCATTAATAAAAGCAGTAATTTTAATACTTGAATTTACACTAGGAACTTTAAATCTAATATCCATAGTATTGCTACTACTACTCTTACGAACAACTTCATAATTAATATTAGAGCCATTTACAGATACTCTAATATTACTCATTACATCAAGCTGTGATAATCCTACTGTAATATACTTTACACCATCTATATCTTCAATATATGATGTATTATTAACTGCAGCCCTAGCGGCTGTATACCCTATAATACTATCAGTTATAATTTCATTTTTCACTTTATATACAGTTGAATTTTCATTTTTGGGAGTACTTGGTTTTTGTGTTTCTTCCTTATCAGTAGATTCTATTGGCCCTTGTTGTCCTCCATTAGCAGCATTATTGTTATTTGGTTTTTGAGCTTCTTCACCTTCAGTGTATAGTTTTAGAGTATCATCCTTAAGTTTAACTCTAAACCCAACATCCATAGTTCCTAAAACCTTAGTACTTACTATTATGCTATCACTTAAAGCTCCTATCTCAAATCTAACATAAAAATTTTCTCCACTTTCATCAACTATATCAAAGTTAGTTGCACTTCCATTAACCTGAATAACATGATTTGTCATCATAGATTTTCCTGTAAATTTTAATGTTAAATAAATCTTTCCTTCTTTATATTCTACATCACTAATATATTCTAAGTATTTTCTAGCTAATGATTCTTCATCTTTACTTATATGTAAAGCATCATTTTCTATAGTATATTTACCCTCATTAACTATTTCTTCATTACCTGTATTATTATCTCCTCCCGGAGTTGTTGTTGGTGGAACTTCTTCTGGTTGAGTTTGATCATTATCAGAACTTCCTCCCGATATAATTGGTATTTCTATAGTATCAAACTGTACTCTAAAAGAGACATTCATTTTAACAAACCCTAAATTTATAGTTGTTGAAACTTCTACTGTATCTGATAACGACTCCAACTTAAACTTTAAATTTAAGTTAGCATCACTAACATCATTTCCTATATATTCAACCTCTTTTCCATTAACTTTAATACGTGTATTACTCATTAAATTTTTATTAGTAAATTCTATAGTGGCTGTAATAGTATCATCTGATATTTCAATTACACTATCTTCACTCACATAACTTCTTGCTGCTGAAGTTCTATCAGAATCTACCTTTAAAGTTTTGTTTTTCACCTCATAAGTTCCATTTTCATATTTAATGTTTTCACTTCTCATTTCTAAAACATTAATATTTGTTATAGTTTCTGCTCCAACATTTAATGGGGTATATCCAATAATAATAGTAGATACTATAATTATTGACAGTAAAATTTTTTTCATCTATCTCTTCCCTCTTACTTCCTTTGTTATCTTAAAAAATCATTATAGTAGTAAATAAATATACAAAAAATAATATAGTAAAAACTACATGCAACTTTCTATATAATTTTGGATTTTTATTAATCAAATATCCACTTAATCCTATTAAAATCATTATAATAGTGAATCCTACATATTTAATAAAATCTGCTTGTCCAGTTCTTTCAATAAGAGCTAAAATCATAGTTATTATTGATATTCCACCAATTATAATATGTGCCTTTAAATATTTTTTCTTTTTCATTTTAAAAGCTTTTGGAACATAATATAAAATTAATGCTACCATAAAAAGTGTTGACGATATTCTTTCCATAATACTTTCCCTTTTCCTTTGTAAAACTCTATTTATATTTTTATGCTAAATTCATTTTAGACTTTGCCCTTTTTGCATTCAGTTCAGCTTTTTCTTCTGCAGAAATTGTTTTTATTCTAAAAATAAAATAATAGAACTTAAATGCCATTAATAGTATGATTGTTATTCTCATAGCAAATACATCTACAAATATTAGCGGAAATGCTAACATAATATCTGCAAATACTAATAAACATACCTTTTGTTTTAATGTCATTGCTCTTTCCTTAACAAAATTCTCCAAATGCTCTTTATAAATTTTTGTATTTGTAAACCAATTATTAAATCTATCTGATCCTTTAGCAAAACAGACTGATGCTAATAATAAAAATGGTGTTGTTGGTAATATAGGCAATACTACTCCTATGGCTCCTAATGCAAATGCTATTAATCCAATAGTTATATATATACACTTCTTTATTTTATTCATACTTACATCTCCCTTAATTAAAATATATTTCCCTAATAAGTTTTAAAAAGCTTTTATTTATTTAATGCATGTCTAACTAATTCAATTGGATTATAAATAATTAATCTTGGTCCTGAAAACTTCATTACCTCCTTAACCTTTTCTTTCATATCCTTTTTATAACAATGTATTGGACATCTTGAACAGGTAGATTTATTCTCACCAAATTTACAAAAACTTAATCTTTTATGTGCATACTCTAATAATTCTTTACATTCCTCACATAATTCACCTTTTTTATTTCCATGTTTCTTTTGGCAATAAATATCTATCATTAATGTAATAGTCTTTTTTTCTCTTTCAATTCTTCCCATATCTAAGCAACTCCCACCTTAAACTTATTAATGATAATCATTATCAATAATTGTTATTAATTAAGAGGATTTCTACATTAATCCTCTTAATTATTTTTATTTTATACTTCTACTATTTTACTTCTTTCTAATTTGTAAGTTTTATTACAAACAGCTGTAGTTGATTTTCTGTGAGATATTAAGACTATTGTTTTATCTTCACAGTTTTCCTTAATTGATTTTAATATTTCTCCTTCGTTTAAAGTATCTAAATTACTTGTTGGCTCATCTAATATTAAAATATCCCCTTTACTTAGGAATGCTCTAGCAAGTCCTATTCTTTGTTTTTCACCTGAAGAAAGATTCCCTCCAAGCTCTCCAACCTTAGTTTCATATCCTTTAGGTAAAGTTTCTATAAATTCATGAATAGATGCCATTTTAGCAGCCTCTACCACTTCATTTGTACTTGCTTTAGAATTACCTATTCTTATATTATCCATTATACTTTCATTAAATAAGTATGTTTCCTGACTAACTAAAGTTTGGCTACCTCTAAGCGAAACAGTATTAACTTCCTTAATATTTTTATTATCAAGATTGATTTTTCCTTCATTAACATCCCAAAATCTCATCATTAGCTTAACAAATGTACTTTTACCAATTCCACTTTCACCAATAAGAGCAACCTTATCCCCTCTTTTTATGTGAACTGATGTATTATCAAAAATTTTCTCTTTTCTATTTGGATAGGAGAATGTTACATTATCATATGCTATTGATTCTCCATTTACCTCATGTCCTTCTAATACTTCTTCAACATGTGGTTCTTCATCAATTAAATCAAATAATCTTTCTGCACAAGCAAAAGTTTGTAATAATGTATTTGAAAGATTGCTTAATGCAACAACTGGACCAAATGATGATGCAATTACTACTATTCCAACAAGCATCCAAGTAAATGAAATATCACCCATTGAATATTGATAGAATCCTACTCCTACAAAAGTTAATATAGCAATCATAATTGTTAAATCTGTAATAGCTCTTATTATACCCTCATGTTCTTTAATCTTATCAAGGCTTTTATTTATTCTATGAGATTTAGAGTTAATTTCATATACTCTTTCATTACCTGCCTTAAATAATAATACTTCCTTTAGCCCTCTTAAAGAATCAAGTATATAGTTGTTACATTCACCAAACATATTTCTATACTCAACACCAGCTGCTTTTCCTAAACCTGAGGAAGCATAAGGTATTACAAATCCAACTATTAAGAAAAATATTACTGATAAGATTCCAAACCATGGATTTATTATAAATAAGATTATTGAAATTATAGTATTTGTTATTATTGCAATTGATATTGGAGCTATTGTATGAGCATAAAATACTTCTAAAAGCTCAATATCAGAAGTTATTAAAGAAATAAGATTTCCTTTTTCTTGTCCTTCTAATTTAGCCGGTGCTAACTTTCTTAATTTACCAAATATCTTATCTCTTAATATATAAAGAATTTTAAATGCAATATAATGACCTGATAATTGTTCTCCATATCTTAAAAACCCTCTTAAAAGTGCACTAATTGCCATAACTATCATAGCACCAGTAAAACTAATAAATGTGATATCTCCTATTGCTGCACCTATTGCTATCGCACCAAAACTCGCTATTGCTATAGCTGCTAAAAATCCTATAACCCCCATACTTATAGTTATTGCCATAATTGGTGCTAAAGGTTTTAATTCAACTATTAATCTCTTCATTATTTGGAAGCCTGATCTTCTTTTCATATTAGCAAACCTCCCTAATCATTTCTAATTCATTTTGTTTATTAACCATATTATAATAATGACTTTCTTTATTCATTAACTCTTCATGAGTTCCACTTTCAACTAAAAGCCCTTTATTCATAACATAAATATTTTTAGCATCTTTTACATTAGCTAATCTATGAGATATTACTAATATAGTCTTATCTTTTGAAAGCTCATAAATAGCTTCCCAAATGCTTTCTTCACTTTCTACATCTATATTAGAAGTAGCTTCATCAAATATTATCATTGGTCTATCAGCTAAAATAACCCTAGCTAGGGCTAACCTTTGTTTTTGTCCACCTGATAATGCACTACCTGCTTGACCAACATCTGTTAATAATCCATCTTTTAATCCTTTAACAAAGTCATATAATCTTGCTGTCTTTAAAGCACTATTTATTTCTTCTTCATTAGCATTCTTTTTAGCCATTAATAAATTATCTAAAATTGTTCCATTAAATATATAACTGTTAGTAGAAACTAAAGCTATATTCCCATATATATTTTCCAATGATATATTTTCTATATTTACATCATTAACTTTTATTTCTCCATTAGTCACTTCATGGTTGTTTAATATAAGTGATGCAACTGTACTCTTACCTGAACCACTTTCCCCTACTATTGCAACTAATCCACCTGGAGTAATATCCATATTTATATTCTTTAATACTTGTCTTTCTCCATCATAACTAAAATCTACATTTTTTAATCTAACTCTTACATCATCAAATTTAACTTCTTCCTTAGTTATAACATCCTTTTTCTTTTCTTCTGCATCTAAAATACTAAACATTCTATCACTTGCAGCCATACCATTCATAGCAATATGGAAGTAAGATCCTAAAAGTCTTAGTGGTATAAAGAATTCAGATGAAAGTAATATTATTATAAGTAAGCTTCCTACTGGAATCTGTCCATTTTTAAATTGAATTAATGCAACTATTGTTCCTGCTGCTGCTCCACCAAAAGCTACTAAATCCATTATTGTTATAGAGTTAAGCTGCATGCTTAAAACCTTCATTGTTATTTTTCTAAACTTTTCAGCTTCAACATTCATTTTCTCATGTCTTTCTTCATCGATATTAAACACTTTTAAAGTAGTTAACCCTTGAAGATTTTCTAAGAATGTTCCACCTAAATCTGCATAAGAACTCCAATAATCCTTTAATATTCTTTTTGCAATTTTCATTATTGCAATTATTGATATCGGTATAAGCGGCACACATAGTATAAATACTAAAGCTGCTTTAAATGATATAAAGCTCATAAATATAAATAATGTTACTGGAACTAAAAGTGCATAGAAAAATTGAGATAAGTATTTACCAAAATAAATTTCTAACTGTTCTATTCCTTCTACTGATACCTGAACTACTGCAGATGTGCTTTCAACATTAGTATAGCCTGTTCCTAATTTTAATAATTTCTTATAAATAAGTTCCCTTAATGTTACTCTTGCATTTGCTGATGCTGAATTTGAAAATTTAGCATATAAAATATTACATGAATATCTCATAGCTAATAAAATTGCTATAATTATAATTCCTGATAATAATGAAACACTACCCCAAACCTTAAAATTCATCATAGCTTCTATTACATTATTTCCATCAAGGTTTAATCTTTCACCAATATAAATTCTATTAATAAATTGGCCAATTAGTATTATAGTAACTATATTACATAAAACTGCAATCCAATTAACCAATATAGTTAATGCTATATATTTTTTTGAATCTTTACATAGGTTTATTAACCTTTTATTTATCATCATAATATAAAACCCTCCTTTGATTAATTCAATCATTTGAAATGCACTTTCAAATGATATTAATTATTACTTAATATAATATAACCTAGTTGATAATTATTTTCAATACTTTAATTAATATTTTTTCATTTTTTGTATTATAATTAACTTATAGTACATATTTTAGGAGCAATAAAATGAGTAAAGTTTCAAATAAAAATACGTTAATTGAAAAACAGTTAAAACAACTTTCTAAAAAAGAAGAAAAATTAACACTAGAAAAGAAACCAGGGACTATAAAAACTAAATTAGATCCTTTGAAAACAAAACTTGAAGATAAAATTCCCGAAAAGCTTAAATCTACCTTAAATATAGCTTTTGAAAAAGGGTTTAAAACAATCTTTGATAAAGGTATAGGTATAATTGAAAAAACTTATAACAAAGAAGATATAAATATGGAGTTTGATATAAATACCTATGCTATTAATAAATATCCTAACAAAAATAATCTTAAAAAAATTGATAAATCCGCTTCGAGAAAAATTTTATTCAATAAATCTGTTAGTATTATTGAAGGAAGCACTTTAGGTTTATTAGGAATAGGACTTCCAGATATCCCTATTTATATTGGTGTAGTTTTAAAATCTATCTATGAAATAAGCTTAAGTTATGGATTTGATTATAGTTTGCCTGAAGAAAGGATATATATCTTAAATATAATTTGTGCTTCAGTTACTTCTGGCAATGAAAAAAAAATTTATTTTAATAAATTAGATATTATTGCTAATGAAATAGATAATAACAAATATACTAATTACGATATTGATACCACCTTAAAAGAAACTTGTGATAAAATTTCTACTTATATGTTAACTTCAAAATTTATACAAGGTCTTCCTATTGTGGGTGTAATTGGTGGTATTACTAACTTTAAAACATTACAAGATATAAGTACTATAGCTAAACTTAAATATAAGAAACGATATTTAAAAAACATTTTACTTTAATAACAAAAGCGGCTAGATATAAACTCAATTTATAACTAACCGCTTTTTAAAATATAATTTCTTCATATACCCACTCTTTTAATTTAATACAATTTCCCTAATAAGTGATTCAACTGCATTTAATGTACTTTTATGATTTCTTATAACTCTAATATTTTTCTTATCAGCTTCTCTCTTAGCTGTTAACACAAGTTTGTGAGATACTATATCTGTTAATAATATAACTGCATCTGGCATTCCTATTTTATCCTTTAATCCAGTTTCCATTTGGGTAAACACCTTTGCCTTACAATTATACTTCTTACATACTTTAATATAATCCTTACTCATTTTATCATGTCCACCTACTATAACTACACTCATTTTCTCTCTCTCCTTTAATTAATTACTAATATATTTATAAATAATTTACTTATTATGCAGTAACACTTTTATAATTTTCAAATAAACTTTTTATAGAATATGCTACCTCCTGTGATGAATCACCACTTAAAATATAATTTACCGTATGTGCTTTAACCTTATCATATTTGTTAAAGATTTCTTGAGCTTCCTGTAAATTATTATATACAAGCCAATATCCACAACTTAAACATTTTTTATTTTTACAATTCATAAAATCTTTAACATCATTTAAAGGAAACCCTAAAAATATTCCTAGTTCATGTGGACAATTAAACTCCTTATATCTTCTTTTCAATGTATCTAAATACTTTTTTATGTCATTTTCTTCTGAATATCCTAATTGTCTTAAAAATCTTTTATTTTCTTCATTAAATATATAATTTGATAATTTTTCTTCATTGTATATTAATATAATTAATGCATTACTACATTCTCTTAAATTTATATATTGAATATCAATTGCTCTTAAAAAATTAATTCCGTATTTTATCCATTTATCATATAGATTTTCATTGCCTTTTTTTATTGTTATGGTTGCTGATGGTTTTACTCCTGAAATAACCAGAGAGGCATTGTAAATTAAGAATTTCTCAATGCACTCTCTTTCTTCCATTTTAGAAAGACTTTTATAAAATTCAATTTGTTTCAATTTTTATTTATATCCTTGCTATAGTTTTTCCTAACTCAATACACTCTAAAGAATTATCTTCTGGTTCATATTGAATTATTAATCCATCATCAATTAAAGTGCAACCTAATGATTCCATTCTTTCTTGCCAATCTCTCATCCATTGACCATCTCCCCATCCGTATGATCCAAATAAAGCAACCTTTTTCCCTGAAACCTTAGATGATATTTCCTCTAAGAATGGTTCAAACTCATTTTCTTCTAAAACTTCATCTCCCATAGCTGGGCATCCTAGTATAACTATATCCTCATCATCAAAGATATTAGAATTAGCATTTGATACATTTACTAACTCTACCTTTTTACCTTCTTTAGATATTCCCTCTGCAATTAAATTAGCCATTTTTTCAGTATTACCTGATGCTGAATAATAAACTATCTTCATATTCTCTCCTCCTAAACAATATTGATATTCATTCTCAATTACTTATTATAATATAGCATTATCTATATAGTGTCAATATATAATTTCAAAAAATTTGAAATCATTTTATGACATAGATGATTTCACACATTATAAAAAAATACAGACACAACAATAAAAGATACTAAAAATATTTCTTTAGTATCTTTTAAACATAGAGTAATTATTTATCCTATAGGTATATGTTGTAATACTTCCACCTATTTTTATTTTGCAATTCAAAAACATGCACATTCCTAGATTAACTATTTCCTAGCTATAGATTGAGTTAAAACTCTATCTATAGCTAAGAATTCAATTTATTCTTAAATTTTATTCCACTGTTGCATGATTCTTTACTTGAGCAACCTGGACAATTGCATCCACATCCACCGCCATTACTTTTACTTTTTTTCACCATACTTCTTATAGCTAAAAATAATAAAGTAAATACTATTGCTCCAACAATAAATGTTGCCATTTATATCACTTCCTTATTAAATACAATGAATTAAGCACTTACTTTTCTACACTCTTTACTATTTTTAATATCTCTTCCTGATGCAACCGCTAATCCCACCGCTACTACTGCAATTAATATGGATAATATAGCACCAACTACACTACCAGTTCCTAATAATAAACTTCCTACTTGATTTATTATTAATGCAATTATATACGCAGTTCCTGTTTGGAATGCAATTGTAATCCACATCCACTTCCAAGAACCCATTTCTCTTCGAATTGCACCTATTGCTGCAAAACAAGGTGCATTTAACATATTGAATGCTATAAATGCAAATCCACTTGCCGCTGTAAACATTGTTCCAATTTGAGATGTTAATGCTGGTGTATTTTCTGCTGCATCTGCAATTCCAAACAATACTCCAAATGTTCCTACAACATTTTCCTTAGCAACTAGTCCAGTTAAGCTTGCTACTGCTGATTGCCAGTTTCCAAATCCAAGAGGAGCAAATATTGGCGCTATAATTTTTCCTATACTTGCTAATATACTTTCTTGAGCATCTACCATTTGTAATGACCAATTGAATGAACTAGTAAACCAAATTATAGCGCAAGCAACAAATATTATTGTACCCGCTTTTATTATAAAAGCTTTTCCTCTATCCCACATATGAATTAATACACCTTTCATACTTGGAATATGATATTGTGGAAGTTCCATAACAAATGGAGCTGCATCCCCTTTAAACGCTTTAGTTTTACTTAAAATAATACCACAAATTATAATCATAAAAATTCCTAAGAAATAAACTGTTGGTGCTACCCATGATGCCCCACCAAAAATAGCTCCTGCAAATAATGCTATTATAGGTAACTTTGCTCCGCATGGAATAAAAGTAGTAAGCATTATAGTAATTTTTCTATCTTTATCATTTTCCATAGTACGTGTTGCCATTATTCCTGGCACTCCACATCCTGAGCTTATAAGTACAGGTATAAATGATTTTCCTGATAATCCAAACTTTCGGAAAACTCTATCCATAATAAATGCTACTCTAGCCATATATCCGCAATCTTCTAATAATGATAATAAAAAGAATAATAACATTATTTGTGGCACGAATCCTAAGACCGCACCTACACCGCCAACTATACCATCATTGATTAATCCTTGTAACCACGGTGCTGTACCTATATTTTCTAAAAATGCGGCAACATTTTCACCAATTATCTCACCAAATAAAGTATCATTTGTCCAATCTGTTAATATTGTTCCTAGAGAACTAACTGCTATATAATATACTCCCCACATAATTAAAGCAAAAATAGGCAATGCTAATATACGATTTGTAACTATTTTATCTATTTTATCTGATACAGTATGTTTACAATTATTCTTTTTCTTAACTACCTTTGATACTACTTCACCAATAAATTCATATCTTTCTCCTGTAATTATTCCCTCTGCATCATCATCAAATTCATATTCACACTTTGATATAATAGCTTCTATTTCGTCTTTAAGTCCATTAGATAAATTTATCTTATCCATTAAATTACTATCACGTTCAAATATTTTAATAGCTAGCCATTGTTCACTTACTTTACTTTGTCTAATATTATTACTTTCAACTAAATTACTAATCTCTTCAAGTGCACTCTTTACTTCAGATGAAAAATTCATCTGAAAGTCAATCTGCGTATTATTTTTAGCTAATTCAATTGCTTTCATAGCAACCTCTTTAGTTCCTTTTCCCTTTAATGCACTAGTTTCAACAACTGGACATCCAAGCATTTGAGATAACTTATTAATATCAATTTTGTCACCTCTTTTTTCTATGATATCCATCATATTTAATGCTATTACAGTTGGTATTCCTAATTCTAATATTTGAGTAGTCAAATAAAGATTTCTTTCAATATTTGACGCATCAATAATATTTATAACTGCATCCGGTCTATCTTCTATCATAAAATTTCTAGTTACAACTTCTTCTAATGTATATGGTGATAAAGAATATACTCCAGGTAAATCAACTAGTTCAACATCTTTATATCCTCTAATTTTTCCACCTTTTTTTTCTACAGTTACACCTGGCCAATTTCCAACATATTGCTTGGCTCCTGTAAGATTATTAAACATAGTGGTTTTACCACTGTTTGGGTTTCCTGCTAAACCTATCTTTATTGACATCTTTTTTCCCCCTAATTATTATTTAATCTATTGCTTATTCAACTATAATCATTTCCGCATCAAACTTACGTAACGTTAATTCGTACCCTCGTATATTAACTTCTATTGGATCTCCTAATGGTGCAACTTTTCTAACATAAACCTCGCTCCCCTTAGTAATACCCATATCCATTATTCTTCTACGAACAGCACCAGCACCTTCTATTTTCTTTACCTTTACAGTTTGTCCACATTTAACTTCTTTTAATGTTGTCATCTTCACTATCTCCTCATACTATTATTCTACTTGCCATACTTTTATCTAAAGCTATTCTAGCACCCTTAATATTCACTATTAAATTACCACCTAAATCGGAAATTATTGTAATACCTTCACCAACAACAAACCCTAAACTATTTAGAAATTTTTTTGTTTCCGCATTTCCTGTTATCTTTTTAATTTTGACCTCTTCTCCTACTTGCGATAATATTAATGACATTTCTCCACCTCTTTACTGATAATGATTATCATTATTTCTATTTCCATTATACTCCTTTATTTGTAAAAGTAAATATTTTTTTCTATTAAATCATTATTTTTTCTCTTAATTAAAATGTATTTTATAAAATTTAATAATAAAAAAAATAAGTAACTTAGTATAGATTATTTTCTTTACTAAGTTACTCAATTACTAGAAAATCAGGCTATTTTAATACGAATGATTGGCAATCTGTACATTCAACAACTTTTGGGTTCGCTTCATGAGTACCAACTTGTATTGCATCTAGAGTACAATAATTTTCTGAACATGCATGATGCTTACATTGTTGTACACTGCATTTAATACTTGAATTTTTTTGCATAATATTCACCTCCATATATTTAATACTCTATTATTTTGCCCTATGAAAGCTCTATTATTCCTTTTATTGTTTTGTTTTTGGATTAAAAATTAAAGCCATTAAATATCCAAAAAATATAGATGCTGTAATACCACCAGCTGCACCTTTTATTCCTCCAGTAAATGCTCCTATTAATCCATCTTCTTTTACAGCCTTTATAGCTGCATCTGCTAACCCATTTCCAAAACTAGGTAATGGAATCGTAGCTCCTGCTCCTCCAATCTCAATTAATTTATCATAAATTCCAAACCCACCAAGAATGGCTCCAAGAGTAACAAATATAACTAATATCCTAGCAGGAGTTAATTTAGTTGTATCCATTAATATTTGTGCTATAACACATATTAACCCTCCAACAATAAATGCACTTATATAATCCATAAAAATTCTCACCTACTTTCTATTTGTACTCAATAGCTACAGCATGAGCTATTCCAGGTATAGTTTCTCCTTGAAGGGATGATGTCGTACTCATTAATGCTCCTGTAGAAACTAATAATAAACTTTTTATTTCTCTACGCATTAACTTTTTATAAAAATATCCACAGGTTACTACTGCTGAACATCCACAACCACTACCACCTGAATCAGTTTTTTGTCTTTCATCATCAAATATTAAATCACCACAATCAACATAATTATCTTTTACATCATATCCATAATCTAACAATAATTTAGTCGTTATTTCTTTTCCTACTTTCCCCAAATCTCCAGTTGCAATTACATCATAATCTTTAGGTGTTCTTCCTGTATCCTTAAAATGATTATATATTGTATCTACTGCCGCTGGAGCCATTGCCGCACCCATATTATTTGCGTCTTTTATTCCATAATCTTTAACTAATCCCGTAGTAACATATGTTACTTTCGGGAAATCACCACTTCGTGCTAATACCATTGCTCCTGATCCTGTTACTGTCCATTGACATGTTGGACATCTTTGAGACCCATACTCTAACGGAAATCTAAATTGTCTTTCCGCAGAACTAAAATGTGATGAAGTAGATGCTACAACATAATCTCCACATCCTCCATCTAAAAATAATGATGCCATACTTAAGGATTCTGACATTGTAGAGCAAGCTCCATATAAACCTATAAATGGTATATTTAACTCCCTTGCCGCAAAGCTTGATGATGTTATTTGATTTAATAAATCACCTGCAAATAAATAATCTATACTTTCTTCTCTTAAACTTGCATTACTTATAGCGCTTTTTATAGCTGTATACATCATTTCAGATTCAGCCTTTTCAAAACTATCTTTACCTAAAGTATCATCATTTAATATTTGATGAAAATAATCCTTTAATGGTCCATCGCCCTCCTTAGGCCCAACTATAGAATAAGTTGAAATTATTTTAGGAGGGTTTTCAAGTTTAATAGTTTGTTTTCCTACCTTTTTATTTTTTACACTCATTACAATTCACTCTCCAATTTAAACAATTCCCATAAGTCCTAAAACATAATATACTAGTCCTATTATTACTGACGTTCCTATGCCATAAACCAAAACCGGTCCTGCAATAGTAAACATTTTAGCTGCTACTCCAAAAACAAAACCCTCTTTTTTGAATTCTATTGCTGGAGATACTACTGCATTAGAAAATCCTGTAATCGGAACTACAGTACCTGCTCCAGCAAAGCTTGCTATCTTATCATAAACTCCTATTCCTGTTAATAATGCTCCAATAAATATCATTATTATAGGTAGCCAAAGTTTAGCGGTTTCTTCATCTATACCAAATTTTATTAACATATTTAATATAAATTGTCCTATAGTACATATAGTTCCACCAACTAAAAATGCCAATAAAATATTCTTAAAATATTTGGGTTTAGGAGCCATCTCTTTCGAAATATTTTCAAAATCCTTTATTATTTTTTTTTCTTCTTTAGCCATTTTTCCCATATGCTTATATCTCCTTCCTTTCATAAATTTATTATTCCTCTTAATTTAAAATTAACTCATATTATTACAATTTTTCTGATTAATTTACTTTTATACAAAAAAGTCTACATTAAATAATTTATATTATTTAATGTAGACTTATTTAAATCCTTTATTTTCTATTAATTTATACATTTTCTTATGTTCATCCTTCATCTAATTGTTTTCTCATCTCTGAAAGTACTTTTTTTTCTATTCTCGATACCTGAACCTGACTTATTCCTAACATTTTTGCTACCTGTATTTGCGTTTTATCCTTAAAATATCTTAGTACAATAATTTGTCTAGATTTTGTATCTAACTTATTTAAAGCTTCCTTTAAAGCTATTTTTTCAGTTAAATTTTTATCTTCTGCTGCATTTTCACTTAACTTATCAATTAACAATACTGGTGCTCCATCATCTTGATGGATTACTTCATAAAGATATTGCATACTTGCAGAGGATTCTAAAGCAAATAATATTTCTTCTTTATCTATACCTGAAAACTCTGCTAATTCTTCTATACTTGGATCTCTATTTAATTTTTTAGTTAATGCTTCTTTATCAAAATGAAGTTTTTTAGCTAAACTTTTAACATTCCTACTTACTTTTATAATACCGTCATCTCTAAGGAATCTTTTTATTTCCCCAATTATCATTGGAACAGCATAAGTTGAAAACTTAACATTATACTTATCATCAAAATTCTTAATCGCCTTAACAAGACCCATACAGCCTATTTGATAAATATCTTCATAATCATACCCTCTATTTATAAACTTTTTACTTATAGAAGTTACTAAAGGTAAATTTGCTTCTATGAGCCTGTTCATAGCTTCTTCACTACCACCTTTAGCTAGTGGTAATAATTCTGAGTTATCCTCATAGCTTAACTTTCCATTTTTTATTTTACCCTTTTCCATAAATCTCCCCTAACCGTTAATTAAATTTCTTTGTCATAACAATTCTAGTACCCTTATCCTTTTGACTTTCAACTTGTAGATTATCCATAAAGCTTTCCATAACAGTAAAGCCCATTCCTGATCTCTCTAAATCTGGTCTTGAAGTATAAAGTGGCTCTCTAGCCTTATCAATATCATCTATACCCTTACCATAATCAGTAATAACAATAGACACTTCTCTTCCAGAAATTGTAGATTCTATTTTAATTATACCCTTTTCGTAATTTTCATAACCATGAATTATAGAATTTGTTACAGCTTCAGAAACTGCTGTTTTAACATCTGCAATCTCTTCAATAGTTGGATCTAATTGAGAAACAAAAGCTGACACTGCAACTCTAGCAAATCCTTCATTTTGAGATCTACTTTCAAATTCTATACATACTCTATTTTCTTCCATGTTTTTAATCCCTCCATTAAATGTTTGCAAGTGCTTCATTAACATCATTATAAACAGTAATTATTTTGTAAAGACCTGACAATGTGAATACTTTATCTACTCTTTTATTAACATTTGTTATACATACTTTTCCATCTCTGTTTTTAATCTTCTTTAATCTTCCTATAACTACACCTATACCTGAGCTGTCCATAAATGTTACTTCTTTAAAATCCATTATTACTTTTTTAATATTATCTCTTTCTATTCTATCATCTATTTTAACTCTAACCTCTTCTGCACTATGATGATCTAACTCTCCAACAAGAGTAACAACTAATTTATCATCAATTTTATTAAACTTTAAAAACATATTAATCTACTCTAAAGCTAAATACTTAGAGCTCCCTCCCATCTTCCTTCTTTTTCCATAATTTTAACATAATATTCATTTTGTAGTCAATCTATTTTTACCTTTTTATGGATATTATTTAAATCTTATACATAAAAAGTAAAGCAGCTGTAATAAATTAAATAAATACAGCTGCTTTATTAAGCATTTAAAAAAATGCTTTCTTGATCTTTATTTTACTAACTCTTAATATCTTTATTTTTTTCTTTATATTTCTCTAGCTCTATTTGTAAATTTTCATAGAAATTATCTATATTATCTTCTTCGTTTAACAAAAGAACCTCAATTGCATCATTTAGATTATTCATTGTATAAATATGAAATTTACCTTCCTCAACGGCTTTTTCTACCTCTGATTTTAATATTATCTCATCCTTATTTCCTTCAGGAATTAATACTCCTTTTCCCTCTACAGTATCTAACATATTACAAACTTTAAAAAATCCCTCAATCTTTTCATTTACTCCACCAATAGGTTGAACATCTCCAAATTGATTAATAGATCCAGTTACTGCAATACTTTGATTTATTCCTCTCTTACTTAAAGCAGAAAGTACACAAATAATCTCTGCTACAGATGCACTATCACCTTCTACCATTCCATAAGTTTGTTCAAAACTTAAATGAAAGTCTACCGGAATATTTTCATAAGGATTTAACAAATTTGTTAATAATCCTCTCAATATACTTATTGATTTTTCATGAATTTTTCCACTTAAATTACTTTCTTTTTGAATATCAACTATTCTCCCCGATCCCTTACATGCAACACAAGTAATTCTCATAGGTTTTCCAAAAGTACAATATCCACTATCAAGTACAGCTAATGCATTAATTGCGCCTATCTTTCTTCCATTAATATCAATCAATATTTTATTTTCTTCATACATACTCATCATTTCATTTTCTATTAATTCTTCTTCATATGCAACATCCAAAACATCTTCTTCAGTTATTACCATTCTCTTTTTTTCCTTTGCAGAATTATTAGCTAGTACTAATAACTTATCTATAGAGTCTTCTTCTGCAAGTATTCTATTTCTACTACTACTTTTTCTACATAAATACTTCAACATTTCACTCATAGCTTCATTATTTAGATTAAACAATTCATTCTTTCTAATCTTATTCTCAATAATGTTTTTCAATTCAATAACTGAATCATTATTTACTTTTACTATAGAAGAAAATTCTGCCCTCAAAGGGAATAACTTTTTAAAGTCTTCATCAGAATTATATAAAAGATCATAAGTTTCATAATCTCCTATTAAAATAACCTTAAATTTAACAGGAATAGGCTGTGGCTTCAATCCATTTATATTTATAAATTCTAAATAACTTTTATTAGTATCAAATGATACCATATTTGAAAGCAAAATTTTCTTTAGGTAATAATAACTTAAATTATTTACAGCTAATGAACTTAATCTTAAAATAAGACATCCTTCATTTGCCTTTAAAATTGATCCTGCATTTATTAATGAAATATTAGTTGTATACATCCCATTATGATTCTCATACTCTATTAACCCTATTAAATTATTTAAATTAGGGTCTTCTTCAAATATTACAGGTGGTGAAGAATTATTAGTATTATCTACAATTACTCTAACATCATATTTATTTAATACTTCATATATTTCACTTTCATCATCTTCTATACTCATAGTATAACAATCTATTAAATCCTCTTCTATACAAGTAAATAATCGTTCTAAATATTCATAAGAATCATCGTCTGTTATAAACTCTAACAACGCATTATCCTTTTCATCCTCCATTTGAGTAGATAAAAACTTTGAATAAATTTTCTTTAATTTTTTTATTGATTTGATTTCTATATCCTTTAATTCTTCTAAAATACTTTCAGCTTTCTTTTTTAATGTCCCAGCCTTTGCTACTATTACATTTTTATTTTCATCTTCTAAATCATCATACTCTTTTTCTGTCATTGCTTCATCTCCACTTAAAGGTATGAATGCGAATCCTTTGCTAGTAGCTTTAACTTCGAAACCTTCTTCCTTAGCCATCTTAGTTAATTCACTTATATAACTATTCCTTTTATTTTGAATATCCTCTACTAAATAATCTTTTTCATCATTACTAGAATCACCATAAAAGTCATCTACAGCTTCTAAATAGCAATTTTTTATATCATCTACAGTTTCTTTTAACTTTTTCCCCTTACCATTGGCAACAAAAATCGCTTCTGGTTTGTTAACCTCCTCTAATGTAACATAACATATATCCCTCGGTGCCTCTAAGTCTTTATACTTTTTCTCTATAAAAGCAGTTAGCTCCTTTAATTTATCCTTTGAAAAGGTATCTATTAAATAAAGATTATAACCCTCTTTATCTATATTGATTGCCCTCTCAACTTTTTTGTAGGCATTATTAAATTCTTTAATACCTTTTGTACCTTTATCAACATCAGTATCTGTTACATCTAGCTTAAACATTATTTCTGATGGAGTTAACTCTTTCTTCATAACCCTCCTATCTAAGGATAGAAACTACTAATATAAGTCGTCTCCCCTTTTTTACAATGATATATATTATATTAATATTCTTATATTATGAATTTAGGCAATATTTTTTTAAAAGTATATTATATTTTAAATATAATAAAAAGGAAGCACATATATGCTTCCTTTTTATATATTTATTTTAATAATTTGAGTTTGATTTTGTTCCTTCGCAAATAGCAATTGAAGCTGATGCACCTATTCTAGTTGCTCCATTTTCAATCATAGCTAAAGCATCTTCTCTGCTTCTTACTCCACCTGATGCTTTTACTCCCATATCCGGTCCAACAGTTTCTCTCATTAATTTAATATCAGCTGCTGTTGCTCCACCAGTTGAGAATCCAGTTGATGTCTTAACAAAGTCAGCTCCTGCTTCTTTTGATAATTGACAAGCTATAACTTTTTCTTCATCTGTTAAAAGACAACTTTCTATTATTACCTTTGTTAAAGCTTTACCTTTAGCTGCTTCAACAACTGCTTTTATATCATTTTTAACGTATTCTAAATCTCTCTCTTTTAATTTACCTACGTTAATAACCATATCAACTTCTGTAGCACCCTTTTCAATAACATCTTTTGTTTCAAAGGCCTTAACTTCTGTAGTAGTTGCTCCTAAAGGGAATCCTATTACAGTACAAACTTCAACATCAGTTCCTTCTAATGCAGTTGCTGCAACTGGAACCATTGATGGATTTATACAAACTGAAGCAAAATTATATTCTACAGCTTCTTTGCAAAGCTTTAAAACTTCCTTTTCTGTTGCTTCTGGTTTTAATATTGTGTGGTCAATCATTTTAGCTATTTGTGCCTTATCCATTATAATACCTCCATTTATTTTGAAATTTTTCTTAAGTAGCCCTTATCTATTATAATTGATGTATCATCTATTGGAAAGATTTTTCTAAACTATTTTACCTATTCTTGAATTATTTCTATAGTTAAAATAATTTTAACTGTTCTATCTTTTCTTCCTTTATGCTAGATACAGTAATTCCTATTAATCTTATTGGACTTATAAACTTCTCATCATTAATAATCTCTTTAGCTACCTTATATATAGTATTAAAATCATTAGTATAATAATTTAAACTTCTACTTCTTGTATGATTTTCAAAATTATTAGTTTTATACTTGAATGTTATAGTTTTTATATACACATTTCTTCTCTTTAATTCATCACTTAGCTCTAAACAAAAACTCTTTACATAATAAAAAATATCTTCAATATCTTCAGTATCAAACTTTAATGTGTTTTCTCGTCCATAGGATTTTCTATCTCTATTAACTCTAACTTCCCTATTATCAATACCTCTAATTCTCTCGTATATATCTACCCCATATTTTCCAAAATAATCTACAAAAAATTCTTTAGATAACCCATATAAGTCCTCTATTTTAAACATCCCCATATTATTTAGCTTTCTAACAGACTTTTCACCTAATCCATATATTTTTGATATTGGCAATGGTTTTAATATATCTGGAATCATTTCTTCTGTAATTATCATTATTCCATTTGGCTTATTCCAGTCAGATGCAAGTTTCGCTAAAAACTTATTATATGATATACCAATAGATAATGTTAATCCAACTTCTTCACGGACTCTTCTCTTTATATAATTTGCAGCTTCTAGACCATCATTAAACTTTCCTTCACTTAAGTCTAGATATGCCTCATCTATTGAAAGAGGTTCAATACTTGGAGTAACTTCTTTAAATATTCCAAATACTATATTTGATATTTCCTTATATCTATGATATCTTACCTTTAAATATACACCATGTGGACAAAGCCTTTGTGCAATAAATATTGGCATTGCTGACTTAACTCCAAATTTTCTTGCTTCATAAGAGCATGTTGATACAACACCTCTCTCACTAACACCTCCAACTATTACAGGTTTCCCTTTAAGTGAAGGATTATCAACTTGTTCAACTGATGCAAAAAATGCATCCATATCCACATGTAAAATTATTTTATTCATTGCTTCACCTAGTATAATACTTCTTCAAAAATCCCTTTATTTTTACTATTAATAAATGATAATATTCCTTGAGCCAATAACTCATCAATATATCTTTTCTTATCTGTCATTGTACAAAAAGCTGTAATTACTATGGCAATTATAGTTCTAAAACCTTTATCTATATAATATTCATATTCTCCCTCTTCATCACATAAATATTCAATAACACCCTCAACTATATCTACGTTTCTTCTTGGATTATAATTGCTTATTACTCCAAGTAAAGGTAAAAATTGATTAGCTATTTTTATATTTCTCTTTTGAAGCTGTAACATAAATTCCATAGTTCTATACATTTCTCCAGATGAACCATTTAATATAATTGCATTTGCTAGTCCTTGCACTCCATTCTTAGATCTTATATGAGAGTCTGCAATATGATCAAATATATTCTCGATAAAATCATCCACAGTATCTGCTTGAATATTATTAATAACCCATAAAGTACAAAGCAAGTAATCATCCTCATTAGTTATGTTGCTATATTTTTCTTTAAGTATTATATACAATTCCTTTATTTTGCTTATTATATCACTTTTTTCCTTACCTCTACAATATTTACTAATTGTAAATGCTGTTAGTGCTAAATATGATCCACTTGAAAAGCCTTGTTCCTCTAAAATTTCCATAATTTCATACATATCTTCTATAACTTCTTCTTCTTTTTCATTATCTACTGTAGCTATTAATAATGAAAGTATATTCAAAGTATCTCCTCTAAACGGAGACATAATTGTTGTATCTGATTTTATTTTTTTTCTTATATCTTTAACTCTTTCAACTGGTATTTCTTTTTCATAATGCGAAAAAACTAATGATGCAAAATGATTAATTATATCACCATCATTTCTTAGTTCTTCCTTTGCTAATCTGTAGTTGTCAACTGTCATTTGCATTCTGTCAACCAGAAACTTGTCCATTTATTTACCTCTCCCCATCAAAAAAATATTATTTTTTTCTAAAAGCTTAGATTATATTCAATATATATTTTTAATATTAATTTTAAATTCTTCATCTATATTATACTATGGATTTGTGTCATTTTAATAACATTTTGTCTGTTATTTTATAGTAAATATACCCCTTATATTACACTATATAGTTGAGTTTTATGTCATTTATTGCTAATATAGTTATTAAGGTTAAATTTTAACTGTTTTTACATTAAAGGGGGCAAAAAAATGAATATTATTGTAACAAAGTTTGGTGGTAGTTCCTTAGCGGATTCCATTCACTTTAAAAAAGTAAAAAATATTATTGAAAGTAATTCTGATAGAAGATATGTTATTCCATCAGCACCTGGGAAAAGATCCTCTAAGGATTTTAAGGTTACTGATTTACTTTATCTCTGTCATGCACATGTAAATTCTAGCATTCCGTTAGATGATGTGTTTAAATTAATATGTGAAAGATATCATTCTATCGTTAATGAATTAGATTTAAGCTTAGATTTAGACTATTACTTAAATATTATAAAGAATGATATAGAAAATGGGGCTTCTGCAGACTATACTGCAAGTAGAGGAGAATATCTAAATGGATTAATCCTTGCTAATTATTTAGGTATTGACTTCGTTAATGCAAAAGATGTTATTAAATTTAATAAATATGGTACTTTAAACCTTGAAGAAACCTACAAGCTTCTTAAAGACAAGCTATCTAATCATGAAAGAGCTGTTATTCCTGGCTTCTATGGTTCTGATGAAAATGATGAAATAGTTACATTTTCAAGAGGTGGCTCTGATGTAACTGGTGCATTAGTTGCTGCTAGTATAAATGCATGCCTTTATGAAAACTGGACAGATGTTTCTGGCTTCTTAATGGCAGATCCTAGAATAGTTGATAATCCTAAAAAAATTAAAACTATAACTTATGGAGAACTTAGAGAATTATCTTATATGGGTGCTTCTGTTCTACATGAAGAAGCTGTATTTCCAGTAAGAAGTTCGGGTATTCCTATTAATATAAGAAATACTAACGAACCTGAAAATGAAGGTACTTTAATTGTAAGTAATAAAACAAAACATGATAATACTATAACTGGCGTTGCTGGCAAACAAAATTTTACTGTTTTATCTATTGAAAAATCCATGATGAATTCAGAGCTTGGATTCTGTAGAAAAGTGCTTACTATATTAGAACAAAATGGTGTTTCTTTTGAAAACATGCCATCAGGAATAGATAGCGTTAGTGTTGTAATATCTGATTCAAATCTAAAAAATAAAACAGATATTATAGTTGAAGAAATTAAAAGAGCTTGTAACCCTGACTCTATAGTTGTATACCCTAATATGGCCTTAATTGCAACTGTTGGTACAGGAATGGCTTATTCTAAAGGGGTTGCTGCTAAGATATTTACAGCCCTTTCTGAAGCTAATATTAATATAAGAATGATAGATCAAGGCTCAAGTGAAATAAATGTATTAGTTGGAATAGAAAATGATGATTTTGAAAAAGGAATAAATGCTATTTATAAAGCTTTTAACTAACTTTAAGTTGTACTTTAATCATTATCATAATTATAACTAAATTGAAAACCTATGTAATTGTAAATTGGTAATTAGTAATGGGTAATTAAGATTAAAACTGCGATTACAGTTTCTACACTTAATTATCCATTATCCATTTTTAATTTTCCATTGATTTATTCCCAGCTTTTCCATACTTCTGGGGTATTTCCAACCGTAGCCTCTTTTCCATTTCTAACTATTGGTGTTACATATAAAGATGAATTCTTTAATAGCATGTCTTCTCTAGTTTCAACACCTCTTATTTTATCCATATTTAATTTTTTATAATCTTTAGAATTTTTATTAATTAAATTTTCAAGCCCTATAGCTTTTTTAACACTTTGAAGTTCACCTTTACTAAGTGATTTTTCTTTTAAATCTATGAATTGATATGAAATTCTTCTTTCCTTAAAAAACCTCTCTGCCTTTTTTGTCTCATTACACTTTTTTGTTCCAAATATTTGTATGTTCATTTGTTAATCTCCCTTGTAATTTACTATTTTTATTATATATTTCTCTATCCCTTCTTTCAACTAATCTTCATTAATACTTTTATTTATATCTATCTTCCCTTAATAAAGAAAGATACATGTTATTTTCTCATTAAATACCATGTATCTTTTTTTTACTTTTCTAAATTAATATTTATATTGATATCTCCAGACATTGTATAAACATTCGGTGTAACTTTTACAATAGTAATAACAACCCCATTATTTATTCCCCCAGCACCTGTTGAGATATCAGGAATTTCTGGTATACAATCTTCACTTGGTAATTTAAAAATATTTTCTTTATATGCTTTCCACATACAATCATTCTTAAATTTATCTATCATAGTTTCTGGTACATATATCTTTAAATTCTCTGAAGTTTGATAAAAGGCATATAACCCTAAACTAGGTACAATTGAACATCTTAAATATACTTCCTCTAGTTTTATACAATAAGCAAATGCACGTATTCCAATAACTTGTATATTACTTTCTTTTTCAAAATAGACCTTGCTTAAACTACTACATCCTGAAAATGCACCTATATCTGCTTTATATTCCAAACTATCTATACTTACTACCGATGATGGAATTTTAACTGAAGTTATTGTTTTACAACTTTGAAACCCATTATACTTAATATTAGTTACTGGTAAATTATTATACTTACTTGGAATAACCAAATCCGAAGGTAGCTTTAGCCTATCTTTAGCTGAAATTGTATAACTCTTACTATCCTTATTTAATTCAAATACAAAATATGAATTATCACTACTATTACTGTGATTACTATTTTCTTCTACACATATATATTCAGTATTTACACCTTCGCTTGTTTCTCTACTACTCTTATTTAAACTATCTGATATTATTTTATTAATATCACTCCAAAAATCACTATCTAATTTCATCTCTTGTATCTCCTATTTTAATATTTTACATTTGTTATTTTTCAATATATTACATTATATTTACGATTTAAATAAAATGTTATCAAATAATTAAAATAATAAAGAATATTTATGATGTTATATTATATAAAATTCAATAAACAAAAGAGCTTCATGCATAACTTGTAAAAGTTATACATGAAGCTCTATTTTAAAACTTCTTAGTTATAAATTAACTTAGATGTTATATTATTTTGCGTGCTCTTCTACAGCAACAGCAACAGCAACTGTCATACCAACCATTGGGTTGTTACCAGCACCGATTAATCCCATCATCTCAACGTGAGCAGGAACTGATGAAGAACCAGCGAATTGAGCATCTGAGTGCATTCTTCCCATAGTATCTGTCATACCGTAAGAAGCTGGACCTGCAGCCATGTTATCTGGGTGAAGAGTTCTTCCAGTACCACCACCTGATGCAACTGAGAAGTATTTCTTACCTAAATCGATCATTTCTTTCTTGTATGTTCCAGCAACTGGGTGTTGGAATCTTGTTGGGTTAGTTGAGTTACCAGTGATTGATACGTCAACACCTTCGTGATGCATTATAGCAACACCTTCTCTAACGTCATTTGAACCGTAGCAATTAACCTTAGCTCTTGGACCGTTTGAGTAAGCTTTTGAATTAACAATTTCTAATTTCCCAGTGAAGAAATCGAATTTAGTTTCAACGTAAGTGAATCCATTGATTCTTGAAATTATCTTAGCAGCATCTTTTCCAAGACCGTTTAATATAACTCTTAATGGCTCTTTTCTTACTTTATTAGCTTTTTCAGCTATTTTGATAGCACCTTCAGCAGCAGCGAAAGATTCGTGACCTGCTAAGAATGCGAAACATTTAGTTTCTTCTCTTAAAAGCATAGCTCCTAAGTTTCCGTGTCCTAAACCAACTTTTCTGTCATCAGCAACAGAACCTGGGATACAGAAAGCTTGTAACCCTTCTCCGATAGCTTCAGCAGCATCAGCAGCTTTTGTGCAACCTTTCTTTATAGCGATTGCAGCTCCTAAAACGTAAGCCCAAGCAGCATTTTCGAATGCGATTGGTTGAGTTTCTTTAACGATTGTATATGGATCTATTCCGTATGCATCACATACAGCTTTAGCATCTTCTAATGTTTTCATTCCGTATTTTTCTAATACTGGAGTGATTTGTCCTATTCTTCTTTCATAACTTTCAAATAATGCCATGATTAAAATTCCTCCTTACAAATTATTCGTGTCTTGGATCGATTACTTTAACAGCGTCAGCAACTCTTCCGTATTGACCTGCAGCTTTTTCTAATGCTTCATTAGCATCCATTCCCTTACCGATCATTTCCATCATTTTTCCTAGGTGAACAAATTTGTAACCGATGATTTCATTATCTTCATCTAAAGCGATTTTAGTAATGTAACCTTCAGCCATTTCTAAGTATCTAGGTCCTTTGTCTAATGTTCCGTAAGTAGTACCAACTTGAGATCTTAATCCCTTACCTAAATCTTCTAAACCAGCTCCGATTGGTAATCCACCTTCAGAGAAAGCAGTTTGAGATCTTCCGTATACGATTTGTAAGAATAATTCTCTCATTGCTGTATTTATAGCATCACAAACTAAGTCTGTGTTTAAAGCTTCTAATATAGTTCTTCCTGGTAATATTTCTGAAGCCATAGCAGCTGAGTGAGTCATTCCTGAACATCCAACTGTTTCAACTAACGCTTCTTGGATAACTCCACCTTTAACGTTTAAAGTTAATTTACAAGCTCCTTGTTGAGGTGCACACCAACCTATTCCGTGAGTTAACCCTGAAATATCTGATATTTGTGTAGCTTGTACCCATTTTCCTTCAACTGGAATTGGAGCACATGCATGATTAGCGCCTTTAGCAACAACGCACATTTCTTCAACTTCTTTTGAATACATCATTATATTGATTCCTCCCTAATTAATATTAGTTATAGCTTATCCTAAATACTATGTAATAAATAGGCTGTACTTAACTGGGTCAAGATTCACCCCGCTGGGGATAAATCTATCCTACCTTTATATAATAACAGATGAATCAATCTCTAACAATAAGAAAATGATATTTTTTTATCATATTGCTAAAATTTCTTATAGTTTTTTCAAAATATTGCCTAAAGTAAACATTTTAAAAACGAAATTGATAATTATTATCAATTAACTTGCCATTTATTTATATAATTTGCTATAATTAAACAAAATATTGATAATGATTTTCAGTTAGTATCTGATTTCACTTATCTTTAATATCTGTTTTATATATTAAAGGAGGATTTTAAAATGAAAAATGTTGTAGAAATAATTAATATTGTTGCAAGACAAATTCTTGATTCAAGATGCTTCCCTACTGTTGAAGTTGAAGTTATCCTTGAAGACGGAACTATTGGAAGAGCTGCTGTACCATCAGGTGCTTCAACTGGTATATACGAAGCTGTTGAATTAAGAGATAATAATAAAGATTACTTTATGGGTAAAGGCGTTCAAACTGCTGTAAGAAATGTAAATGAAGTAATTGCTAAGGAATTAGTAGGATATAATGTCTTTGATCAAACTGCTATAGATAAAAAATTAATTGAATTAGATGGAACACATAATAAAGGTACTTTAGGTGCTAATGCTATTTTAGGAGTTTCTTTAGCTGTAGCTCAAGCTGCTTCTAATTTCTTAGGACTTCCTTTATATCAATATGTTGGTGGTGTAAATGCAAAAGTTTTACCTGTTCCAATGATGAACATAATTAATGGCGGTTCTCATGCTGATAACTCTGTTGATTTACAAGAATTCATGGTTATGCCTGTAGGATTTGATTCATTTGATAATGCTATCCAAGCTTGTGCTGAAGTATATCATTCATTAAAGAAAACTTTAAATGAAAAGAACTACTCAACTGGTGTTGGTGATGAAGGTGGATTTGCTCCAAACTTAAAATCAAATGAAGAGGCTATAGAAGTTATATTAGAAGCTATAACTAAGGCCGGATATGAACCTGGAAAAGAAATGTTCATAGCAATAGATGCTGCATCTTCTGAATACTATAAAGATGGAAAATATGTTTTAGAACATGAAGGAAAAACTTTAACAGCATCAGAAATGGTTGACTTCTTAGAAGAATGGGTTAACAAATATCCTATTATCTCTATTGAAGATGGTATGGCTGAAGAAGACTGGGAAGGATGGAAGCTATTAACTGAAAGACTTGGCAATAAAGTTCAATTAGTTGGTGATGACTTATTTGTAACTAACACTTCAAGATTATCAGAAGGTATTCAAAGAGGTGTTGGTAACTCAATATTAATTAAGTTAAACCAAATTGGTACTTTAACTGAAACTTTAAATGCTATCGAAATGGCTAATAGAGCTGGATATACTGCTGTTATTTCTCATAGATCAGGTGAAACAGAAGATACTACTATAGCAGATTTAGTTGTTGCTGTTAACGCTGGTCAAATTAAAACTGGTGCACCTGCAAGATCAGAAAGAGTTGCTAAATATAATCAACTTATAAGAATATCTGAAGAGTTAGGTGAAGTTGCTGAATATAGAGGAAGACAAGCTTTCTTTAATATTAAATAATTATATTAATAAAATAAATATTCTTTAAAAATCCAACTATTAAAACTACCTTTTTTTACAAATCTATGTAATTAGGATGATACACATTCATATTGATAAGTGTCATCCTTTTACTATTTGTTTATTCATTCTTATCCTAACGCTACATCTAAGATCATCATTGTTATAAATCCTAATATTAAACCAATTGTTGTTAAAGCCTTATTTTCAATTGAGGCCTCTGGCAATAACTCTGAACCAACAACTGAAACCATAGCTCCTGCTGAAAATGCTAAGAAAAACGGGAGCATACTTCTAACGCTTATAGCTGCTATTGCTCCTAAAACTCCTGCTATCGGTTCAACAATACCCGATGCCTGTCCGTAAAAAAAGCTTTTTCCCCTTGAGATCCCTTCTCTTCTTAATGGTAAAGCAACCGCAGCTCCCTCTGGGAAATTTTGAAGCCCAATTCCTAAAGCTAAACTTATAGCTGCCCCTATTGACGCTGATGGTATTCCAGCTGCTACACCTCCAAAGGCAACTCCTACAGCTAATCCTTCTGGTATATTATGAAGAGTAACTGCCACAACTAGTAATATGCTCTTTTTATATCTTTGCACTACAGAATCTTTTGCAATTTCATCATTTTCTGTGATTACTCCATAAGAATATTTATCCATCATTTTATCAGCTAATATAATAAATATTCCACCTGCAAAAAAGCCTAAAGCCGGCAATATTATTTGACTATATCCTAATTCCGAACATAACTCTATGGCTGGATTTAATAAAGACCAAAAACTAGCAGCTACCATAACTCCTGCCCCAAATCCAAGCATACAATTTAAAACCCTTTTATCAACTGTTTTAAAGAAAAATACTAAACATGCACCTAGTGCTGTTATTGCCCATGTAAATATTGTGGCAACTAGTCCTTGTATTACTGGACTCAAGTCCATAAACCACTCCATACCTTTGTTTTCCTTTCTATATACAAGTTCTATCGTTATATAAACAATATATGATAAAAAGTTACATCCTGTTCTCAATAATTTTATATAGTGACATATTCCAAACATTCTTTAATACATAATTTTCAAATTTACTTTTCCACTTTTTACAATTAAATTTTATTGACATAATCTCTTCTACATGTTACCATTATTAATATATTAAATATGTCGGCATGGCGGAACTGGCAGACGCACATGACTCAAAATCATGCGGTTTTACCGTGTGGGTTCGATTCCCACTGCCGGCACCATTTATATATCTAACAAGTTAAAAGCCTTGATATTACTCGTTTCCGTAATATCAAGGCTTTTAATTTTTTATACACATATAACCTTCATTAAAAGCAATTTATTCTCTAACTCACATTAACTTTTCACAAACTATTATTTATTTCGTCTTATCATATGTAATTGCGACTTCTCCATCCCCAATAATACAAATGGTGTAATTTTTATCAAGATCTTTTAATCTTACCTCTTCATTTAATATTAATTTTATATAAAGAACTATATTCTGATTAGGTTCCATAACAAAAAAAGTTATTTTGTCACCTTTTATTAATTTTACATTGGCATTAAATACTCCACTTTCCTCGAAGTTATATATTCCTTGTGTAGACATCTTTGAAATTGGAAGTGTAGACCTCATAGTATCATTAGGCGCTATTAAAATAATCATTAATATTGTTAATACTATATATTTTAATTTCATTTAATCACCTGATTATTATATTAAACAAAAATAAGGTAATTATTTTCTTTTAAATTTTTACTATTTTATACTCATTTTCACATATATAATTAATATTCAACTATTAATTATATATTTATATTAAACAAGTTGATTTTACTAATTAATCTCCTCCATAAAAATAACTTCATTTTTATTATTAATAGATTCTATAAAATCATTATGGCATACTTCTCTCGGTATCTTAAGCCCTAATAAAATTCCTATTAAATCATTAGATGATACATTATTATTACTTATTTCTATATCACTTATCCGTACATTTTTACTTTGTATATCTACTAATAACTTAGATGCAGCACTAGTTGAATCAACTAAAATATATAAGGTTATATTCCTAGATTTATTATTAATTCTTTTATCAATCTTTGCAAGAGCTACAGTAACTCCAAAAATGAATATACAACCTATAATAGCACCTGAATAAAACCCTGCACCTATAGCTAATCCCATACAAGCTGATGCCCAAAGCCCAGCTGCTGTAGTTAATCCTCTTACTTTATTTTTACCTGTAACTATAATAGTTCCTGCACCTAAAAAACCAATACCACTTATAACTTGAGCTCCCAGTCTAGTTGGATCACTAGCTGTACCATATTCCTTACATACATAAATATTTGTTATCATTGCAAGCGCTGCTCCAATAGAAACAAGTATATGAGTTCTAAGCCCTGCCGGTCTTCTTTCTCTTTCTCTACCATATCCAATTATTCCACCAAAAATAACCGCCATAGTAAGTCTTAAAAAAATTGAAATAAAATTTAAGTTTTCTAAATATGTTACTATATTATTTATCCCATAAAAAAAACACCCCCACTTTATAATATTACTTTAAGTAAGGAGTATTTACAGATATCTTAATTTATATTTTTATTTTATAACCTCCAAATAATGTTTATAAATAAAAGGACCTCTAGTTTATTAGAAGCCCCTTTATTAATAAAATTTTCTACACCTAATTATTTTTTACTATTTTTTCTACTTAATCCTAACCCACCAATTAAAGCAACAATACCACTAATTAATGTTCCTGCAACACCTGCTGTTCCTGTTTTTGGTAACTTACCTGTAGTTGTATTTCCACTATTTGAA
>NZ_JADPEL010000004.1:79450-190088 GCF_015667795.1 Clostridium sp. D53t1_180928_C8
CCACTAATTAATGTTCCTGCAACACCTGCTGTTCCTGTTTTTGGTAACTTACCTGTAGTTGTATTTCCACTATTTGAATTTCCAGTAGTTGTACTTCCATTATTATTGGAATTTGAACCTGAACTTGAATTTGAACCTGAACTTAAATTTGAATTTGAATCTGAGCTTGAGTCTGAGGATGCAACTAAAGAATTCTTAGCATTTTTTAAGTTCATCAAAGCTTTATTTACATCTTCTTCATTAGATTCTTTATTTGCTAATACTTTATTAGCATCATTTAAAGCCATTCTCACTCCATTTGCACTTTTAACTGTATACTTACTCAAATCAATACTTTCAACTTCTTTAATTAAATCTTCAAGTAAAGACTTGTCTGGAGTTAATCTTAATCCTAAGTAAGCTCTTAATAATTCACTATATGAAGAATCTACTTCCTCTTGTGTAGTACTTTCACTTGATAATATAGAATTTGCAGCTTTAAGTGCATTTTCAAATTGAGTCCATGTTGATGGAATATATTTTGAAGAATCCGTCTCTTTTACTTTATCTACTAAACCTTGAAGTATTGTTTTATCTACCTTCTTTGCTTCTTCTAAATCTTTAATAGCTTGTTGTAATTTATTTACTACTTCATTCACTTCATCTTGCATTGCATTTTCATCTACAAATACTTTATTTGCATCTTGAAGTACAGCTTCTAACTTTGTCCAACTTTCTTCAGTATAATCATCTTTATTTAATGCATTAACAGAATTAATTAAGTTTTCTAATTCTGATTTATCTCCTTGTTTAAATTCAAGCATATGAACTGCTTCCACTAATTTATTAAATATAGTATCTACTTCAGATTGTGTTGCTAATTCATTATTATACATAGCTATAGCTTCCTCTAAGGCTTTGTTAAACTCCTCAACTACAGCTGGTACAACTCCTTCAAGTGCTCCACCCTCTTTAAGTTCATTTGCATAATCTATACTTATTTTTAAAGCTACTTTATTTACGTTTTCTGGCTTTTCAACCTTTTCCTCTAATCTATCAATTGCAGTTTCTACTGCCATCTTAGCTACATCTACTTGTTCTTGTGTTGCCACTTCATTAGCAAAAGTTTCTTCTGCTAATGTTACAGCTTCTTTTAATGAATTTATTGATGCCTCAGTATACTTATCTGATTCATTTTCGATTATATTCTTAGCCTCTTCAATAACTCTTGATAATTCTGACTTATCTGTACCTACCTTAGTTATCTTTATACTATCTATATTTACTGTTGATGCATCATCATTAAAGAATTTTATTTTATCTAATCCCTTATTCAAATCAACTCTAATTGTTTTTGTCCCGAAATTAGGATTTGTGTTTTCACACTCTATTTGTCCTAATATTGAACCATCATTATTTGTATAATGTAAAATATCATTTGCTCCTGATAAATATCTTATTTCTATATCATAAGTTGCTGCTTCTTCAGAAGTTATCCACATATTTAACCATGCATTTCCTCTACTTGTATTACCTAACCATCCTACAACTTTACCATCACTAGCTCCATTTTTACTTTCTATTTCTCCACCAACACCATCTAACTGTAAGTTTTCTGCTTCTATATTTATTTCTTCATTTGATAATATAATAGGATTATTTTGTCCATGAGGTGCTTCTCCTAACTCTTTTGCCATAACCTCAAAAAAGTCTATATTAGGTGATGCTTGTGAATCAGCAGTAAATATTAATTCCCCTGCACCAGCTTTTGTTATTTCTATATCAAAGCTAGTTTCAATAAATGGAATTGGCTCTTGTGCTCCTGTTCCCTCAACTGATTTACTTCCAGCAGTAACGTTAGTTCCACTCCAATTCATCTTATTTAAGTTTCCTTCACTACGTCCTGATTGATATTTCATTTTAAATGTATATATCCCAGGAGCAGAAGCATTAAATGGAACCTTTATCTTATTTCCTTCTTCGAACCATCCAATCTTTTTACCATTACTAGCATTAGAATCCTCTGATATTCTAACATGCTTATTTCCTTCTATAGGATCAAGCGTGAATAATTCTGCTTCTAATAACTTCCCTTCACCTAAAGTAATTGGAAGAACAAATGGATTTTCTTCAGTATAAGGTTGATCTATATCATTATCTATAATAGTTACTTCAGATTTTTTATTAAATCCTATTATAGAACCACTAGTTGGAGTATCTATGTTACAGAAGAACTTTACATCACCAGCCTTTTCAGTATTATCTACTGTTGAAACAGAAACTGTTGCTACTTCTTGTCCATCTGCAAATTCTATTATTTCATTTACATCATTATAATGTCTACCATGAACAGCACTATCTGGAGATGTAGAAAAATGTACTGTTGCTGGTCCTTTAGTTCCACCTACTCTCTTTATAGTTATCTCTTTAGTATCACCTTCATTAACTGTATAATTATCTTCTTCTATTTCAAACATACCCGCACCATTATTATTTAAATAATAAGCACAATCTAAACCTATTGCATTTCCTCTTGATGCAGAATTTCTTTCTCCCTTTACAACAAGTTTAACTGTATGCTCTCCATAAGATAAATCATCTGTTGAATATATTATTTGAGATACTGCTCTTGTTGGGCTATAAGTATCAACTTCACTAACCTTTTCGTTATCTATCCAAACCTCCATTATTCCATGACTTGGATCATTAGTCCCTACAATCCAAGCTTTAGTTCCTGTAAATGTAAAACTTGCATTAGTACCTGTATTAGATGACCACATTCCTGTGTTTCCAATTCCAATCTCTTCTTGATTCCAGCTATCTTTATTAATAAAATCAACATTATCTATAAATTCTGTCCCTGATGGTGCTACTGCTTCTACTTCAAAAGCATCATCAGCTTTATAAACTTCAACATTTTCTATTAATGGAACCGCCAAAGAATCTTCTATATTAATTCTAATCTTAGATGCAGATACTGGAGAGTTTCTAACTAACCTCTTAGCTCCTATAGTCTTCCCATTACCAAAATTTCGCCAACTTCCATTTGTAAACACTTCAACTGAAAACGCTGATACTCTTTGTCCTAACTTTATATATTCTTCAATTGATACAACATCAAATGTCTTTTCCTCTCCTAACTCAATTGTTAAACTTCCTGTAGTTTCTCCATCATTCATTGTCCAATAAGTATCATGATTGTCATCTAATACATTATTTGCACTAAAGTCCGAACTATTTCCTCTAACTGAAGATGCTTCAGCAGTTGTTGTATCTGGAGTAGCTAAATTTTCATCAAAAGTATTATTAATTGCACTTGAAAACTCTTTAATTCTTGCAATATCTTCTGTTGTAAAATGTCCCGTTCTATCTGGTGCTACATTTAATAATAATGGTTGTCCTCTACCAACTGACTTAAAGTATATTTCTGTTAATTGTTCCATAGTCTTTGGTCCATTTCCTTGGTGCCAAAACCATCCACTTGTTAAAGATACATCACACTCACCAACACTCCATATATCACCCTGTGGATCCCCATTATTTAAATATTTATTATCATCACCTAAGCCTTGATCATATCTGTCTCGTATACGTTTCTTATTAACTTTCGACCAAGCAGGGTCTCCTGCTTTTCCTGATTCATTCCCAATCCATCTTACATCTGTTGCATAAGGACTAAATACTACTGCTCCTGGTTGTAATTCTTCTATTAAATCAAACCATTTATCAAACTCATAATTTTGAGCTGCCGCTCCACTACCTTTTGCTCCATCCATCCATACTTCAACAAACTTACCATTGTTACCATACTTAGGGTTTCCTAGTACTTCTCTTAACTGACTCATATAAAATTCATTATAATCTCCATTAGTATCAGTTTCAGCATTTGTTCCTCCGCCATATCCATACGAAGGGGCATTTACATCCCATGGTGAAAGATAAAGTCCCATATCCATATCATATTTTGTACAAGCTGCAGAAACTTCCGCTAAAACATCCCCTTCTCCACCTTTAGTTGCTTGCCAATCAGTACTCTTTTCTACATCATGCTCAGTTACTTCACTTTTCCATATTACAAAGCCATCATGATGCTTTCCTACCATAATAAGGCGCTTAAATCCGGCCTCTTTTAATGTTCTTACCCATTCATCAGCATCTAAATCTGTTGGATTAAAACTATTTGGATTTTCATTTCCATTTCCCCACTCACTATTTGTAAATGTATTCATACCAAAGTGAATAAAAGCTGCTAACTCCTCCTCGTGATAATTAATTTGTGATTGATTTGGCAAAGCACCAAATGCTTCAGGTGGCATTACAGGATTCATAGTTTCAGCAATAACCTTTACAGGCATCATCTGACAAACTATACTACTAATAACAGCAGTTGCTACCAATTTTCTTACATTTTTCATAAATTTATTCCCCCATTTTACTATAAATAAAAAACTTATTAATTTTTATATAAAAAGCTGACTCTTATTTAAAAAGAAGTCAACTTTTTATTTAATTTTAAATATCTATTTCTTTTTTCTACTTAATCCTAATCCTCCAATTAAAGCAACAACCCCACTAATTAATGTTCCTGCAACACCTGCTGTTCCTGTTTTTGGTAACTTACCTGTAGTTGTATTTCCACTATTTGAATTTCCAGTAGTTGTACTTCCATTATTATTGGAATTTGAACCTGAACTTGAATTTGAACCTGAACTTAAATTTGAATTTGAATCTGAGCTTGAGTCTGAGGATGCAACTAAAGAATTCTTAGCATTTTTTAAGTTCATCAAAGCTTTATTTACATCTTCTTCATTAGATTCTTTATTTGCTAATACTTTATTAGCATCATTTAAAGCCATTCTCACTCCATTTGCACTTTTAACTGTATACTTACTCAAATCAATACTTTCAACTTCTTTAATTAAATCTTCAAGTAAAGACTTGTCTGGAGTTAATCTTAATCCTAAGTAAGCTCTTAATAATTCACTATATGAAGAATCTACTTCCTCTTGTGTAGTACTTTCACTTGATAATATAGAATTTGCAGCTTTAAGTGCATTTTCAAATTGAGTCCATGTTGATGGAATATATTTTGAAGAATCCGTCTCTTTTACTTTATCTACTAAACCTTGAAGTATTGTTTTATCTACCTTCTTTGCTTCTTCTAAATCTTTAATAGCTTGTTGTAATTTATTTACTACTTCATTCACTTCATCTTGCATTGCATTTTCATCTACAAATACTTTATTTGCATCTTGAAGTACAGCTTCTAACTTTGTCCAACTTTCTTCAGTATAATCATCTTTATTTAATGCATTAACAGAATTAATTAAGTTTTCTAATTCTGATTTATCTCCTTGTTTAAATTCAAGCATATGAACTGCTTCCACTAATTTATTAAATATAGTATCTACTTCAGATTGTGTTGCTAATTCATTATTATACATAGCTATAGCTTCCTCTAAGGCTTTGTTAAACTCCTCAACTACAGCTGGTACAACTCCTTCAAGTGCTCCACCCTCTTTAAGTTCATTTGCATAATCTATACTTATTTTTAAAGCTACTTTATTTACGTTTTCTGGCTTTTCAACCTTTTCCTCTAATCTATCAATTGCAGTTTCTACTGCCATCTTAGCTACATCTACTTGTTCTTGTGTTGCCACTTCATTAGCAAAAGTTTCTTCTGCTAATATTACAGCTTCTTTTAATGAATTTATTGATGCTTCAGTATACTTATCTGATTCATTTTCGATTATATTCTTAGCATTTTCTATAATCTTTTCTAACTCAGATTTATTTACATCTTCTTTTATTGTAATACTCTTATCTAATTCCAAATTTTGAGATAATGTTATATTATTACCCGCTGTATTTAATATCGCTGTATTTTCATTAGCTTTAATACCTAGGTTATAAATTCCACCTTTAATTCCTGTTGGTACTATAGCTTCAACTATGAACTCCTTAGCATTTTCTCCATTAGTTAAAGTAGCTGGCAACTCAACTTCTCCAATTTTTAAAACTAAATTTTTATCTCCAACTAAGCTTATAGATTGATTAAATATAGCCTTAAATTTTATTGTATCACCTGCAGCATACTCTTCTTTTTCATCTAAAATCTCAATAGAGCCTATTGCTGTTGCTAAATCAGATACTAAAATAGTTTCTGCTGTCTTACTTAAAAGAACTTTATCTTCTAAATTAGTTCCATAAATTTCAACATAATCTACATCACCACTAAAATTATAAGTATTACTTCCTGATGGTCTTGGAGTCTTACCTATATAAGCTTTATTTATATTATCTATCGCATCTAGGAACCTAGCATTACTATCTTTTAAATCAATTATCATAGTTCCATTTACAAAAACCTTATACCCTTCTCCATTTGTAACTTTAAAAGCAATAGTATTTATACCATTATTTAAAGTAACATTGGCAGCTGGTGTTGCTATATTACTTCCATTTCTAAGTTCAAATCCAACTCTATCTCCATTAGTATATAAGTGAAAATGTGAATTTGCCGAACTCTCATTTCCTATACCAATTATTGATTGAATTCCACTTTTATTTGTATTATCAAATCTAGCTATAATAGTTCCTTCAGTTAAACTCTTAAAACTATCTAAATCTGATGATATATCTACTGCATTATTATTTGATATTCTAACATTAGAATACCTTTCTAGAGGTTTAATATTTTCATCTGGCCTTTCTTCTTCATTTTTATTAATTATTATTTGACCACCTTTATCAGATAAATCTAAATCACTACTTAAAGTAGTATTTTTACCAACTGTATTTAATATTTCAGTATTATTGCTCGCTTCTAATATTAAACCAAATGTTCCTTCACTTAATGTTGTTGGCAATACACCTTCAAAAGTAAATTCTCTTGCATTGCTTTCTGTTATTGGACTTAAAGTTACTTTGCTTTCTCCTATTTTTAATGTTAAATTCTTATTACCAATTAAACTTACAGCTTGATTAAAAGATAACTTAACATTTATTTTGTCTCCAGGCATATAACTATTCTTGCCATCTAACAATTCTATTGATTCTATTTCACCTGGATTAACAAGACCTTCTAATGATGATTCATAATCAAATTTAATATATTCTGGTGACATTTCCATATAAGACATTTCTTGATTATCTGTACCTTCATAAAATAATCCAATATCCCCATTTGGTAATTCTGTTAAGCATGAATATGCATAAGTTCCAGCCTTAACTAATTTATTGTATCTCCATTCAAACTCATATCTTGGTTCTCCATTAGAATGAGTTCCATTTTGATTTATAAGGCCAAATCTCACTGTTCCATTTGTTCTTCCTGATCCTTTAGGATTAGCAAATACAATGGCGTCTTGTCCATCTATCTGTTGACTATACTTCATAACACTTAATTGACAATATGGCTCTGGTAAGTTTCTATCTTCATAAACCTCTGAATCCCAAGTTGCTCCGCCATCAAAGCTTGTAGCAATTCTTACATATGATCCAGTGTTTCTCATAAACAACTTTAATTGCCCATTAGGCATTTCAACTACTTGACATTCTGTTAATTCAAGTCCATCTGTCATAGTTTCTGAATTACCAAAAGAACCATTTCCTAAATCTCTACCATCATTAGGTGATTCACCCATATTCCACGTTTGTCCATGATCATCGCTATAAATAACCGCACTTGATTGCTTTCCTGCTCCATTTGTATAGTATACTGGGAATACTATTCTTCCTGCATACTTACCATTTTTAACTTGAATACCTGCACCTGGACCTGTTCCTAAAAATTTCATCCAATCAGCCTTAATATCTGAATTTATATCTATTGGTTCACTCCATGTTTCACCATCATCATCACTATATATTAAACTTAAATAGCTTGTACCATAAACCTTTAATTCACAACTTGCAGTCATAACATTTCCTGCTGCAACATTATCTTTAGTCAATTCCATACTGTGAACATTTACATTGTAATTTGTTATGTTTCCTTCACTATCATAGACATTTCCTGATTCTCTTATTGTATAAAGATTTCCTGAAGCATCATATAAAGATCTGTATTTAACACCATCAATATCTGTATATCCACTTCCTGCTTGTGCTTGCCAGAATCCATAATTTTCAGGGAATGTTGTAACTAATAAGAATATTCTTCCTGTTTCTTCATCTTGTGTTAATGATGTATCAATAACTGATGCTCTACTAGGATAATCTATTACCTTTTGAGCATCTTCCCACTCTCCTCCTACTGTTTTTCTCCTTACACCAGAATCTATATCATTCCATGGAGCATCTGCACCTCCTTGATTTCTAACATCAATAGATGCTATAACAGTTCCATCCTTGGTTGTAAATAATGCTGGTATTCTAAAATTTTGTGATCCTAAATCACCTGGCTTAAATAAATCTATTGGCTCTGTCTTCATACCCTCTGGTAATATTTCTTCTTCTGACGGTAATACTGTTTGCCCTGTTATATCTGTTAAATACTTATCTGGAAGAGCTTCTCCATAAATATCTACAAAATCAATATATCCACTAAAAGGATATTCATTACCTGATGATCTATCTGTTTTACCTATGAAGGCATTATTAGCGCCTACTACTCCTGCACTTAATGTTGCATTAGTACTTTTAACTTCTCCAGCTAATTTGCCATTAATGAAAATTTTATAGCCATCTCCGCTTGTAACTTTTAAAGCTACAGTATTTATACCTTTATTTAAAACTGCAGATGTCTTTCCCGTAGCTATATTTCCACTTTGATTTCTTACTTCAAATCCAACTGTATTATCAGCTACATAAAGATGAAAATGTCCATTAGCAACAGTATTATTTCCAATACTAACTAACGATTGAATATCACCCTTGCTAGTATCAAATCTAGAAATTATTGTACCACTCTCTAAATTTTTAAGACCTTCAATATCACTAGATATATCTATTCCATTATTATCACTTATTTTTTTATTTTGATAGCTAGCTACTTTTTCAACACCTTCCTTAATTCTATATACATTAACTTCAGCTATTGAAGCAAAACCTGCTCCTGCCTCTAAAGCTGTTATCTTAATTTTTTCTGCCTTAATTGGCTCATTAAAACTAACAGATTTAGCTAAATTATCTAGCTTCCAATTTCCACTTGATACTAAAGTCTCGGTATCACCATTGATAGCATAAATCTCATATTTAGTTATTATTCCATTTGTTTGAGATGTTCTTGGTGAAACCTTTATAGTCGTTACATTATTACTGCCTCCTAAGTCTATTGTTAAACTTTGTGGAAGCCTTGAATTATCAGTTATTGACCATGGAGTATGCCACATTGTATTAAGATTACCGTCTATAGCCTTACTACCATCTTCCCCTGACTGTGCTGATGTAGCTACTGCTGTCATTTGACTTTGAGGAATTTCCTCTTCCATTATTAAATTTCTACCTTCGTTTAGCTCATATGCTAATACGTTTACATAAGACATAGAATTAACTGTATTGAAAACTACAGCTGAAGCTATAAGTAATACAGCAATTTTCTTTCTTTTCATAAATAGTACCTCCCTTTATACCATATTCTATACCCAATTTAATTATATTCTATTTTATTATATTTTTGTATATATTTTACACATTTTGAATTATATTGTTATTTTCTATAAGAATATTGTGAATTTAATACATTAACATTTATATAAATATAGACTCAAACATTTTAAATTCATTAAATAACAACAAACTCTCCCTCAAACTTCTTCCCTCAAAGTATATTTAACTTAATAAATAAGATGACTATTAAGTATTGAAAAGTATATAATATATTCTATATTTATTAAAAATAAAATTATATATTGGAGGTACTTACATGAGTCTTTTAAAAAAAGATGATTATATAGGTATTGTAGCCTGTTCTAATGGTCAACCACTATCTAATAATGCTAAAATTGCAAACTTATTATTGCAGTTAAAAAGTTTAAATTTAACTCCTATTTGCAGTAAATACATTTATGAAATTAACTCACCTTTTAATGGTTCTGCTGAAGCTAAGGGTAAAATCTTTATGGATTTATATAAAAATAATAAAATAAAAGCTATTTTTGATATTTCCGGTGGGGATTTAGCAAACGAAGTTTTAGATTATTTAGATTATAAATATATAGCTGAAAACCCCAAACCATTCTTTGGTTATAGTGATTTAACTACAGTACTAAATGCTATTTATTCCCAAACAAATAATCAAGTTTATCTTTATCAAATAAGAAACCTTATTTATTCTGATAGCGAAAGTCAAAAAGCTAATTTTATAAACAGTTTATTTAATGATAAAAATGATTTATTTAATTTTTCTTATAAATTTATTCAAGGTAGAAAAATAGAAGGCATCGTTGTTGGTGGAAATATTCGTTGCCTATTAAAATTAGCTGGAACTAAATATATGCCTGATCTTACAGATAAGGTTTTATTTCTAGAAAGCATGGGTGGAGAGGCTGGACTTATGTCAACCTTTTTAAATCAACTTAAACAAATGGGAGCTTTTAATAAAATTAAAGGCTTAATACTAGGCACTTTCAGTAAAATGCAGGAAAATAATATATCTCCTACTATTGAAGAATTAGCAGTAAAAATAATAAATAATCCTAATTTACCTATTGCCAAAACAGAAGAAATTGGTCATGGAGTTAATTCTAAATGTATTATAATTGGTAAAAATATTATTCTTAAATAAATTTGAAGCTGTATATCAGCTTCTTTTTTTGTATTTTTTACAAATTCTATTGACTATTAACCACCAAATTGATAATATGTGTATATATAAATTATATACACTTAGATACGGAGGTGAACACTTGGATATATTAATTAGTAATTCCTCACCAGTTGCACTTTATGAACAAATAGAAACACAAATTAAAAATCAAATTTTAAATGGTAACATAAAGTCTGGAGATCCACTTCCTTCAATAAGATCACTAGCAAAAGAGCTTAAAGTTAGTATAATCACTACTAAAAGAGCTTATGAAGAACTAGAAAACGAAGGCTTTATTGAAACAGTTGTTGGAAAAGGAACTTTTGTTTCTGGAGCTAATTCTGAAAGATTGAAAGAAGCTGCAATGGCTGAAATGGAAAGTAGACTTGAAGAAGTTATTATTTCAGCTAAATCACTTGGTTTAACTTTAGATGAATGTATTGAGATATTTAAAAGTTTATATGAGGAGGTATAACTATGAATGCAATTGAAATTCGTAATTTAGAAAAAAACTATAATAATTTTTCTTTAACTATAGACAAGCTTGATATTCCTGAAGGATATATTACAGGCTTTATTGGCCCAAATGGCTCTGGTAAAACAACTACTATCAAAGCTTTACTTGGAATGGTAAAACCTAAGTCTGGAGAAATTAATATTTTTAATACTAATATTATTAAAAATGTTAAAGTAAAAGAAAATATTGCTTATGTTGGAGATGACGCAGGTTTTTTAGGAGAAAGTAAGCTTTCTAATCTTCATAAAATAATCTCTAAATTTTATCATAATTGGGATGAAACCTTATATCAAAAGTATTTAACTAAATTTAATATTAATGAAAATAAGTTTTACAAAGATTTATCTAAAGGCCAGAAAAAGCAATTTGAACTTGTAATAGCTTTATGTCATCATCCAAAGCTTTTAATAATGGATGAACCAACTTCAAGCTTAGATCCAATAATAAGAAATGAATTTTTAGAGCTTATGCAAGAGCATATGGAAATGGATAATATGACTGTTTTTTACTCAACTCATATAACTACAGATTTAGATAAATCTGCTGATTTTATAGTTATGCTATACAATGGTAAAATTCTTCTTCAAGGTGAAAAAGATGATATATTAGATAATCATGTACTTGTTAAAAGTAAAAAGAATTTAATTGATGATACACTTAAGAAAGAATTCATTTCTCTAAAAGAATATGCCTTTGGCTTTGAAGGGTTAATAGCTAATAAGAAAAAAGCTTATGAACTTTTTGGAGACGAAGCAATTTATGAAAAATGTACGCTTGAAGATCTTTTATTGTATTACACTAGGAGGGATTAATTTATGAATAATTTAGTTAATTTATTAAAATTAGAATTTAATTCACTATTTGCAATAAAGAAAAACTTAATTTTCATACTAATTTTTGGTGCCATATTTGGTTTTATTCAACCTACTATGATTACTTTTGCAGGTGCAATGTATTTAATGCTAGCTTCATATTCGGTTATTTTTTATGAAGAGAGAAGTAAAATGAATTATTTAATATATTCACTTCCTGTTACTACTAAAGAATATATTTTCTCAAGATATATATATTGCTTAATAAATACTCTAATTGCAATAATTATATCAGTTGTCTTATCAGTAATTATAAAATTAGTTGGTTTTACTAATTTAGAAAATACTATACCTCTTTATGGAGTTTCTTTGGTTACAGCTATAATTGGAGTATTCTTCACAGCTGTATTAATGCCAGCAACTCTTTTATTAGGCTTTGAAAAAGGAAGATATGTTCTTGTATTTATTGCAGTATTTCCAATTTGTTTTTCTACTGCATTAGTTGAAATAATCCCAGAAATCAATATAAATTTAAGCACTTCAGCTTTATCAATTTTAGGTGTACTTATTGCTATAACAGTATTATTAGCATCTTACTTTATTACTAGCAATAGATTTGCTAAAAAAGAAGTACAATAAAAAACACAAGCTCTAAGTTATTTGTACTTAGAGCTTGTGTTTTAATCTATTAACTTATTTTCCCACATTCAACTTGTTTTTTATAATTTAAAGGACTAACCCCAACATATTTCTTAAATTTACTATGGAAGTAATCAATATTTTTATAGCCTACCTTTTCACAAACTTGATATACTTTAAGCTTATCCTCCATAAGAAGATTTTTAGCATTTTCTATTCTTATTGTATCTAAATAAGTATTAAAACTCATACCTGTGTGACTTTTAAAAACCTTTCCTAAATATGCACTATTATAATTAAATACCTCTGCTAAAAGTTCTAATTTTAAATCAGTATAATAATTTTTCTCAATATACTTAACTACTCTTTTTATAGATTTATCAGAGGTGTTAACTGAAATAATTTGTGAAAGACGAAGTAATCTCTTTTCTAATAATAATATTATTTCACTTAAACTTTCAGTATTATAAATTTCCTTTATTATCACTTCACTATCTAAAGTTAAACTTTTTTCTATTTGATAATCAATTTTAATCTTTTCATAAAAATCCAAACAATTTTTTGTTATTAAAACTTTTATTTGCTCTTCAGTATAAAGCTTAGATTGAATTAATTTTTTAAAATTGCTTAATAATTCTCTAATTTTACTACATTCTCCTATTTCAACATAAGTACAAATTCTATTTATTATATCCATCTCCTCAAGTAAAAATCCCCTTTTCATAACCTCACTGACTTTTTGGGTAGTAAGAATTTCTTCATCTAAAAATAAAAATCGTGCTTTCATTAAATCGTTAGCACTATTATAAGATAAAATTATTTCATCAACATTTTTAACACTCTTACCAACTGTTAAAAACATTCTCCCCTTTAAATACTTATTAACTTCTTTATTTATATTATTTAATATATTCATTGAGTGATTGCTATTAATATCACAAAATAATATTGCAACTTTATTTTTAACCTTACATACCTCAATGCCCTCAATATTATTTATCTTCTTTTTAACACAATTCTCTAATTCTATTAAATTTTCATTTTTAGTTTTGTAATCATAATTTAAAATTAAAGCTACTGAATAATTAGAGTAATTAAAATAATTAACTATTTCTTCATAGTCATCAACTGGTTTTCCTAACATAAGCTGAACCAATGAGTATTCCTTAGCATAACTTTTCTGAACCGCTATATTTCTTAATTCATTTTTTTCTTCTTCAATTTCATTTTTTAACTCAATTGCTATATCATATAATTCATCTTCATCAATCGGCTTTAATAAATAAGATTTAACACCATATTTTATAGCTACTTTAGCATATTGAAAATCTGAATATCCACTAATAATAACAAATTTCCCTTTAAACCCATTCTCAACACTTTCCTTAATTACATCTAGCCCAATTTTTCCTGGCATCTTTATATCTATAAGTACCAAATCTGGATTTAATTCACATATTTTATTATATGTATCATCTCCATCAGTACCTTCTCCAGAAACCTTAAATCCAATTTCCTCCCATGGTACTATATTTTTTATTCCTTCTCTTACATATGGTTCATCATCTGCAATTAAAACTTTTAGCATAAACTTTTCTCCCCCTCAATAGCTGGTAATATTAAAACTACTTTTGTTCCAATACCTAACTCACTAAACACATACATACCATATTTATCACCATAATATATTTTTATTCTTTCATTTATATTTCCCATTCCAATACTTTGATGTCCATTTTCTTTTACAGTTTTATTCTCTAAATTTTCATTAATAAACTCTAATCGTTCTTTTGATATTCCACAACCATTATCTGATATTTCAACAATAAGGTACCCTAAATCCTCAAACGCACTTACTGTTATTTTACCCTTTTCTTTAGTTCCTTCTAAACCATGAACAAAAGCATTTTCAACGATTGGTTGTAATAATAAAGGTAATATATTATATTTTTTTTCATCTACATCAATATTAAATTCATAATCAACCTTCCCTTTAAATCTTAACTGTTGTATCTCCAAATAATTTTTTACTAATTCCAATTCTGATTCAAAAGAAACATTTTCATTACTAACCTCTAAATTTCTCCTCATTATTCTCCCTAACTTTTTAACAATTCCGGCAAGTTCTCTATCTCCATTACAGAATGCTCTCATCCTAATTGTTTCTAAAGTATTATATAAAAAATGTGGATTAATTTGACTTGCCAACATTTTAAACTCTGCCTCTTTTTGCTTAACTATTAACTTTTCTTCTTTTAACTCTTTTACATATACCTCATTAATTAGTTTATTTATACTTTCCATCATTATATATAAGTCATCATAAACTTCTGATATCTCATCATTTCCATCTATATTCTTTTTAATATTAAAATTACCCTTAACTACTTTATGCATTTCATTTCTAAGTATATTTATTCTATTTGAAAAATTTTTAGAAAAATATAATATTACAATTAATGAAAATATAATTGAAAACCCAATTATAAGTACACTTTTATTAACAATTTTATTTGATTCTAATGTAATCATATCTACAGGTACATTTACTAAAACTTGAAATGTATTATTAAATGATTTATCTAATTTAAAGGTATTTAAAATTAAATGATCTCCATCCTCATTAAATTCTTCCTTTATCTCATAATAATAACTTGCCTCTGCTTCACTTTCATCTAAATCTGCCATTTCTCCAATTTTAAGCTCATTAGAATATATAACCCTTCCGTCTACTAATATGCTTGTCTTATATCTCTCATCATTTACAATATTAGCTAAATAACTTTGATTTATTCTTATCACTAATACTCCAATATGCCCTCTAGCTGTTGAATTAATTGATCTAACAAGGGATAAATTATAATTTCCAGTTGTCTCATCTCTTTTATATAACCAAGTTATTATCCCCTTATCTTCTATTGCTTTTTTATACCAATCACTATTTCTGACTTCATCCGTAACTTTAAATATTCCTGTTGAATTTAATAAGCTATCATTATCTACATACATTTCTACTCCAGTAAATTCACTATAATACTTTAAATAATCACCTAATATAGTGTAATCATTGTATGCTGAGACAACCTCCCCATAATTATCATATGTTTTTTTTAACATTGAATGTAAATTATCATCTTGATAAATCATGTCAGAAGTATTTATTGCTAATTTTAATACTTCTTCCATCCTAGATTTAACCGAGTTATTATTATATCTACCTTCCTTGATTGCATTTTGCACTACTATACTATTCATTCTTGACGTTAGATATATACCAACTATAAGTACAGTAATTATTACTATAGATAAATAAGAAACTACTAATTTAGTCCTTATTTTCATGCCATTAATTATACTTTTTATATACTTCATTTTTCCAATACCCACTTATAATTTTTATAAGATTTCCCACATTATTTGTAAATTCTACATATTAACTTCAATATATCATATTTATTTTGTAATTGTATACATACTTCAAATTTTTATTACTTTTTTAATTTTTCCCTCTAATTTTATAGGTAATATATATATAATTATTATAGTATTTTATATTATATTTATATTATAAAATATAATATAAAGCTATTTTTATAATAATAACTTCAAACATTTAAAAGAGAGTGTGAAATGTTCTTACAAATCACACTCTCTATTTTACTTTAATCTATATGATGTACCAGCTATAGTATCTATTTCAATAGTATCATTACTAAAACTTTTATCTAACCATTTTCCAAAATTAATTTTACACTTACCCCCAACGGTAGATTCTATAGAAAATTCAATTATTTTATTCTTATCCCATTTAAAATTAACTATAAACCCTCCCCTTGCCTTTAGTCCTTTAACGCTTCCAACTGACCAACTACTTGGAATAGAAGGCAATATTTCTATAGCCTCTTCATGACTTTGAATAATCATTTCAGCTATTCCAGCAGTTCCTCCAAAGTTACCATCAATTTGAAATGGTGGATGTACACAAAATAAATTAATAAATGTTAAATTCTTTAATAGTACATGTAAATACTCATTAGCTAAATCTGCTTCTTTTAATCTTGCATAAAAATTAATTATCCATGCACAACTCCAGCCAGTATGTCCTCCCCCTGCACCTAGTCTTCTTTCTAATGTCTTTTTACTAGCCTCATATAATGAAGGAGTTTTTTTCTTAGTAATTTCCCTTCCAGGATAAAGAGCAAACAAATGAGACATATGTCTATGTCCTGGTTCATATTCATCAAAGTCCTTAAACCATTCTTGAATAGCACCAAATTTATTTATTTTATACGCTGGCATTTTCCCGATGATTTCCATTAGTGTTTTCTTAAACTCTTTATCATACTTTAATATATCAATAGCTAATATACAATTGTTAAATAAATCTCTAATAATAGAGATATCCATTGTAGACATCATACTTGCACAACACTTTCTTCCCTTATCATCTAAGAAATTATTTTCTGGAGATGTTGATGGACAAGTAACTAAACTTCCACTTTTATCTTGAATTAAATAATCTAATAAAAATTGTGCTGCACCTTTCATAATTGGATATGCTTCATTTTTTAAAAATTTTTTATCTCTAGTAAAATCATAATGCTCCCAAAGATGCTGACACAGCCATGCTCCACCCATTGGCCAAAAACCCCATTCACTACTACCAGCTACTGTACTTGAATATCTCCATAAATCAACATTATGATTTGCAACCCATCCATTACAATTAAACATTTCTTTAGCAGTTTTTGAGCCAGTTATACTTAAATCACTTAACATATTTAATAAAGGCTCATGACATTCTGATAAATTACAAACTTCTGCAGCCCAATAATTCATTTCAGTATTAATATTTACAGTATAATTACTACTCCAAGCTGGTCTTAAGTCTTCATTCCAAATCCCTTGTAAATTTGCTGGCTGACTTCCTCTCCTTGATGAACTTATTAAAAGGTATCTTCCGTATTGAAAATATAAACTTATTAATCCTAAATCTTCTTTTCCTTCTCTAAGTTTCTCTAATCTTTCATTGGTTGGAATATTACTAAAATCATCATTTCCCAATGAAAATTCAACTCTTGAAAAAAGCTTTTGATAATCCTCTATATGTCTACTTAGTAACTCTCTATATGGTATACTTTCAATTTTATCTATTTGATCATAACATAATATACTTTCATCTTTTCCTTCTATTCCAGGAGATTTATCAAATCCATTAAAACTAGTATTAGCTACTAAAATTAAAGTAACATCACTAGCATTTTTTACATTTATAACACCATCTTTTTCATATATATCACCATCATTAGCTCTTACTCTTAATGTTGATTGAAATCTCATTTCATCATCACTATTTTCAGAATAAATAATAGGCTTCTCTTCATTTACATAGACTGGTAATGCCCTTATTGGAGTTACTCCCTTAAGAACTAATGTATCTTCACCTTCTGATAAAACCTTTGATTTTAATAAGCTCTTTAATCCTATAGTTAAATTTATACTATTAGGATTATCAGAACTTATTCTAACGATAATAGCATTATCTATCCCTGAAACAAACGCTTCCCTTTTATAATTAATACTATTAATTCTATATTTTGTAGTTACTATTGCTGTATTTAGATCTAACTCTCTAGTATAATCTTCATATTTATCATTACTTGGAAAGTTTAAATATAAATCTCCAAGCGGAACATAGGATTCTGTATATCCTGCCAAAAGCTTACTATTCATAAGCTCTTGTGCCTCATAATATTTTTCATTTAGAATTAAATTTCTTACTTCATCTAAATAGTTAATAGATTCATAATTATTTTTATCACATGGAATACCTGTCCATAATGTATCTTCATTTAATGCAATTCTATCATTATACACATCTCCTGATACCATAGCTCCTAACTTACCATTTCCAAGTGGAAGATACTCCACCCATTCTCTTGCTGGTTCTTTATACCATAACTTTAATTTGTTTCTCATAATTCTTACCCTTAAAATTTATATTTAGCTTTAATGTTAATTCTTTCCTTTAAATTAATTTTAACACAAGAACTACCAACAAGTATATTAAATCCACCTGGTTCTACTACCCAGGATTTTTCTTCTTCACTATAAAATGCAAAAGATTTTTTATCTAAATTAATAGTTACTTTTTTACTTTCCCCTGGAAATAAAGAAATTTTTTCAAAGCCCTTTAATTCAACACTAGGTCTCTTTATACTAGATTCAATATCATTAACATAAATCTGAGCTATTTCAGAACCTTCTCTCTTACCTGTATTTTTTAATTTAAAAGATACCTTAGCATTTATTTCATCATTTTTTTCAATAACCTCTACATTTATATCATCATATTTAAATTCTGTATAAGAAAGTCCATGTCCAAATGCAAATTGAGGTTCAATATCATAGCTAGTAAAATACCTATAACCTACAAATATTCCCTCATTATATCTTACTTGTTTCCCTCCTGGGAATTCTCCAATGCTATGTGCAGGTGAATCTTCTAGCTTTTTAGGCATCGTAACTGTTAATTTCCCTGAAGGATTCACATCTCCAAATAAAACTTCAGCTAAAGCTCTTCCCCCTTCCATTCCATTATAAGAAACATTGACTAATGCTTTAGACTTTTCTGCCCAATCACTCATATCAACTGGGGAACCTGTAGTTATAACAATCACAGTATTTGGATTTACTTCTAATAAGCTATTAATAATTTCATCTTGCTCATATGGAAGCTTCATATCAGTTTTATCATTGCCCTCACTATCTATATTAACTACAGTATCTGATTCTTTTGATGACTGAAGTGCATTTTGAAATAATGAAAAATCTTCTTTAGTATGTTTTAATCCACCAACAAAAATAACAACATCACTATTTTTAGCTAATTCAATAGCTTCTAAATTTATAGATTCTCTTTCAATTAAATTATTCGTATACCCTTTAGCATAAGATACTTCTGCATTTCCACCTAATATCATTTTAATTCCCATTAATGGTGTTACTTCATATAATGACTTAACTTCAGCTGATCCACCACCTTCTGAATGTCTTATATTAGCATTTTGTCCTATTACAGCAACTTTTTTTACCTTCTTACTTAAAGGTAAAATATTCTCTTCATTTTTTAATAAAACAACTGCTTCTCTAGCTATATCTAAAGTTTTTTCTCTACTTTCAAACGAGTTATATTCTCCCGATTTTCTATCTTCAGAGAACATATTTAATCTGTACATTAACTTTAATATTTTTCTAACCTTTTCATCTATTAATTCTTCCTTTACTTGTCCTTCTCTAACTGCATTAATTAAAGGATTTGCAAAGAAATACTCATCAAAATTATCAGTTACAGACATTTCTATATCCATCCCTGCTTCTGCTGCTAATTTTGTATCACTAATAGCACTCCAGTCTGATACTAATACACCATCATATCCCCATTCTTTTTCTAATACATCCCTTAATAACCACTTGTTATGAGAACAATGTAATCCCCAAAGCTTGTTATATGCAGACATTATAGAATAAGAGTTTCCTTCTTTAACTGCAGCCTCAAATGCTGGTAAGTATATTTCTCTTACTGCTCTTTCATTAATTACAACATCTACATTTAATCTTTCAGTTTCTTGACTATTAACTGCAAAATGTTTTACACAAGCTGCAACATCATTTTCCTGCACACCTTTAATATAAGGTACTGCTAATTGTGCTGTTAAATATGGATCTTCTGACATATACTCAAAATTTCTTCCACCTAATGGACTTCTTACTATATTAATTCCTGGTGCTAAAATTATATCTTTTCCTCTACCTCTAGCTTCTTTACCAAGGATATCTCCTGACTCATAAGCTAACTTTCTATTCCATGTGCAAGCAAGTGCTGAAATTGATGGTAAATAAGTTACATAATCATCTGTATTTCCTACTGGCATCCAGCTTTCATTAGGAAATTCATTTCTTACACCCATAGGACCATCTGACATATACAATGAAGGTATTCCTAACCTTTCTACACTGCCATTTCTAAATAATCCAGCAGCATGAACCATTGCTACTTTTTCTTCTAACTTTAACTCTGATACTATTTCTTCTATCTTCTCATAATTTATTTTTTCCATTACTAATCTCCCTCCAGCTTAAAAAAATTAAGAGCTAAAGCTTAAGAAAGAAAGCTGAGCCCAGCTTTCTTTTTCTTCTCAACCTTTAACTCTCTAACTTTTCACTCTTCACTTTTAACTATTTATAAAATTCTAAGTTAAAATTTTACTTTAACTTACAAACTATTTTACTTCCATTTCCAATAGATATAAGCTTAATACCCTTTTGAGTTAATTCAACTTTTGCTCCATCTACATTTGAAACTTCTGTAATACCTCTAAGTATTATTGAATAAGAATCTTTAGCTTCAACATTAAATTCAATTGTATTTTCATTTTTTAATGCTGTAGCAGTTAATACTACTTTAGACTCTTTATCTAGTACTGTAACATTAGCTTCTTTTCCGTTTACTAATTCAAATACTTCTAAAGAAACATCTTTTCCAAAGTCATAATCAGGCACAGTATTATTAGCACCTACTGCAACTATGCTGTTTTCCTTAACCATCATTGGAATACTTAAATATCCATGCTTCTCAGTTATCCATCTTCCACCTTCATGTTTTTCTCCTGTTATGAAGTTTGTCCATGTTCCTTGTGGTAAATAGTATTCTGCAATACCTTCTTCATTAAATATTGGTGCTACTAATATTGAATCACCTAACATATATTGTCTATCTAAATATCTACAAGCTGGATCATTTTGATTTTCTAAAATCATAGCTCTCATTGTTGGAATACCCTTTGTAGCTGCATCATTTGCAGTTTTGAAAAGGTAAGGCATTATACTACATTTTAAATTAGTAAAGAATTTAACTACATCACAAGCCTCTTCATCATAAATCCATGGCACTCTATAAGAAGTACTTCCATGTAATCTACTATGTGATGATAATAATCCAAATGCTGCCCATCTCTTATAAACATCTGGTGTTGATGTACTTTCAAATCCACCAATATCATGACTCCAGAATCCGAAGCCTGAAAGACAAAGTGATAATCCCCCTCTTAAGCTTTCTGCCATAGATTCATATTCTGATGTACAATCACCACCCCAATGTACAGGGAATTGTTGCCCACCTGCCGTTGCTGATCTAGCAAATAATACTGCCTCATTTTCACCTTTAACTTCTTTAATTACATCAAATACAACTTTGTTATAAATTTGTGTATAGTAATTATGCATCTTAACTGAATCAGATCCATCAAAGTATGTGCAATCTACCGGTATTCTTTCGCCAAAGTCAGTTTTGAAACAATCTACTCCCATTTCCATTAAATCTCTTAACTTATCAGCGTACCATCTGCAAGCATCTGCATTAGTAAAATCTACTATAGCCATTCCTGGTTGCCACATGTCCCATTGCCATACATCTCCATTTGGCCTCTTTATAAAGTAACCATTATCTCTACCCTCTTCAAATAATGGAGATTCTTGAGCTATATATGGATTGATCCATACACAAATCTTTAATCCTTTTGCTTTTAATCTTTCAAGCATGCCTTTTGGATCTGGGAATACTTCATTATCCCATTCAAAATTACACCAATTAAATCCCTTCATCCAGAAGCAATCAAAATGGAATACATGAAGTGGAATATTCCTTTCTGCCATTCCATCAACAAACTGAGTTACTGTCTTTTCATCATAATTAGTTGTAAATGATGTTGTAAGCCATAATCCAAATGACCATGCAGGTGGAAGTGCTGGCTTTCCTGTTAATGAAGTATAGTTTTCTAAAACCTCCTTCATATCATCACCAGTTATAATAAAGTAATCTAAGCACTCTCCTGGAACACTAAATTGTACTTTTGTAACTAATTCTGAACCTACTTCAAATGATACTCTTTCTGGATGATTTACAAATACTCCATATCCTTTATTAGTAATATAGAATGGTATATTCTTATAACTTTGTTCAGTGCTTGTTCCACCATCTTCATTCCAACAATCTATAGTTTGTCCATTCTTAACAAATGGTGTGAATCTCTCACCTAATCCATATACAGCTTCACCAACAGATAAAGATAATTGATCTCTCATGAAAGTTTCCATCCCTTCATTACTTAAGAACTTTCCACCTTCTTCTTTATAATAAGCTGAGCTTCTATTTGCACTCTTAGTTAGGAATTTATCTCCATTAAAGAATTCCATACTAAAGAAATCTTTATTTATATTTACTTTTAAATCGCCTGATTTTACTGTAATAATTTCATCATTTTCATATATTTCAGGTTTTAAATTATTATCCTCACATATTTCAAATTCTGGACCATTATTTTTAGTTCCCATATAATGATAGGCTCTTACTCTTAATATATTTTTCATTGGAGAAGATATTTTATAAGTAATAACTGGTCCTCCTAGCGTATCTCCTCTATGATTTATTCTGTTACATGGAGCATGAAGTGTTAAAAGGTTTTCCTCTATCTTACTGCTATAAACTTCTTGTGGACTATATCTAACTATTCCATCTTTATTTAACCAACATCCATTACTGAATTTCATTTTTTTCACTCCTTATGTTTATATAATATTTATTTTATAGGTTAATTATAAGTTCACCCTTTGTAATCGTATACCGTAAAAATTTCATATATTTTATTGTAATAATTAGTGCTTTATTATACTTCTATATAATTAAAGCTATCATGTAACTGCAGTAGTTTAACATGATAGCTCTAATTTTCCCCTTAAATATATTCTTATTAACTATATCTAATTCTATATCTATTATAATTACTCATTTGTACACTTGAAATTAGCTTATCTAACCTTTGGCTAAGGTTTAATGTTTCTAAACTACCAATTCCATTTACTTCTATGCTTTTATGTAATAACACCTTAAAGACATGAATTAATATCTTTAATATATTCATTACTACTCCCCTCAATATTTATATTAATATTTATTTTCAAGCTTCATTATAATATTTATATATATAATATTACATAGTATTTTTTTATTTGTTTTACACCAATAATTAGTTCTTTACTATTTTTTCTTTCAATCTATAAATAAAAAGCAAAAAGGAGCTAAATAGCTCCCTTTTTTATCCTAGTTCCATAATTCTAATCTTTCTTTAGTTAAGTTAGTCATTTGCTCATTTAATTTATCAACACCATAGCTTTCTAATGTCTTTTGAATTTCATCCCATGCCTTATCAAAGTTTTCTGGTTTTCCTAAGATTGCTTGTGTAACTGCCTGTTGAATATAGTCATCACATTTTTGTTGTATTATTGATATATCACTATCACTTGGAATAGTATATTGCCATACTTGTCCGTGTTTAGAAATTCCTAATTCTTCTGAATCAGGGAACATTTCTGTAAAGTCGTTAACACCATATCCAGCTAAAGTTTCTTTTTGAGCGTCATTGTAGTTTGCAATAACATTTTCAATAGTTGTTGTAGTATAAGAATTACCTGTTGAATCTACAGCTCCAACCCCCCTTTGTGGGAATGGATACACATAAGCACCTATACCTGTTTTCTTACCAAAATCAGGGTCTGTATTCTTTTGTTCTTGAACTTCTGGTTTCATTACTCTCTTACCATCTTCAACTGTGTAATGCTCGCCTTCAATACCCCAGTTTAATAAAACTTGTGCTTCATCAGATGCCATCCAGTCAAGGAATTCAAAAGCTCTTTCCTTATTTTCACAACTTTCAGAGATTGCAACTCCCCAACCTCCACCAAATCCATAATTCTTTAAAGATTGGTCTTTATACTCATCACTTACTGTTACAGGTAATCTTGCATAAGTTAAACCTGCTTTTCCTTCAGAAAGTAAAGTTTTTTCAGCATCACTATAATCCCAAGCTGCATCAGATAAACCTACAACTCTTCCTGAAGAAATTTTTGCTTTATAAGTATCTTCTTTTTGAGTAAATGATTCTGGATCTAATAATCCAATATCATTCATGTGATTTAACCATTGGAAATATTCTTTAATTTCTGGCAATGTGAATTTATAAGTAGTTTCTCCAGTTTCATCGTCCACCTTGAATTGTCCATCATCTGGAATTCCTAATGCAGCAGATGCTATATTACCAGTTGTAATTAACCATCTCCAGTCACTAGCCATTAATGATAATCCTATTCGAGCTTGACCATCTTCTGTTGTTGGGTTTTCTTCAATATATTTCTTTATTACTTCTTCATAGTCATATATAGTTTTTATTTCTGGATATCCCGCATTTTTTAATACATCATGTTGAATTTGTAATGTTCCCCCTGGTTCGTATACCTCAGCACTTACTCCATAAGTACCTACAGTATATATAGATGGATCATCCTTACTAGCTCTAAGCCTATCTAATTGATCTCCATATAAAGCCTTAAGATTATCTCCACTTTCTTCAATCATATCATCAAGCTTAATAATTGCTCCCGCATCAATAAGCTTACCAGTGTCTCCTTTTGCATATATTAAATCTGGATATTCTCCACTTGCTATCATTAGAGGAATAGCTTGTGTATCACCAGCAACAGGATGTGTTATTTCTAATGTTACACCTGTTAATTCTGTAATTTTCTTAGCAACATCATCACTAAAATCCCAATCTTCATTTAAATCACAGTTAAAGAATGTTAATGTAATTGGTGTTTTGTCCATGCCATCTAATATTGGTGTATCACTATCTTCTGCTGACTTTTTTCCACAGCCTATGAAACAAGTTGCAGTTAATGTAACTGCCATAACTAATGATAATAATTTACGCTTTCTCATTTTTATCCCCCTTAATTGTTCGACCATATTTTTTTATTGTATTATTTTTTAATAGATAATTCAAAACAAATTATCTAATTTTAGCTTTTTACTGCACCTAAAGTCATTCCTGAAACAAAATACTTTTGTACAAACGGATATACTAAAAGTATAGGAACTGTTGCAACCATTGTAATTGCCATTTTAATTGATTGTGGATTTGATTTACTAGCATTTTGTAATAATGGATTATTAACATCTACATTAGAGCTTGCATTATCAATAATTTTCATTAATTCATATTGTAATGTTGTCATACTAGCATTTCCTCTTGCATAAAGGTAAGTATCAAACCAGCTATTCCATTGTCCAACTGCTATAAATAATGCTATTGTTGCTACAACTGGTAAACATAACGGCATTACTATTTTATAGAATGTTACCCAGTCGTTAGCTCCATCAACTTTTGCTGATTCATAAAGGGCTTCTGGTAAACCATCCATAAATGATCTCATAACGATAACATTAAATGCACTTATAAGACCTGGTAAAATATATACTGCAAAATTATTTATTAATCCTAAATTCTTAACAACTAAAAATTCTGGAATTAATCCACCACTAACATACATTGTTATTATAAATAATAATGTAACAAATTTATTGAATATGAAATCTCTTCTACTTAATGTATAGGCAACCATTGCTGTTGCTATAACTCCACTTACTGTACCAATAACAGTTCTTAATATGGAATTAAAGAATGCTAACGGAAGCTTACTACTACCTGAGAATACTTGCTTATAGTTATCCCAAGTAAATTCTCTAGGCCATATATATATTCCACCTTTTACTGTATCTGTCGCATCATTTAATGAAATTGCTAATACATTTAAGAATGGATATAAAGTTATTACAATTATAAAGCACATTACTATTGTTAGTACTATATCAAAAACTTCAATTTTTTTTCTTTTCCTTTTCATATTTTCCTCCTTACTTAAATCAAATCATATATTTAGCTTTTTTATAATTTTTAGCTTAATAAACTACCTTCTCCATCATTAAATTTCTTAGATATTTTATTAGCACCAAAAATTAATACTATACCTACAACAGATTTAAATATACCAATAGCTGTACCGAATGAATATCTAAACATTCCAATACCATAATCTAATGCATATTTATCAATAACTAAAGACTTACTTGCAACTATTGGATTCCCAAGTAGCATTTGCTTTTCAAATCCTATATTTATTAAGTTACCAATACTCATTATAAGAAGAACTAATACTGTACTTTTTATAGATGGCAATGTAATATTCCAAATTTGTCTAAGTCTTCCTGCCCCATCAACTTTAGCCGCATTATATAATTCTGGATCTATAGCTGTCATGGCTGCTAAATAAATAATTGCATTCCACCCCATTTCTTTCCACACATCTGAAGCTGTAACTACCCCCCAGAACATACTTGGTGTAGACATAAATTGTATAGGATTATCTATTAAATTTAACTTCATTAATATTTCATTTACTATTCCTGATGATGATAGCATATTTGTAACTAAGCTTGCTGCAACAACCCAAGATATAAAGTGTGGTAAATAAGAAATTGTTTGAGCTGTTCTCTTAAACTTAGAAGACCTTATTTCATTTAATAACAATGCAAATGTTATTGATGCAATTGTTCCAAATACTAATCCCATAATACTCATTCCTAAAGTATTTTGAAGTGATTGATAAAATTGATCTTCCTTAAATAATGCTATAAAATGCTTGAAACCAACCCATGTTTGATCTAAAAATCCATTTTGTGGTTTATAATCTTGGAATGCCATTGTCCACCCTGCTAAAGGAAGATATTTAAATATTATTACCCATATAACAAATGGTAATGACATCGCTATTAAACACTTTTGTTTTTTAATATTATTCCAAGTAATTTTTCTTTCTTTAGTTTTTTTAATTTCCCTTTTCAATTTTTTTGTACTATTAACACCTTCTGTTACTTGCACCATTTATTCCTCCATTCCCTTAAGTTCTGTTGATACTCTTATTTTAGTCCCTCCCCCTATTTCTAGATACCCATAAAAATGTATATGTTTTCATGTAAAAATTAGAGTATTTTATCAGAAAATACATGTAAAATTTAATATACTACATTTACATGAAATTTTTAATGATAAAGCAGTCCACAAATCATGGTATTATTTTAAATTTATTTATATTAAGATTTGTTTAAACTACATTAATAGGAGGTTTATTTAATGACACAATATATATAAGAATTCATCATTATCACTAGAAACAAGGGTAAAATCACTAATTTCTTTATTAACTTTAGATGAAAAAATTAAACTTTTACCTACTAGACAAGCTGCAATTGAAAGACTTGATATTAATGAATATAGTGTTGGCGGTGAAGCCTCACATGGAGTTGTATCTAGTATAGGACCATCAACTGTATTTCCACAACCACTTGGACTTGCATCTACCTTTAACGATAAATTATTATTAGAAATTGGTTCAGTAATAGGCGATGAAGCTAGAATTTATTATGATAAAAATAATAGAAAGTATGGTTTAACACTCTGGGCACCAACTATAGATATGGAAAGAGACCCTCGTTGGGGACGAACTGAAGAAGGCTATGGTGAAGATCCTATTTTTAATTTTACCTTCTCATCAAGAAGACCTTATAAAAAGCGTATATTCTGTAAATCCCAACACAATTGTAATTATTGTTAGTAGTTACCCATTTGCAATAAATTGGTGTAATGATAATATTCCTGCAATTCTTCATTGTACACATGGTTGTCAAGAACTTGGAAATGCAATTACCCAATGTTTATTTGGTAAATATAATCCTGCTGGTAGATTACCTATGACATGGTATAAATCATCAGATGAGTTACCATCAATTATGAACTACGATATTATTAATAGTAATTCAACTTATATGTACTATAAAGGAGAACCCCTTTATCCATTTGGTCATGGCTTAAGTTATACAAACTAAAGAAAGATATAACTATTATAGGTGAAACTTTGAAAGCAAGAAACCTTTCACATTTAACTAAAGCAGAAGATTATGATAGTTGTAGTAATATTATTTTAGATGAGTGTATTTTAGGTTGAACTTGCATAAGAACTTCCAAAGATAACATAGCATGGATAAAATGTTCTGATGTTGATTTTAAAAATTACTCTTATTTATCTATTGATGCATTATTAAAATCCCAAACTAATATTGAAATACGAATTGATACTATTAATGGTGATATAGTAGGCAATCTTAACATTACATCTTCTTTAAATAAAGATAATTGGAATAACTTTAACTGTAAATTAAAATCTATAAACTCTATTAATGATTTATATTTAAAGATTAATGGAGATTTCTTAATTAATTCGTTACTACTTTTCTAATTATAATATTATAAATAATTAAAGATATAGCTTAAGATTTTGTTAAATATTATCTTAAGCTATATCTTTTTATAAATCTGAATATTTTTCTTTAAAGTATACATCTACTTCATTTAATATTTTATCTTCCATTCTTAAAATAGAATAACATAATGCACTAGCCCCAAATAAAACAGCTATTAATGATATATTAGTAAAATTAACAATAGCCACACCTATAATTATTAATGAGATATTAGTCAATGTTATATACAGCTTTTTAAATACTAAAGTAATAGATACTTTAAATATATCTAAAGTTCTTGCATTTATCCTTCCTACTATAGGATAAATATAAAAACTTAATCCCCCAATAAATATAGCTAAAATTATAAATATATAAGAAATAATTTTCATATTACTTGCATAAAAATATCCTATATCTATATAACAAATCATTAAAATTACATTTATTATAGCCGCTATAAATATACCTTGTGCAAAATTTATTTTATATAAATTAAAATAGTCCTTAGTTGCTCCTTCTTGTTTATCATTAATTAATTTTCCAGTTACAGAAAACATGGTTGATAAAGCAGGTCCAACAAGTATTCCTGAAAAAGTCAAAATTGGAATTGATAAATTTTCTCCAGAAATAAAGAAATAAAGTATAAATGGTAAAATAGATACTAAAAACCATATATTAGTTATAAATAAATATATTACCTTACTAGTTAATAAATAAATTCTATTGTCACATGCCTCTCTATGCTCTGCCATATCCACACTTCCTTTTATATAATTATACCGTCTAACACTTCTATTAATTTTTAATTATACTTACTTTAATCTTATATTTATACATTAAATACTATATATAAAATGCCATAAATATTAGTCATAAGATAAAAAAGCTAAAAACTATATTTATAGTCTTTAGCCTTTATAATCTAACTATTTTTTAAATACAAATAAAAATTTGCTTCTGTCAATTTTTGATATGGAGCTACCCATAGTGCAGCAATACCTAATGTTATAGCTGAAAGTAACCACCATCCAATAAAAGTTAATTCTAAATAAAACAACTCCCATTTATGACCTATCATTAAATTAACACTTTCATTTATACATTGTGTAATTGATTTACTTGGATCTTCCGATAATATATAAAATGCTTGTGAAAACATAAGTGAAACTATTATCCCAGGTATTATAAATAATAATGTTCCTGCAACAACTGCTAATGTTATTAGTATATTTAAACCTAATGTTTTGAGATAAATATTAAATCCTGAAAATAAATTTTCAAATCTTGCCTCTTCTCTTCTTGTAGCCATATTCAATAAAAATCTACATAATCCTACTGAAATAACTCCACCTAATAAAAGCGATATCAAATCAAGTGAATATGACAATCCTTCTATTCCTAATTTAGAAGTTACCTTATATGCAACACCACCTTCTAATATTATGTTGGCAACTAATACTGTTCCTATTGCAACTGCCCATTTACCTCTTATTTGTTCCCTTGCTCTACTTTTTAATTCTGCAGTATCCACAATACTCCCTCCTTATATTATATTCATTCCTATTTTTCATATTCATACATATAATAATTACATTGGCTCATGCCCAAATTAGAGTAAGTTTTTTGAGCTACATAGTTTTCTTTTTCTACATATAATCTTATTCCACATATGTTATGATCATTATCACAAATACTCTTTATATAATTATATAAACTCTTAAATACTCCTTTTCCTCTATACTCCTTATCTACATAAACACTTTGTATCCATAAGAAAGTACCATTTCTCCAATCACTCCATTCAAATGTATACATAATTTGTCCAACAATCTTACCATTAATCTCACAAACATTATAAATACCCTTATTCTCATCTTCAATTAATGCTTTAACTCCATTAGTTAAAATATTCATATCTAATTTCTTATCTTCAGTTTCAAATGCAAGATTATAATTATACTTTGCTATAATATTTATATCCTCTATTGTTGCACGTCTTATTTTCATTTTAATCTCTCCCTAGTATAAAGCTTATTTTATTTATTTTTTATGATTATAATTTGCATTAATACTTTCTTCACCATTGCTTGTATTAACTTCTAATTCATCTATTATAAACTCTTTATCCTTTAAATTTTCTAATATTATATTTTCATTAGAAGTATTTAAAGTTACTTCTTTTCCATAACACTCATATGCTTCAATTTTTGCATTTGATGTATCTAATTCTATTTCATTTCCACGACATTCATTTATACTTATTTTCCCATTAGATGTATCTATACTTATATCATTACCTGTAACATTATCTAACTTTATATCTCCGTTACTTGAATTAAACTCTACATTATTTGCTAATAAGTTGCTAACATTTATTTTGCCATTCGAAGTTTCAATTTCAATTTTATTCTTAATATTCAAGTTATCAATACTTATGTCTCCATTGCTAGTATCAATATCTATCTCTCCTACATTAATGTTAGATATACTTATTCCCCCATTACTCATATCAGCATAATATGAAGATACAACTCCACTTGGAATAAATATTTTTACAATTCCACTTTTAGTATTCCAATTAAAAATAGAGAAATCTTCTTTCTTTTTTATTTTCACATTATTACCATTTTGATTTATGATATATTTACTTTTTCCATAAGAAGTACACTCTATCTTAATATTTTCTTCCTGTGTAGTTATAACCTCTAATGAAGTATTGGGTATATCTAATTCAAAATTAACTACACTATCTTCTGGAATAAATTCTTCAGTTATCTTTTCATTTTCAGAGTTCTCCATGCTAAATACATTTTTCTCTTTACTTAAAGTTCCATTTTTCTCAGCTGTAATTAATGCTCCTATAATTACTATTAATACTAAAATAAGGGTAATTATTTCATACTTTCTATTCATTTATACCTCCTTAAATAATTACTATTATAAATATATTTATATAGTAACATAGCAGGATGTAATTGTTAATATTTTCTATAATTATTTAAGATAAGTCTCTCTTTATAAAATACTTATTATTTTCAATAAAAAAGGTATAAAAGAAATTCTTTTATACCTTTATATATATATTATTTCATTTTCTTTAATGAATTTTTCATATTTTCTAAAGCATCTTTAAATTTTTCCTTTGCCTCTCCACCAAGATCTTCAATTTCGTTAATTACGCTACTAATTTCATCTCCTATTTCTTGTGAAAGTCTTCCTTGTTTAATCTTTTTACTAATTTGATTAACTTTTTTCTCAAGTTTTTCAAAAGCCATATTTAAAACCTCCAATGTTTATAAAAAATTTTGTATAATTATTTTATCCATTTTATTTTTTTAAATACATTCACACCCTTTTGTTAACCTTTACATTAAGTTTGTATTTTTTAAATTAGCTCTCTAAACAAATCCATTCTAACTTCATACAATTCCATAGAATCTTCTTTTAAATAATTCCAATAATCCTTATTTCTTTTTAAGTCCTTTAATAATTTTTTTACTCTTGAATTATCAACTTCATTCTCCTTAGCTAAAAAACCAATAGTTAATATAACTGTTCCACATTCCTCTTCTTCTTCTAATAAATTATCATTATTTAAAAGTAATTCATTTATTGCCTCACTTTCATCCATTCCTTCATCTAAATACTCTTGAAACTCATCTCTTATATCAACTGCTAAATCGTCATCATAAATATCTAATCCCCATACTCCCATAAAACCCAAGCCTCCAAACATATTTTATACTTTTAAATATTATATGACTTTATATTTTGTAGTATTATAAAAATTTATATTTTTTAATCTTTAATCCAACTTATTAAATATTTACAATTATTAGGCACATCACTTATCTTAGGAGAACCTACTTTAAACTTACCTTTAATTCCAAGCTCCTTACAAGTTAATTCAAAATGACACATTGCAATGCCCATATCAATTCTCTTAATATCATAATTAGTTTCCTTTTTTTCATCTTTATCTTCATTTAAATAAAAATCAAATTCATTTCCATGCTTTACTATTCGCCACGGTTGTTTATTAATTGCAGATGGTGCTAATCTTACATTTTCAAATGCATCCTTAAATCCATTTAAAGTATAGTGTTGCGTTAATGGACATGAAAAATCCCTAAAATAAAAAATTTCATTCCAAGCCTTTCTTTTTTCACACTTTGCTATTAACCTCATAGTTTTATCAAGAATACTCTTTTTTTCTTTTTCATACCCTATAGGTAACACTATAGGTAATATTTCACCCTCTTCTACTTGCATTGCCTTTGCAAATTGCCCCTTCTTAAAAGTTCCCCCTAACCAACATGTCCCTAAACCCATTGATGTAGCATATAACACTATTGATTCCATCTCATATCCTAATTCTTCTAAAGAGTATTGTCCATCTTTTACCTTTGCAGCTATAAATTTGTTTGCCCCTTTAATTATTCCATAAGTTCCAAGTTTTGCTCCATTTATTCTTTCCTTAACATCTAATATTTTAAAGGTTATATTTTCTTTAAATGGTCCATTAATTTCACTTATATAATCATTAAGCTTTCCAATTATTTCACTAGATATTTCTTCAGTATTATAAGTTCTTATTGACTTCCTCTTTTTAACTATATTATTTATAGGTTCATTGAAAATAAAATTATTAACCATAACACCCTCCTACAATATTTTTCTCAATAAAAAAAACTCACATATACTAATATTTATCTTTAATTATGTTTTTATTCATTTATATTTCTATTTGTGAAAATAAATACCACCCTAACTAAAGTGCGATGGTATTTTAAATTTAATTTTAATTTTATATATTAAAATCCTTTTTATTATATATAGTATAGGTTGCTACTACTGAAAATAGCATTATACATAATCCTATTATTATAAATCTTATTTCAAAGCCATTTTTAATTATTTCTGATGGAGCCGCGTAATCAAAAGGCGACAAATAAATTAAGCTATTTAATCTATCTTGCAACTTTGAAAAAATACCTATTACATAACTTGAAAAAAACACTCCTAAAGCTATTGGTATTGCTTGTTTTGATGATTTAACAAATACAGATATTAAAAAACCTATAGACATAAATATATAACCTATAAATGCCATTCCTATATATAATATCTTAATATCCATAAGTACATTAATAATTTCCACATTTTCAGGCTTAACTATTAATGATGAAATTATAGTTACAACACCTAATATTATTATAAATATAAAAAATATAACTACACAAGATAAAAGTTTAGTTGTAACTATACTACTTCTACTAATTGGCTTAGAATATAAAAATTCAATAGTTCCTTCACTTTCTTCTTTTACTAATGCTGATACTCCAAGTATGGCTGCATATATTCCACCTGCCATTATTATATATTGGAGTACATAAGCAGAGAAATCAGTAATATTACTAAAATCAGTAGCTCCACTTATATTAAAAGCTTCTAAAAAAGCTTCTGGTAATGCCTCTAATTTTGATCCTACTAATTCTTGTATCCCCATATCCTTCATACTTGGAAAGAATAGCATAAACATTACAATTATAGCACTACATACTAATGCCCAAATAATAGAACCCTTTAATAATCTTTTAAATTCAAATTTAAATATATTCATCTTATCTCTCACCTCTCCTTTCATAATAATTCATAAATGTATCTTCAAGTGTCTGTTCACTAATTAATAATTTTTCTACTTTATACTTTGAAATCTGTTTAACCAAAGTATCAATTTCCTTGTTATAATGAAATATAATTTCATCATTTTCTTTAGATATTACTTTTCCACCTATTTCCTTTATATTATTTTCATTTATTTCCTTTGATTTTATAACTATCTTTAACCCTGATTTTTTTGCTAACTTTTCTATAACTATAGTATCAATTATACTTCCTTCCTTTATAACAGCAACTCTATCACAAAGATTTTCTACTTCAACTAAATTATGCGATGATAAAAATACTGTAGTTCCCTTTTTCCTTGCTTCCTCTAGTAATTCAAATAATTTCTTTTGAATTAATGGATCTAATCCATTTGTCGGTTCATCTAATATTAATAGCTTTGGTTTGTGAATTAATGCTTGAACTATAGCCACCTTTTTTTTATTTCCTAAAGAAAGCTCTGACATTTTTTTATTAATATCAACATCTAATATCTTATAAAGCTTATCTATTTCTTCTTCATTTACACCACCATAAAAACTTACTGAATATTTTATTATATCCCTTACCTTAACTTCATCGTAAAATTTAACCTCACTCGGTACATATCCAATATATTTTTTAATTTCCCTACTTTCCTTTATCATATCTTTTCCCAATATTTTTCCTGAACCTGATGTGGGAAAAATAAAATTTAAAAGCGTTCTAATAGTAGTTGATTTACCTGCTCCATTAGGTCCTACAAAACCGAAGATTTCTCCTTCTTTTACTTTTAAATTAACATCTATTATACCCCTATCTTTACCGTAAGCTTTACATAAATTATTAGTTTCTATAATATACATATTAATTCCCCCTTATATTTTTTATAGAAAATATTATTTCTAAACTAATTATTTTTCTAATTTAAACTCCTAATTTTTCATATCTATAGTATATTTTTTATTATTTTAATAAATAATATATTTTGTTATATTGGTTTGTTTTTATATAAATAAAAGTAATCGAGGAATATTATCTATACTCCTCAATTACTTTTATTACTGTCTAAATATATATGCTTTTATTACTCCAAAGAATTCTCTTACATAAAAGACCAATGATGAAGCTTTATGTGATGGCGCTGGATAACCATAAACATTAAATCCCACTTCTTTCGCTAAAAACTTTGACCTATACATATGGAACCCATTAGATACTACTGTTACTGTAAAATCTTCTTTTCCTGTTTCATTTTCTAATACTTGTTTACTATATAAAAAGTTTTCATATGTATTTGTTGATTTATCTTCCATAATAATCAAACTTGAATCAACACCATTATCAACTAGGAAATTACGCATTGCAGTTGCTTCCGTTATACTCTCCCCTTCTCCTTGTCCACCAGATACAACTATTTTTAAATCTGGATAAATTTCATGAAAATCTAACGCAGTTTCTAATCTATATAATAATGATGTACTTATCTTATCTCCTCTTAGTCCTGCACCTAAAACAATTAAATAATCTGGCTTTTCAGTATCATAATGATTTCCATTATAAATTATAACACTCTCAACTGCTACAAATATTACTAAACCTATACAAAATAAAATCTTAATTATTCCTCTTAAACTTTTAGGTATCCTTTCCCAAAAATCTATTTTAAAATTTAGTTCAACATATCCGTAAATAAGTATAATTATTCCTAATATACAAAACATATTAGAAAAAGCAACAAAACCAAACATTATTTTTAATAGTACATAATATAAAATTAATAGTATACCTATAATTATAAAAGAAGTATATATGCACTTTTTTGACTTTGATATTCTATTTTTCATAACATTTTACCTTTCAAACTTTTTAATTATATTATAAAATACTAATCTACTAATATACAATTATTTTATTTGTTATATTAATTATTTTCATTTTTACTAATAAAGTACTATAATAAAAGTATATAAATAGATACAAGGAGATAAAAAGATGAATCTTAATAGAAATGACCACTGTTGGTGTGGTAGTAATAAAAAATATAAAAATTGTCATCTTCAATTTGATGAAAAAATAAACTCATATAGACTAAAAGGTCACATAGTACCGCCTAGAAATATAATTAAAACACCAGAGCAAATCCAAAAAATAAAGGAAAGTTCTGCTATTAACACAGCTGTTCTAGACTTAGTTAGTAAAAATATTAAGGCAGGAATGTCAACTGAAGAAATAAATACTATAGTTCATGACTTCACAGTATCACAAGGTGCAATTCCAGCCCCGCTTAACTTCCAAGGATACCCTAAGAGTGTTTGTACTTCTGTAAATGATGAAGTGTGCCACGGCATTCCTAGTAAAAATGTAATTTTAGAAGAAGGGGATATTGTTAATGTAGATGTTTCTACCATATATAATGGATATTTCTCTGATGCATCTAGAATGTTCAAAATAGGTGAAGTTCATCCTGACTTAGATAAACTAGTAAGAGTTGCAAAAGAGTGCTTAGACAAAGGCTTAGAAGCAGCAAAGCCATGGGGATATTTAGGTGATATAGCTGAAACTGTACAAAAACATGCTGAGGCTAATGGTTATTCTGTTGTTAGAGAATTTGGTGGTCATGGTATAGGACTTGAATTCCATGAAACTCCTTTTGTTTCTCACGTTGGTAAAAAAGGTACTGGAATGCTATTAGTTCCTGGCATGGTATTTACAATAGAACCTATGATAAATATGGGAACTCCTGATATATTTATTGATGATGCTGATGGCTGGACAGTTTTAACTGAAGATGGCTATCCTTCAGCACAATGGGAATACACTGTTTTAGTAACAGAAACTGGTGTTGAAGTTTTAACTCATTAAAAAATGGTGAAGATTTATTCTTCACCATTTTTTATTATTGAGTATAAACATCTATAAATGTTTCATATCCACCTGATTTTAAATTATCTAGCATACTTTCTGCATTATCTTTATTTCTAAAACATCCAATAATAACTCTATTAAATATTTCTCCATTTATATTACTTTTACTAATATAACAATCTATTCCTTTATCCTTTAATTCTTTTACCCTATCATTTGCATTACTACTATCTTTGAAACTTCCAACTATTACTGCATAATATTTCATTTCACTATTTTCTTCTGGAACATCTAATCCTTCAACATCATAAATAGCTATAAATGCTTCATATCCTTTTTCAACTAAGTTTTCAACCATATTTTCTGCATTAATTTTATCTATAAAATTTCCAACTATAATTCTATTAAATATTTTTCCTTCTATTGTCTCAACGCTAATATAGCAGTCATATCCTCCTTTTTCTAATTCATCAATCCTATTATTTGCATTTTCTCGCTTAGAAAAACTACCAGCTACAACAGCATAATATCTTATACTATTATCTTCATTTTTTATAAATGTATCAATAAATGTATCATATCCTAATTTCTTTAACTCCTTTAGTCTATTGTTTGCATTATCCTTATCTTTGAAACTACCTACTACTACTCTATTAAATGTTTCTCCATTTATTAATTCAGTACTTATAAAAGAATCATAACCTATACTCTTCATAATATTCATCATATTTTTAGCATTTGTTTTATTTTTAAAGCTTCCTGCTATTACTCTATAATATGTCTCTTCTTGTGCCTTACTAACTAAACAAATATTTTGTGATTTTAAATTTTCTCCTATTGTTATAGCTTTAGGCTTATCTGTATATATAGTACTTATAGATAAAATAAATGCTATGCTAAAAATAATTATTTTCAATCTATACTTATTTTTCATCCTATTTATCCTTTTACTTATATATTCTCAATCCATTATATGAATGAAATTATACAGTGTTACTAAGTTATAACATAATAATAATATGTATGTTTTTTTAACATTTAATTTTTTAACACCTTAATTTTATAATAATCTAATAGATAATATTAAATTTCCTATATATTTTTTATCATATTATTAAAAGTGATATTTACTATTTTAATTTTAATAAATATGTTATAAAATTATTAAATGCAAGAAATATTTCAGTGTTTATACACTCTGAAAGGAGACATTCAATTTTGAATACAGAATTAACTAAAGAAAAACTTAGAAACATTTATGGTAAAGTAAGCCCTTTTGAGTTTAAGGATAAACTATTAAAGTTAGCTAAACTAAATAATACTACTATATTAGATGCTGGTAGAGGTAATCCTAACTGGACAGCAGCTACCCCTAGACAAGCATTCTTTACATTTGGACAATTTGCTATATCTGAAACACAAAAATCATTAAACATCGATGACTTAGCTGGAATGGTTCAAAAAGACGGAATTGCTAAAAGATTATTAGAATATATTAATGCTAACCCTTCATTACCAGGAATAAATTTAATAAAAGAAGTTTATAATTATGGAATAGATAATCTCGGATTTAATGAAGATGAATGGATTTTTGAATTAGCAGATGGAATAATAGGAGATAATTATCCAGTTCCAGATAGAATGCTTATACATATAGAAAAAATAGTTAATAAATATTTACTTAAAGAATTATGTGGTTGTTCACAATTTGAAAGTAAATTTGATGTTTTTGGAGTCGAAGGTGGCACAGCTGCAATGTGTTATATTTTCGACTCACTAGAAAAAAATCATCTTTTAAATAAGGGAGATAAAATTGCACTTATGACACCAATTTTTACTCCTTATTTAGAAATACCTCACTTACCTCATTATAATTTTGATGTAATTAATATTCATGCAAATGAAGTTGATGAAAACGGAATACCAACTTATCAGTATTCTGAAGAACAATTAAATAAACTAAAGGATAAAAGTATTAAAGCAGTATTTATTGTTAATCCTAATAACCCTGCTTCTATTGCATTAAACGACACTTGTATAAAATCACTTAAAGATATAGTAGATAACTATAATCCTAATTTAATGATTATTACGGATGATGTTTACTGTACCTTTGTAGACAACTTTAAATCTGTAATTAGCTATTTACCATTTAATACTATTGGGGTGTATTCATTATCAAAATATTTTGGTGTAACTGGCTGGAGACTGGGTGCAGTTATGATTAATGAAAATAATATTTATAATAAACTTATTTCTGAACTTCCTGAAATACATAAGGCAAACTTAAATACAAGATACTGTCATCTATCTTGTAACCCTGAAAGTGTTTCTTTTATTGATAGAATTGTTGCTGATAGTAGGCAAGTTGCTTTAAATCATACAGCTGGCCTTTCAACACCTCAACAAGTACAAATGGCATTTTTCTGTGCCTTTGCATTAATTGATTCTAAAGATAATTATAAAAATTTAACTAAATCAATATGCAGAAAGAGAAAAAAATTCTTATGCGAAGGCTTAGATGTTGAATTATTTAATGATCCTCATTATGCATCATATTATACAGAAATAAATCTTTTAGATTGGGCAAGAATTGAACATGGTGATGCAGCATCAAAGTTTATCGAAAGTAATTATACTCCCTTTGACATCCTATATGATTTAGCAAATAATTACTCAACTGTTCTTTTAAATGGTGATGGTTTTGCTTCTTCAAGATGGGGTCTTAGAGTTTCTCTTACTAACTTAAATGATGAAGCTTATATAGAAATTGGACAAACTCTTAGAAAAATATTTAATGATATAATCAATGATTTTAAGTCATCTTCTAATTTAGGAATAATATCATAATATAAATACCAAATCTATTTTTTTCTTATGTATATTTTAAGTATTTAATCCTAATAATAATTTTATCATTAGGAGGTTTGATATTATGGTTAATTTAAACAATAGCAAAACTAAAGAAAATTTAATGCGTGCTTTTGCAGGTGAAAGTCAAGCTAGAAACAGATATACTTTTGCTGCTTCCGTTGCTAAAAAGGAAGGATATGCTATTTTACAGCAATTATTTACATATACAGCTGATCAGGAAAAGGCACATGCTTGGGAATTTATGAAAAGATTAAAAGAATTTACTGGTCAGGAAGTAGATATTACTGCATCTTATCCAGCTGAAGTAGAATCTTCTACTTTATTACTTTTACAAGCCGCTTCAAAGCATGAGTCTGCTGAAGGTAACGAAATTTATACAGAGTTTAGTAAAATTGCAAGAGAAGAGGGCTTTGTTGACATCGCTATGCTTTTTGACAAAATAGCTTCTATTGAAAGAGTTCATAGTGCTAGATTTAATAGATATGCTCAAGAACTTGAAAATGGAACACTTTTTAAATCTGCTGAAGAAATTCAGTGGATGTGTACTAATTGTGGCTTTATATATGAGGGTACAGAAGCTCCTCAAGCTTGCCCTGTATGTGCACATCCTCAAGGTTATTTTATCCCTTTCCAAAATTCAACTTTTGAATAATAAAAATATAATAACTATATATTTAAATCCAAGATGGAACGCCAATATTGACGTTCCATTTTTTTTAGTTCATATCATATTAAACAAATTAAATCTACCTATGATTTCTAATTATATTTTTATTAATCCCTGTAATACAAATTCTAGATTTTACTTTTAAATCATTTGTGACATAATAAAATTAATAAATATAATTTGGAGATGATTTTTAATGGATGATAAAATTAAACAACTTGCTGATATAATAAAGAATAGTAATAATATAGTTTTCTTCGGTGGGGCAGGAGTTTCTACAGAATCTGGAATTCCTGACTTTAGAAGCTCTAATGGATTATTTAATGAAAAACTTAATATAACATTTACTCCTGAACAATTAGTATCTCATAGTTTTTATATAAGATATCCAGAAGAATTTTTTAACTTCTATAAAGCTAAACTAATATATCCTAAAGCAAAACCTAATGCTGCACATATTGCTCTTGCTAAACTTGAAGAAATGGGTAAATTAAAAGCTATTATAACTCAAAATATAGATGGACTTCATCAAGCTGCTGGTAGTAAAAATGTATTTGAACTTCATGGTTCTGTTTTAAGGAACTATTGTGTTAAATGTCATGCTTTTTACAATGAAAAATTTATTTTAGAATCAAAAGGTGTGCCTACTTGTACTAAATGTGGTGGGACTGTTAAACCTGATGTAGTTTTATATGAAGAAGGATTAGATGATGCTACTATTAGAGGAGCTGTTAATGCTATTGCTAATGCTGATACTTTAATTATTGGTGGTACTTCTTTAGTTGTATATCCTGCTGCTGGGCTTATAGATTACTTCAATGGTAAAAATCTAATACTTATTAATAAGAGTCCTACTTCTGCTGATAACAAAGCTAATTTAGTAATTAATGATTCTATAGGAAAGGTGTTATGTAATTCTGTAAACTTAATTCCCTAGGAAATTCAAAAAAAAATTCTCCTAGTCTATTAATACCTAGATTAGGAGAATTTAATAATATATTATTCAGCAGATTTTTCTGAAGATTTTTCTATTTTATCAGATTTTTCTTCATCTCTGCATTTACACTTATTTTCTTCTTTAATTTCTTCTTTTTTACTTTCTTTACACTTAGTTTCTTCTTTTTTCTCTTCCTTCTTTACATCGTCTTTACATTTGTCTTTACATTTGTCTTTACATTTGTCTTTGCACTTATCCTTACATTTATCTTCGCACTTATCTTCTTTATCCTTTTTCTTTTCTTTTTTCTTGCAAGGATTACTTGAAGTGTCTTCTATATCATCTTTTGATGATTCCTTAGAAGTCTTTTTACACTTATCTTCTGTACTCTTTTCTTCTGGAGCTTGTGAAGTTTCCTTTTCCTTCTTTTGCTCCTTATTTTCTGAAGGTGCTTCTATTGTAGTTTTATTACCCTCTGCTGGACTAGTACTTAAAGTTTGTGCATAAGTAGTAACACCTTCAACCATCATTAATGCTGAACATATTAATAATGATACAACTTTTTTCTTCATAACTTTTTCCTCCAATGTTTTCTTTAGTTTATTATTACTCCTAAGTATTTCAAGTTTAGTATTACCCTTTTTAAGCCAAATTATAATTGTTCAATACCTTTCTATATAGTTAAAACTACGATGTAAATAAATCCTTTTTAACTACTAATTTCTCAAATTTGTACAATATAGAAAAAATCTTTTTATCATAAACCAAAACTTCTATATTAGTTCCAGAAACCATTGGTGATATTTTAACTTCAAACTCTCCATTAGCCTTTGCTTGCGTTGTTCCTACTGTACCATTTTCAGATACAACAATAATATTAGTATTAGGAATAGTTTTACCTGTAATATTATTACTAGTAGCTGTAATCTTGTCTACTTCTAGATTAACATATTCTTCATAATCTGAAATTACTTGATTGGCCATCATTGCATGTCCAACTTTATTAGGTGAAATTTTAGCTACACCATTTTCAATCTTAAAATTCAATACATCATCATTATTTAATATTTGATAACAATCTAAAATTTTATAATCATTATTACTATTATTTTTAACAATAACATCATTAATTAAATTTATTTGAGAATTAAAAAATTCATAAATTTCACATTTTTTATTAATAGGATTATATACTGTATTCACATATATATCAGCATTAGGAGCTAATTTTTTTATTTTCTTTATTATATTAGGAAAATCTTTTGAAAATATACTTATCTCATCTAAAATTTTAGCTTTAACTTCTTCACTATTTAAGTACTCGCTTATTATAGAGTCAAACTTATTTTCATCATAATTCTGCAAACTTACTTCATCAATATTTAAGCTCTTTAATACAGCACTTAATATATTATTTCCACCAATTGAAATTGTAATTAAATCTGCATCTTTTAACTTTTCTTTATTACTATCTACTACATTTAGTAATTGTGAAGATGTTGCTCCATCATTGCTTAAATTAATATATTCCAAATTATCATTTAAAGCATATAAGAAATCTTTAATTAATGAAACATATGAAACCTCATAATAATTATTAGACTCTAACGATATTTCATCACCTATTACAACATATTTATCTAAAACCGATTTAGAAACTTCTCCTTTAGCCTGTATAGTTATGGGAATTACCAATAAAATTATTCCTATTATTATAACAAATAGAACCTTAAACTTACCTTTTTTTTTCACAATATACCCTCCACAATTCAAACTCCTATACTTATTATAGGAGTTTTTTCACTAATTTTATAGCTTCTTTAGGTATTTTTTTCCATAAAAATATCTACATAATATTTATATATTTTTAAAAATACTTTAAATTTCTACATTTTATTTTTATGTAAACATTTAAACAATAGAAAAATAAAATAAGCTTCCATCAGAATTAAATATAATTTCTGATGGAAGCTTAAGTTTTACATATATTTTTCTAAAGTTTCTGCTCTATTATAAGACTTTTTAATTATTTCTCTTGGATATCCTATATGATCCAATAGCTTAATTGCATTACGTGTTTTAGATACTCCTCTTTTTAATTTATAATCAAAGTTTAATCCCTTACTATCTACTTTTTCACTAAAATAGAAGAAATCATAATTTTCTTTAAGAATATCTGTAAGTTCTCTATCATGTGTTGCAACTATTGATATACTCTCTTTACTATTAATATATTTTAATATTTCTGCAGAAGATGCTATTCTTTCTATTGGATTAGTACCTCTAAATATTTCATCTATTGGACAAAATACTGGTAAATCTAAATCTAAAGCTTTAATTATTCTAAGTAATGCTTCAGCTTCTGCCATATAATAACTCTTTCCTAAAGTAACATCATCACTAGGACTAATTGAAGAAACTATATTAAAGAAACATGCCTCATATTTTTTAGTTAAAGTAAAATTGAATGTTTGAGCAAATATAATATTAAGTCCTATCATTCTTAAGAATGTAGATTTTCCTGCCATATTTGTACCTGTTAAAACAATTCCTCTCTTTTCAAAATTAATTGAATTAGGTACTGCATCTTTTATTAAAGGATGTACGCCATCAACTATATTAATACCTACTTTATCTACAAACTTAGGTTTAGTATACTTTCCTTTTATTTCTTCCTTATAAGAAGCTATTGATATATAACTTTCTATTTCACCAATTAAATAATATAAATCTAAAATATATTCTCTTTTTTCTTCTAATAAATTAGCAATTCTGTAAAATGCAGTTTCTTCTAATAAAAATGGAATAGTTAAAATTTCAAAAACACCACCGCCAGTATTAGCAAGTTGAATTGGCTTAGTTGCACTATCTATACCCTTTAATTCCTTTAATAGTTCTTTAATTTTAACATTGTAACTTTCAATTACTGGATCTTTTACCTCTTGTATTTTTTTTGCTGAAATTATAATATTTCTTAAATAAAGTAATCCTTGTGATTTAACATTTTTTCTTTCCTTATCATTAATAAATACATTTACCCATAACAATATAAATGTAGCTAAAAGTAACATAGGCTCCTTTAATATTATAGAAAATAATATTGTTCCAAACATTAAAACTCTACCAAATAAAAGGTATAAATAATATTTTGTTTTATTTGCTTCTAACGATTCTATTATCATATCTAAAAACGTATTTTTTCTATCATATCCTAACTTAAAATAAATCATTTGCAATTTTGTTCTTAAATCAGTAGATTTTCTTAATGTTTCAACAAATTCATCTCTCTCATTTAACTTTTTCTTATCATGAAGTGGATTTCTAAGCATTTTATATAAAATAGCTTCCCCTGCACTACTATAAGTCCTATCAACCTTAGCAAAAACTTCATCCATATTAAAGTCATCCCAAGTTTGATCATCTATTGTATATCCATCATGCTCTTCCATATCAAAATATGCTCTAATATGTTTAAAATTTCTTTTCTTTTTTCGCTCTTCTCCAAAATCCTTTTGCATCATATCATAAAGCCCCAAAAGCGAATCCATTATATTTTTCATGCCACACCTCTTTTTATATATTAGGTTTAATATAAATATTTACATATTATTATACACTATAATCTTCCCTTATTACACAAAAAGCATCATAATATTCTTTTTTAAAATTAAAATACCCCTATAAGTATAAAAATAATCTATACTTACTAGAGGTATATAGTTAAATTACATTATTTTATTTTCCATTAAAGCTTCTTTTTTTATATGTAAATCCATTTGTGGATAAGGTATACTTATTTCCTCTTCATCAAATTTAACTTTAACTGATTCAAGCAAATCAAAATATACTTTCCAATAATCACTATTATTAACCCAAGCTCTTACTACAAAATTAATAGCACTATCTCCATGAGCAGAAAGTGCTATAAATGATTCAGGTGTTTTCAAAATTAAATCATGATCATCAACAATATTAGCTAATACTCTCTTTACTTTAAGAACATCTTGCTCATATCCCACACCAAAAGTTAAATCTACTCTTCTTAATTCTTTTGCTGAATAGTTAACTATACTTCCATTTGCTAAGTTACCATTTGGCACAAGTATAAGTTTATTATCCACAGTTGCCATATGAGTATAAAACATTCCTATCCTCTCTATAGTTCCTGCGTGTCCAGCCCCTTCAATATAATCTCCAACATTAAATGGTCTTATTAATAATATTATTACGCCTCCAGCAAAATTAGATAAACTGCCTTGTAACGCAAGTCCTATAGCGACCCCTGCTGATGCAAGTAATGCTGCTATTCCTGTAGTTTTAATTCCTACTTGATCTAAAAATATAAAAATTACTATTCCTTTTAATACAACTTCCATAAAAGTATCTAAAAAGGACCTTACTGTAGCATCTACATTTCTTTTTTCTAAAGTTCTATTCATTATATTTACTACTTTTTTGGCAAGTTTCCAACCAATCCATAATAAAAATAACCATATAACTAACTTTATTCCTTCTGTAGTTATCCAATTAATAATTTTGTTTATAATTTGTTCTAAATTCATAGTTATACAAAGCGCCTCCCTAATTTTATTCATTATTTTATTATATACATATTTAATTTTTTGTAAACTTTAAGTTAAAACTTTGAGACACATGTAATGAATTACTAATTATTTTTATTTATCTTTATAAAACTTATATAAATAATAACTATTCACAAAGAATATAAATGAATTTATTATTCCTACTGGGTAAGCTTTTACTGTAAACCCATATATAGCAAATAATATGCACCCTATTGAATTTATTACTCTAAGCTTTACTATATCAGTCATAATTATGGATATAGCAATCATAATTGATGCTACATATCCAACCCACTCAATTACTGGTATGCCAAACATTGTAACCACTCCATTCTAATTTTATTTACTAAAATTAGTTTGTACAAAATATCTTAAATTTAAAAAGTAAATTTATGTAATATGAATTGGATTTTTATTGTTAATTCCATTAAATTTCTCTTAATATTCTCTTAAGTTAATTTCAAAAAAAATATTTTAAGTATATAATATATTTGAAACTTGTAATTTCTCAAGGTATCTACCAGAAAGGAGTTATTATCTTATAATGAAACTCAATTTTAAAAATATACCTAAGTACTTATTAATTATATTATATCCATTATTTTTATCAGTTTTATTAGAATATAATATATGTCAGAATTTTAATGGTACATTAAAGTTCTTAATGAAAAAACCCAATATATTATTATTTAATATTATTATTTGCGCTATATTATTTACTATAATTTTCCTTATATTTAAAAAAGCTTATTTATCTATGGCCATTCATGGAGGTATATTTTACATCCTCTCATGTATTGAATATTTTAAATATAAAACTAGCGGAAGTCATTTAGTAATTAGTGATTTACTAATGACTAAAAATATAAGTGATGTAGGAAAATTTGCTTCATTAAAAATTACTTATCCACTAGTTCTTAACTTTGTAATATTAGTTGTATATATTTTATTAACTTATAAAAACAATTTAACTTTAGACTTTTCACTTAAAAAGCGTATCTGTAGTTGCGTATTTATAAGTATGTTAATAACTATATTCTTAACAACTTCTATATCTGCTAAGATTTTTTCTGTTTTTGAAATAGAAACGCCTGCAGCTACTAATATTCTAGAAAGTAACGAACAATTTAGTGATATAGGTTTTCTGCCTTATTTAGCAAAGACTACATCTGAAAACTTAATGGATATTGTAAATCCACCAGAAAATTATAGTTATGACTCTATAAAAAATCTAATATCTAATAATGATGTAGATAATAATACTGAAAAAAACACTGAAAATACTCCTAATGTTATTTTCATTATGTCTGAATCCTTTAGTGATTTTAGAGTTTTTGATTCATTAAATATTAATAATGATATTTATTCAGGATTTGATTCAGTTGGTTCTGAAGGATATGTTGGCAACTGTGTAGTTCCAACCTTTGGAGGATATACCACAAGAACTGAGTTTGAATTGTTAACAGGTTTACCAACCTATGCAATTAATACACCATCAGTTCCACAAAACTTATTAAAAAAGCAAGAATTTATTGATACTATTCCAAGTTACTTCAAAACTCTTGGTTATAATACAGCATATATTCATCCCTTTAGTAAAACATTTTATGATAGGGATACATTATATACAGAATATGGATTTGATAACCTATATTTTGACGATAGTATGACAGTTGAAACTGAAAACTTTAGAAGATATATTTCTGATAAAAGTGTTTTTAATCAAATTAAAAGTGTTTTACAGGCAAATAAAAGTCCAAGTTATATCTTTGCAACTACTATGCAAAATCACCAACCATACTATGCTGAAACTGCTGAAGGTGCAGACCAACTATCTTATTATTTAGCTGGTGTTAAAGAGACTAGTGATCAATTAAAAGAATTTACAAATTGGTTAAAAGATTTTAATGAAGATGTAATACTTGTTTTTGTAGGTGATCACTTCCCATTCTTTACTCCTGATGATAATGTTTATGATAGATTAGGAGTTTCTGATAATAATGCTGATTTAATTTACAATCAAAAATATATACTATGGAATAATTATGATTCTAGTATTTTTAATACAAATATTAATACTATTTCTGCATTTTATATACCTTTTGTTTTATTAGATTTAATTAATTCTAAAGAAACAGATTTTATAGAAACTATGCAGAAATTAATGAATGAATATCCACTATACTCACCAAGTATTCAAAGTTCTGATTCTAGAAATGAATCTTTAGATTTAATTACTTATGATAGAGTTATAGGAGAAAATTATAGTTCTAATATTAAAAATAATGATAATATTAAATAAAAAAAATGCAACTAAGATTTATTATTTCTTAGTTGCATTTTTTATTTAAAATGAAGGTTAACTGTAAGCTATTTTCTAATTTTCTTTTTATTTATTAATAATATATCTCCAATAGCAACTATTAAAATAGCAAATGTTAATATATAAATTGAAATCTCATTACCAGTTACCGGTAGGTTATTGTTACCTGAATTATAACCATTATTATTTGGTTTATTATCTGGATTAACTTGTGGTTTATCTTCTGTTTCTTCCTCTTTATCATCATCTAAATCTGGCTTTCCATCACCTTTAGAAGTATCTACTAAAGAATATATACCTAATAAATCACTCTCAAAAATAATATTATTATCCTTTACTACAAATTCAATACTTATTTTTTCACCCTTGGAATTTATTAAATATAAAAGTAAATTATCTTTATTATAATCTGCTGGTATTGGAATTGTAACTTTAGCTTTTCCACCAGTTGGTTGTACCTTTTCACCATTTACTTCTACAAAAATATCATATGATATAAATACATTACCTATATCCTTAATAATATTTAAAACATAATCATAAATAGACCCTGATTCAACTTTTTCTACCTTAAGGTCAGCTTCATTAGAAATAACGCCTTCCTTAGCCTCTACTCTTATTCCAGTTTCGGTATCTGTCTTGTCAAAAGGAAGCTTTTCATCTGGAATTCCTTGCTTACCATTTACTTTAACTATTATAGAGTCGGTATCCATAGTTATATTTCCATCTGAAACAGTAAAGACTACATATACTTCAGTATCATTTTCTGGTGTAGTTATATTTCCATTAACATCGATAATACCTTCTGGATTAGTAGTTTTTATTGATACATTAAGCCCCTCTTCAACATTAGGTAATACTAATTTATTTTCTACAATACTTGGGCTATAATTATTATTTATTGAACTTATTGCATCTCTTACTTTATTTTCCCTTACTGTAACATTACATATAGCTCTTATATCTGAATCTGCAACTGTACCTTCTACTGTAAATACAGATACTTTTTCATATAAATCTGAAGAAATACTATTCCATACAACGTTAACTTCACTAGTTGTACCATCTGAATAAGTTATAGTCACTACAATTGGTAATACTGGTTCTATTCCTGCTATTGTTTCTACATCAACTTCAGAAATTGATATAATTGTAGGAACTTCTATCTCCGGAACCGCATATACCTTCCATTCAATAACACCTAAACCTAATTTACTTGGATATAAATTCATTCTTAATGCTGTTGTTGTTACAGCTTTAAATGTTGTTCTATTGTATTGATCTGCTTCTCCACCTAAACCTACTGCATCTTCAACATACTTCCATTCTCCATTTTCAGCAAGGTATTGGAAATCTACTGAACCTGGCATATTTATTCCACCACCATCAGTGAAGTAATATACGTCTGTAGCATCAATTGTTACTGGGCTTTCCCAAGTATATTGTAGCCATTCATCTAATCCTTCTTCACCCCAGTTATGCCATAATCCATGACTCTTATCACTAGAGTTTACTGGATCAAATCCATCATTTATAGTAGTTATTCCACCTAAATCTGAATTTGTATATTTTGCTGTTGGAGTCGCATCTGGTGCTATATTTGTACGTTCAACTTCTGGAATTTCTTCTTCCTTACCATTTACAACTACCTTACAAATTGCTTTAACATCAGTTCCTTCAACTGAACCATTAACTGTAAACTCACCATCATTTTCATACTTATCTTCACTTATTTCATCCCAAACTACATTATATCTAGCTATTGTATTATCTGAAAGCTTAGCAGTTACCTTTTTAGGTAATACTGGTTTAATACCTGCTTCAGTTTCTACTATAACTTCTGCAAAACTAACTACTACTGGATTTTCTGGTTTTGTTTCTGATACTACTACTTCACATATAGCTTTAATATTAGAACCTTCAACTATACCTTCTACAGTAAACTTACCTTCATTTTCATAAAGCTCTGATGATATTTCATTCCAGTTAACTTCAACTTCTATTTCAGTATAATCACCTAAAATACCTTTAATAGTAGTTGGTAATTCTGGTTTGATACCTGGCTTAGTCCATATACTTTCAGTCATATATCCTACTAACTTTTGTTCGTATATACCCTTTATAAAGTTATTATCTAAAGCTGTACTATAAACTCTAAAATCATCTAAAGCAAATTCATTCATAATAGTTCCATAATAGTTTTTACTAATTAACACTTGCTCTGTAACTGGTTTACTTATAGTTTTAGGACTTCCCACAACTTCAATTTCTTGAGCTACACCATTTCTATAAATATTACCTGTTTGTGTTTTAGAATTCCATGTTATAGCCACATTAACCCACTCATCTTCACCAAAGAATTCGCTAGCTGATGCATTTACTTTAAATCCTGTTGATCCTCCATCTATCCACATACCTACTGGTGATCCTGATGTTGCATTAATAAACCATCCTGTTGTACTCCAATCTCCTTTTGCCCATGCAATAATAGCTTCTCCTCTTAATGCAGTTTGTCTATTTAACCAATAAGAAATTGTTACATTTGGTGAAGCAAAATCTGTTCCTGCATTTTGAACTGCAATAAAGTTACCATTGTCTCTATTCATTAACACTCCACTGTTTGATTTTCCATCAACTAATGTACTTTCAATATCAGTTCCATTAATTACTGCAGTGTGTACATTACCAGATAAATCTTCAATTTTATTTTCATTAATTTCATCAAAGCTATATCTAGCTACTAAATATGGATTTTCATCTGCTGAAATAACTTCAATATTTGCTATAGCCTTTAGATCTGTTCCTTCTAAAGTTCCATAAACTCTAAATTCACCAGTTGTAGCGTATAAATCCTTTGTTAATTCATCCCAAATAACTTCAGACTCTCCATAAGTTCCGTTTGATAAAATTCCATTAACCATTTCTGGAAGCTCTGGCTTAACAGTTTTATAAGTCATAACATTAACTTCTTCAACTTTTTCTAATACTATATCTTCTTTTATTTCATATCTATCTTTTATTTCCTCTGCTGAAAGAGCCTTTGTTAAAATGTAGAATTCATCTATTGCTCCATTTAATAATGAAACACCTTCAAATTGTGATTTTCCTATATAATTTTTAGGAGTTGTTTCTAAATCTGCTAAGTTAAATGATATATTTGTATTTTCACCTTCTAATACACCATCAACATATAATGATGCAGTACTATTGCTAATAGTTACAGTTATATTTTTCCAATATCCTGAAACAAATTTTTTGTCTGATTTAATTACAATATCTTTGCCATTATCTAAATCTGGAATAGTTAATTGTGCTTTACCCCCCTCTACAAATGATAGATATAAGCATTCACCATCTACATTACCAAGTTCAAATAATCTTGATCCTGATATCGGAGCTTCATTAAGATTTACATAAGCTGAAATTGTAACATCTTCAACTCTCTTAGTAATATTCTTAGGTAATTGTACATATCCAGTTTTTCCATTAAACTTTATAGCATTTCCAATCTTACCTTCAATAATCTCTCTTCTTGCAACTATATCCCCATCATTATTAGATCCTGAAGTATCTTTTACAGTATCTTCTTCAATACTATCAAAGGTATATTCTAATAATACCTCTGGTAGTGGTGGATCTTCCTTAACTATAATAGTTACTCTATCTGAACTTGATAATTCACCATCACTTACTACTAATTCAAATTCATAAGCTCCAGCCTTAGTTACCTTTCCTTTTGTTATTAACTTATCACTATTTTCTAATTTAGCTTCTCCACCTTCTGGTCCACTAACCATTTTCCATTCATAAGTTAATTCTAAGTTTGGATAACCGTCATCAGTAGCATTTCCCTTTAAAGTAAAGCCTTCAGAACGTAAAGTTTCACTTCCTTCACCTGCTTCTACAACTGGAGCTGTATTTTCAGGAGTTTCTCCTAAAACAATTGTAACTTCAGCATCAGTTTCTGGCATTGGTACATTAACAACAGCATCTTTTCCCTCTATACAATTAAATTGTCCTGCTACTTCTCCATTTACTAATAAGTCATAAGAACCAGCCTTAAGACCAGTAAATGATATAGCAGAATTATGAGCAGTTTTATTTAAGTTTTTAATATTGAAAGTAGCACCTGTTCCATCTTTATTTACTTTAGCTTGAGTATATTGATCATTATCAAACTCAATATATATTTCTTCATCTATTAAGTTTAATTTCATAAATAAACCATCTTTAGGAACTATAGTGTAATATTCGCCATTATCGGTAGCTTCACATCCATATCCGAATAAACCAAATACAGGATCCACAGTTACATCCGAAGATAAAATTTGTAATGCTCCAAACAGACCTAAATCAGCCTCACCAGCCATTTGTCTCCAACCATTATGAAGAGTTCCTCCACCAGTACCTTGTCCCCCTAAGTTACCTTTTTCAGCTTGGTATGTCCAAGAAACTGTACCTATATTGTCTTCAGCACCGCACATTTGTCCTGAATTTATAGCTGTTAAGTTCGCAATTTTACCAGCATAGTTTATTCTTTCAGCATAAGCTTTTTCTTCTTGCGTCATATCATTATCTTGAAGTCTTAGCCAGTCATCCATACAGTATCCTGCTAATGAAGCTGTGTATTGGAAGTTCCACCAATTTTCACCACATATTGTTGTTGGAACACCATAATGATACCAAACAGATTGTAATCCACGACAAGCTCTTGTCTTCCAATCTATTTTTTCCATCATTTCTGTATTTCCTTGAAGCTTAGCTAAAGTGTAAACAGCTTCTTCACCAGTATTATCGTAAGTATACTCTGATCCATATGGATACTTAGTATTTTTAAAGTTGTTATATTTCTTTTCCATAATATCTTCTATAGTTTTAGCTTCATCATAGAACCCTTCTACTTCTAAAGCTTCAATTATAGCTGGAGTTGTTAATTCTCCCATAAGACCAGTTTCCCAGTTATACGCAACTCTATCTCCATATAAAGCTTTCATTATATTGTAAGCCCTTAATAAATAAGTTTCTGGAGATTCTATATAGTCAACCATTTCCGGATACTTTCTTGCTATTTGATACATTGAAAAATAAGTGTTATATATGTGTGGATAAGCATATCCTCTATAAGTTGGTGTTGTATTTGGTTCTGGCATTAAGAAGTCATGTATTAAATAATCATCTTGATGCTCTGCCATTAATCCATTCCAAATTGCAGTATCTAAATACTCATCAACAGCTATAATTTGTTCAACAACTGGTTGGTATACATTCTTTTCAGCTAAGTATTCACCATGAGTTAATCCCCAGTCATCTCCCCATCCCCAATATCCATTGAAGACACCTCTTTTACTTTGTGTATCCATCATCCAATCATCAAATACTTTATCATATATTTCTCCTGGGGCATCCCATTGAGTTTTTTCAACCATAAAGTCTCCATGAGTTTCTAAAGCATCTGCAACAGGTTCAATAGCATAGAACTGTAATACTGTCTCTTTTCCATCTTCATAGTATATATGAACATTATTTTGTCCAAGACAAGATAATCTTATTTCATATATATGATGAAGTTCTCCGTCAACAGTTTTACTTTCTAAATATTCAAAAGATGTTCCTACATTTTTTGTACATGGTATATCTTCATGTTCACAAGTTTTTTCTCCTGAATGTAAATCTGTTTCATGAGGACATTCTATTTCTATTTTTGTTATTTGGTCTACATCATTTTTATAATGTAAATCAACTTTAGCTGGCATATCAGTAGAGAAAATCATCCCTGGAAGTGCAACAGCATCAATTAATCCCTCTTCATAAAGTGTAGTTTTCATATCTGCTTCATCTTGTGCAACTGAAAAGTTAAAAGCATATGTTTTACTTTCATTTGCCTCTAAGAATAAAGAAGTATTTTCTAAGTATCCTCTATTAGTTTTCTTTATTACATTGGAATGTATATAAAAAACATTCAATCCATTAGCCCAACCTGCTTGATCTTGAGCCCAATTAGTTTGACCTCTTTCTTCTATTCTCCAGTGATCTTGATATTCAAAGCCTGCTTCTGTATCTGCATCTGGAGTCATTACTAAAAATTGACCTTGTCCACTTGGTCTTGTTATATAAATATATGATGATTCATTACTTACATAAGAGTGATCAACTACTCTTGTTTCATATATTTCTTCTCCGCCTGGCCATATTTCATTAAAAGCAAGTGGCAATCCAAAATCGCCAAATTCTATTTTCTCATCTCTAGTATTTGTAACTGTAATCTCCCAACGAAGCTTATCATCTACTAGTGAATATGTTTCAACTAACTTAAAATCTTTTATACCCTTATCTTCAGTTGCATTCTCATAAGTTATTACAACCTTATTTCCATCTAACTTTATATCTCTAACTGAATTAGATGAATTAGTCCAAGACTCTGTCCATTCTGTAGAATCACCAACCTTTGTATTAAACATTAACTCTCCCATCCATTGATGATCATCAGTATTTTGATTAGGACTATTTTCTGCATTCATAACATAATTAGTTGGGTACTTATCTCCCACAATCATTAAAGAAGTAATTTGACCATATTCTCCAATTTCAATATTAAAGAATTCATTAGATAGTTTTATTACATCTCCATTTTTTTCAGCTTTAGTTTTTGCTGATACCTTCTTAGTTATAAAATCTGTTGGTAATAGACTAATCAGCAAAGCAAATATTATTACCATTGATATTAATCGCCTATACCTCATTAGTCTTGAATTTGATTTTTTCATTAAATTCAATTGAATTCCCCCTTTTAACCAACTTAAACGTTTTATAAAGATTTAAAGAAATATAGGTAACTTTACAATTACCTATATTATCCACTTTTTAACTAAATATTAAATTTCCTTCTTCATCATACATTAATTTTTTTATAAATGTATGCCTATTTGGATCATATAATGGATCTCCTACTATTTCCTTATAGTTTCTTGCATGATATACTAACATATCTGTTTCTCCATCTTCTGAAACAGTAAAACAACTATGTCCTGGTCCAAATATTTCTTTTTCGTTATCAGTTTTTAAAACTGGTTTTTCTGATTTATGCCATGAATCCTTATTTAATAAATCACTATTTTCATCAGCAATTAATACTCCCATACAATAATTATGATCTGTAGCACTAGCAGAATAAGAAATAAATATCTTCCCATTTCTATTTATTACAGCTGGTCCTTCATTAACTAAAAAGCCAATCTTTTCCCAGTCATATTCTGGCTCTGCAATCATAACTTGTTTTCCTTCTATTGTCCAAGGATTACTCATCTTTGCTATATAAAGGTTAGAATTTCCATAAATATTAGGATCTTTTTGTGCCCAAACTAAATACCTAATTCCTCTATGTTCAAATGTAGTAGAATCTAAAGCAAAGGACTCCCAATTAGTTTTTAGCTGCCCCTTTTCAATCCAATTACCTTCTAACGGATTTTCTGCTTCATTTTCTAAAACAAAAATTCTATGGTCAAATAAACCTTCATTTGTTTCATTGGTTCTAGCCGCTGCAAAATATATATACCATTTTCCATCAATATAATGAATTTCTGGCGCCCATATATTTGCACTTAACATACCTTCTTCATGTTTTCTCCAAATAGTTACTCCAGCTTCTTCAGCTAATCCATTTATCGTTTTTGATCTTCTTATTTCAATTCTATCGTATTCAGGTACTGAAGCCGTAAAATAATAATATCCATCTTTATGTTTATATATCCACGGATCTGCTCTTTGTAATATAATAGGTTTTACCAATTCTTTAACTTTCATAATAATCCTCCATACCCTATCCCAAATCTTTTATGCTATTTCGAATACTCTATTTTCATTATTATATCTTGTGGATAATCTCCAAATGATTTTCCAAATATACTTATTCCTCCTATGTTTTTTGCATTTTCCTTTATACCAAATTTAACACTTATAAAGTCATTAGTTTCAATATTAAAATCATCAATTGTTTTATCTGATAACTTTAAATCATCAACATAAGTTCCTGTACTATTTACTCTCCAATATTTCAACAAACCATATTGATTAATTGTATCAGGCCACCATTGTGGATTATTTCTACCACGTCTTCCCCCAAAATCCCCAGGGCTAGTCCATGTTCCAACTTCTATATCATTTATCCACATAGTTATATCTGATGGCCAATCATTTTTATAATGTGGAGCTTCAGAACACATTTCTATTGAAACTTCCAACATATTTATCTTTTTATTTTTTAATCCCTCATATGGAAATTTATACTCTATATACCCATTATAAAACCATAATAACTGAGCATTAATTTTCTCCGGATAATAAAAACTACTTGGCTTATCAAAACGCCCTATACTTCCTTTTTCACTAACTAATCCACAAGATGGCAATATGCTACAATCACTATAGTTTCCAATAGGCATATCTATATAAACACAGTTCTCTGGCAAAGTATTTATACTATCATTTAAATTAATAATAATATTACTACATGCCTTACTACTTACTTTCATAGATCCTCTTATTCCAGGTTGCAGTTCTGTAAGTACTAACCCAGCTTCTTCTAAAATTTTTATATTTAACGCAGTTGTTGATACTGGTAAATCTAAAGCTTCTGCGATTTCATTTACATTTAAACATCCTCTATCTAATAATTGTAAAATATTTATTCTTGATTCATTTGCTAATGCTTTTATAACGCTAAGCATCTCATTTTTATCACTATAACTTAGTTCAACTTCCTTTAACATTCTGCGACACTCCTTCTTGTAAATACCACTTTTTAATTTGAGTAATATTAATCTATAAATAAATTACAAAGGGCTAAAAAACTATTATAGTATACTAATGACTGCAAATTGTAGATACTTAGCCAATCTATTAATATACCTTATATATTTTTTCCTAATCTAATTACATTCCAAGAAACTTTACTTAATTGTGAAGTTAAAATTCCATCAATTAATTCACTTCTATTAACTAGTTTTGGTGTAACTGTTTCTTTAACTATAGAATTTACAGCTTTCATATCATTATTTTCTAATACTATATGTTCTATTATTTTATATCCATCAAAGCTTCTTACATCACACTCTAAGTTAATATCATCACTTAAGTTTCTATTTACAGCAAATATAGTAACCTCTTCTTTTTCCTCATTATATATAGCTATTGATTCTACATCATTAACATCAGTAAAATCTATAGTATCATGTTTTGGTGATGATATTACTGATTGCAGAGCTATTCCTCTTCCATATTTTGATGCATGTAAATAAGGATAATAAATTGTTTGCTTCCAAGCTGGACCATTTTTTTCTGTCATTATTGGTGCAATAACATTTACTAACTGAGCCATACAAGCAATTTTAACTCTGTCACTATGCTTTAATAACGTAATCAACATTAAGCCTACCAATAACGCATCTTCAAAATTATAAATATCTTCTAATAATGCCGGACCAATTTGCCATGGTCTATTTTTCATAATATCATCATCTTCTGCATTAGAATGGAACCATACATTCCATTCATCAAAGCTTAAATTAATAGTTTTCTTGCTACGTTTTTTTGCTTTTATATAATCACATGTGTATTTTACAGTTTTAATAAATTCATCCATATCTACTGTTTGAGCTAAAAAGTTTGCAGTATCATTAGCTCTATTACCATAATACTGATGAAGTGAAACATAATCTATTTCATCATAATTATAATTTAAAGTTGTTGCTTCCCACTCTGGAAATGTTGGCATATCCTTATATGAGCTTCCACAAGAAACAACTTCTATACTTGGGTCTATAGTTTTCATTGCTCTTGCAGTCTCTACTGATAGTCTACCATATTCATCCATAGTTTTGTGACCTAATTGCCAAGGTCCATCCATTTCATTTCCTAAACACCAAGTTTTAATTTTATGTGGTTTCTCTACTCCATGCTTAATTCTTAAATCACTATATTTTGTTCCGCTTTCATGATTACAATACTCTAATAGATTGCATGCATCTGCAATTCCTCTAGTTCCTAAATTAACTGCCATCATTATTTCTGAATTTATAGCATTTGTCCATTTAGAAAATTCATTTAATCCAATTTCATTAGTTTCTAAACTTCTCCATGCAAGTTCCAATCTTCTTGGTCTTTCCTCTACAGCTCCAACACTATCCTCCCAGAAGAAATTAGATACAAAGTTTCCTCCTGGATATCTTACAATTGGTACATTTAATTCTTTAACCAAATCTATTACGTCTTTTCTAAATCCATTTTCATCTGAAGTATAATGTCCTGGTTCATATATTCCACCATATACTGCTCTTCCTAAATGCTCTATAAATGATCCATAAATTCTTTTATCTATTTCTGATATTTTAAACTCTTTATCTATTATCATTTTTGCTTTTTCACTCATAAGATATCTCTCCCTTGTATTTATATTTTTGTATTTTATCCCTTAACAGCTCCTGCTGTCATACCATCAACAAAATATTTTTGGAAACATAAGAAAATTATTAAAACTGGAATTACTGAGAAAAATGATCCAACTATTAATAAATCGTAATTATTTCCATAAGGAGTTAACAATGTATTTAACCCTATTGGTAAAGTAAATTTAGTATCTGTTTTTAAAACAAGTAAAGGCCATAATAAATTATTCCATGCACCCATTGTATTTAAAATTGCCATTGCTGCAAATGCCGGTTTCATAATTGGAAGTATTATTCTGAAGAAAATACCATATTCTGATGCTCCATCAATTCTTCCTGCACTAATTAAATCCTTAGGTATTCCAAGTAAATATTGCCTAAAGAAGAATATTGTTGATGCACTAGTTATCCCAGGCAATATAATACCTGTGTAGGTATCAATCAACCCCATATCTATTATCTGGCTATACATAGGGACCATTAATATTTCAAATGGAACCATCATTACAAATAATACACAGATGAATAAGAAATTCTTGAATTTAAAATCATACATTGAAAATCCATATCCAACAGCTGCACAAACAAATAAAGTTATTATTACTGAAATTGCTGTTAAAAATAAGCTATTAAAAAACCAAGTAAAATACTGATGATTTCCTGTAAATAAGAATATAAAGTTATCTAATGACATCTTATCTAACTCTATCTTTAAATTTATTCCATAACGTATTAAGTCATTTCCTGGCTTAAATGATGATATAACTAATATATAAAATGGAATAATTATGATAATAGATAAAATGAGGAATAATGCAAAAATTAATATTTGTAATGCCAAACGTTTTTTATTTCCAATAGTACTTTTTTTAAGTGGCTTTTCTATTTTTTTTGATATTTCTAAACTAGACATTAATTATTCCTCCTTTGAAAATGTTCCATTCATTTTTAACTGAATCATATTAATAGTCATAGCTATAATAAATAATATGATTCCAACTGCAGATGCATATCCCATTGCATTCTTTTCAATACCTTGTCTATATAAATATCCTACAATTGTAAGACCTATGTTCTTAGGTGAAGAATTCCCTCCCCAAATCATGTAACTTTCTGTAAACATTGCTAATCCTGCATATATTGAAATAGTTAATACATATACTATTGTTGGTTTTAATTGTGGAACTGTAATATAAATGAATTTTTGAACAGCATTTGCTCCATCAATATCTGCCGATTCATATAATTCATCTGGTATGTTCTTAAGACCTGATAAGAAATATAGCATATTAACGCCTGTCCACCTCCAACATGCTAAAAGTAATAATGCAAAGAAACCTGTACCTGCTCCTTTTAACCACTTAATTGGATCCATTCCAAAGAATCCTATAACAGAATTCATTACTGCTCCATCTAATTCACTAAATGCTAATCTAAATATTGTACCTGCAACAACTACAGATGTTAATGCTGGTAAATAAAGTGCTGATTTAAAGAATTCTCTTCCTTTAGCAAATTTACTATTTAAAACTGTCGCAAGTAGCATAGGAATTGGAATAAGTAATATTAAAGTCCAAATCATATATTTCATACTGTTCATAACAGCCTTAAGGAATACCTTATCACCTAATAATCTACTATAATTATCAAAGCCAACCCATTCTGTTATTCCTGGTAACACTGATTGAAAACTCATCACAATTGTTCTAGCCATAGGTGAAATAAAAAATACTAGAAATATAATTATAAATGGTAATATAAATACATATGGTGCAACTTTTTTATTATATATAAATCTTTTTACCATTGACTTACCCCCTCTATAAATTATGCAAAACCCATCATTACTGATGAATTTTGCATTTATTATACTTTTATTTATTGAACTGCATTATCTATTTCATCTTTAGCATAGTCTAATGCTTCTTTTACATCTTCACCATCTTCAAATATACTGTTTAAAGTAGTAGTACAGAAAACTTCATTTATAGATGGACTATTTTCAACAACCTTACATAATCCTATTTCTTCTTTTATTTCTTTTAATACATCAAATGGATTATTCTTGAAATATTGTACATATTGATTATCAGTGTTATTAGTAACTTCTTCGTTATCCCAAACAGTAGTGTTAACTGGATCAAATCCTAATATTTCCCAAACCTTTATATTTCCTTCTTCTGAAAGCTTTGCAAATGCTAAGAACTCTTTAGCTAAGTCAACATCACCACATTGATTTGTTACAACAGTACCAGTACCGCCTCCACCAACTGAGCGGTCTTGTCCCTCTTCAAATACAGGAGCAGGTGCTATAGCAATCTTACCTGATAATTCTGGCATATAGTTTATAAATCTTGACATATACCACATTGGCATAATAGCTGAAGCATATGTTCCATTATTGTATTCACCAAAGGCTTCTTCATTATCCGGTTGTCCACCTGCTATTGTAGCAATTGCATTACTATCTTGAAGCTCTTTTAATGTTGTTAATACTTTTTCCATTTCTGGAGTATCAATTTGCGGATTACCATCCTTATCTGTATAATCACTACCTAACTCTGAAATCATTAATGATTCTGTCCATATTGCTCCTGTGTCTGCTGTTCCTAAATAATTTCCTGTAGCTTCATAATATTTACTACCTGCGTCCTTATAATCATCCCAAGTTTTTATTGCAGTATAATCAATTCCTGCTGCTTCTAATAATTCTGTATTATAGAATGCTACTGTTGCTCCAACGTGTGTTGGTAATCCATACATATCTCCATCTTTACTATAAAGATTAAGTCTTGATTCAACTATTGAATCCTTATAAGGCTCAACAACATCATTCAATGGTTCTAGTTGTGGTACTCCCTTTAAGAAATTAGGGAATTGTCCAACTTCTATATCACATAAGTCTGGAGCTCCTTTACCTGCAAGTAAAGATGATTGTAATTTTGTATGCATATCACCATAAGGTAAAACTGTCATTTTTAAGTTAATTGTTTTATTTGGATTTTGCTTATTCCACTCTTCAACCATTTCTTGATAGAATTGAGCATGTAATTCAACGAATGTCCACATTTCAAATTCAGTACCATTTTCATCACCTGCAGTAACTACTGTTGGTTCTTCCTCTGAACTTTCATCAGTTACAGCCTCTTCTGATTCAGTTCCTTTACTTGAATCATCTGTACTTTTACTTGATCCACATCCAACCATTAACCCTGTAGTTACTGATGTAGCTAATAAAAGTCCTATTAACCTTTTAAACGTTTTCATATTAATCATAATACCCCTCCATAACTCCTCATAAATATATTACAAAAGCTAAAGCTTATGTAGTCTTTTTAATCCCTTGAATTTTTAATTCATTTCATAAATACAATTTATTTATTTTTATTTTATTGAATTATTACAATATTATTGTAACTAATATATATCATTATTGTCAATACATTCCTTAGCTATTTTTTCCATTTATTTAAAAACATTCTATTTTTTAGTGTAATTTTATTGATTTGCAATAAATTGTACGTATGATATATTATTTTCTTTTATTTTACATTTCTTTTATCCACACATTCATCTCACCATTACCTCTATTACCCCAATAACAATATGGTATTGCTTTTAGTTTAACATCACTTAAAATAGGTTTACTCATAAAGTAAAGTTTTTCATTGTTCCAGTTTAAATCACTTACCTTTTTCCCCTTAACATATACAACCGTACTTCCTCCTAGCAGTTCACTATCATACTCTTCTTCTATTTTGCTATTTGTGTCTATCATTATCCCAGAAAGATTATTACCATTATCAATTTCCTCTAAGCAATATACTAAAGGACCCTTAGTTATAGCTACTTTTCCAAAATCAGCTCTTACCAATGGATTAGAATAAATAAATCTGGCTGGTGAATTAAACTGAATATCTATGCTGTCATCATTAAATACTCCATTAATAATTGCATAACCATTTTTATTCTCAAATTCATATAATACTTCATTTAATTTAATTGAAAACTCTTCTGCATAATCTGGTATCCTAATTGCAATTGATGATTTTTCATTATTATTAGATAATACATGTAATTTAACACTACTATCATCAGGAAATTTACTAATCATTTCAACATTTAAAATCTTATTCTCTAATTCCACTTTTGATTTATTAGCTACAAATAAATTAATATATAGAGTATCTTTATCTTGCATATAAATATATTGCCCTAATGAAGCTAAAGTTCTTGCTATATTAGGAGGACAACAAGCTACTCCAAACCACTTTTGTCGTACTGACTTTACATGTTCCTTAGATGTACGTGGTAAACATGAATCAGGCCATACTTCTAAAGGATTCACATAAAAGAAGCTTTTTCCATCCATTGCTATTCCTGAAAGAACAGTATTATATAATGCCTTCTCAACTATATCTATATACTTTGATTCTTTTGTTATCTTAGCCATTCTTAATCCAAATAAAGCCAATCCTATAGATGCACAGGTTTCTGAATAATTTATATCATTAGGTAAATCATAATCTGTTGTAAATCTTTCTAATAAACCTGACGAACCTATACTTCCCGTTATAAACATTCTTTTATTAACTATATTGTTCCATAGTGTTTCACAAGCTTTAAATAACTCTTTATCATTATACTCATAAGCTAAATCAGCCATAGCACAATACATATAAGTTGCCCTCACGGCATGTCCCTCTGCAGTTTTCTGTTCTCTTACAGGTAAATGTGATTGCGAATATAAAGGTGTATATCCTGCAAACTCAGGAAATATTCTCTTAAACTGTTCAGTTTTTTCTTCTTCTAAAAAGAAATTAGGCTCCTTTCCTCTTTCATCTATAAAATATTTAGCCATATCTGCATATTTTCTATTACCTGTAACCTCATATAATTTAAATAATGCTAATTCTATTTCTTGATGTCCCGGATACCCCTGCTTCTTATTTTCATCTTCTCCAAATGTATCACAAATTAGATCTGCAAATTTAATCATTATATTTAAAAACTTATCTTTTCCAGTTGCATTATAATATGCTACTGCTGCCTCTAATAAATGTCCTGCTGTATATAGTTCATGTCCCTCCGTAAGATTTGTCCATCTTAATTCTGGTTCCTTTATAGTAAAATAAGTATTTATATATCCATCTTCACATTGTGCCTTTCCTATTAATTCAATAACTTCATCTGCTACCTTTTCTAAATTCTCATCTTTCTCTGTAGTTAGAGAATATGCCACAGCTTCAAGCCATTTTGCTACATCCGTATCTTGAAATACTGCCCCTCCAAATTTACCCTCTATTTCACCTGCTGCTATTTTAAAATTATTTAAACAATGGCTAGGCTCAGCATCTTCAACTTTATCATTTAATATATCCCATTGATATGGAATAATCACATCTTTAACTAACTTAGTATACTTACTCCAAAATCCATCATTAATCTCTATATTTTGTAAAGGTAATGAAAATAATTTACTACTTCCTTTAATGTTCATATTAATGCCTCCCTTATTTCAATATCACTTAAACGTTTTATAAAATTTCAAAGATTTTACTTCCTCTTTACTTATTTATACCATATTTAAAAGGATTTTAAAACCATTATTTCCCTTATTTTTATTTATTTTCTAGTAGCTATGTTGTATTTTCTTTATTTTTCTCTATTTATTAAACGTTTTAATAAAATTTATTTTTTATATAATTTAAATTATTATATAAAAAGATATACCAGTATTAATACCGATATACCTTTTACTTATCTTTTAATTAATGATTTTGCATTTATAAATTTACAATTTATTTTATACGATTTATTATCTGACTTATTTGATACTATAGAATTAATTAGAATTTGTGCTGATTTTCTTCCAATATCAAAGAGTGGTAATGCCATTGTTGACAATTTGGGATTGTAAGCCTGGCTTATTTCACGGTTATCAAATCCAACTAGAGATATATCCTTCCCAATTAATAATCCTTTATCATTCATATAATCATATACTCCACCAGCCATAACATCATTCATTGAGAAAATAGCTGTAACCCCTTGCTTTACTAATACTTCACAAGCTTTATATCCAGACTCTCTTTCCCAATCACCATAACATATATAATTAGGATTAAATAATATATTATTATCATACAAAGCCCTTTGATAGCCAATTAATCTCTGTTCAGTATGTAAACTTTGACGTAATCCACAAATTACTCCTATTTTATTATTTCCAGCTTTAATAATTCTTTGAGTTGCTTCATAAGCACCTTGTTCATCATCAAATATTATTGATGATAACTTATTTGATTTCGTAAAACCATATGCAATTGTTATAGGTATAGGAAATTCTTCTGGAATACATTTTAGTTCTCTACAATGACATGCTATATATATTATTCCCTCTACTTGCTTTGACAGCATCAATTTAAATTCTTCATTTACTCTAGAATAGTATTTATCAGAATCATAAAACTTTTTATCATATTTCTTATATAACCTTAAATTTCCTAATACAAATTGATAGCCATGCTGATCACAATATTCATTTATTCCATCTACTATATTTGCAGTATTAAATACAGTTAAATCTTCTGTAATTATTCCAATGGTTTTTGTATTTTTTTGTTTTAGACTTTGTGCAATTATATTAGGAGTATAATCTAATCTTTTTATAACATCCATTACTTTCTTTCTAGTTTCATCACTTGCCCCAGGTTTTCCATGTATAATATTAGATACAGTTGCAATGGATACTCCACTTTCTTTTGCGATCTCCTTTATTGTTGCCATTCTCTCCACCCCATTAAACGTTTTATTTACTATTATAACAATTTTTTACTTATCCTTCAATTAAGGCTTATTTATACTTATTATGCTTTTGTAAAAATAATAAAAACACCTAATACCCTATTTGAACTATATATATTACTAAAATTAGTTCAAATATAAGTTTAGATGTTTTTATAAATATAATTATAAAATTAATTTTTTCTTTGATTTATTCATTATCTTTTCAACTATAGGATCAAATAATTCAGCTATTTCTTCTTCCTCTTCTACTAATTCTAAAGAACCATAATTAGTAATAGCTCTATGCATAGGTAGTTCTCCTAGAAGTTCTACATTCATATCTTTTAAGAATTTCTCCGTACTTTCACCGTTAAATAATTTAATAGTTTTATCACAGTCAGGACACTTAATGTAACTCATATTTTCTATTACACCAAATATATCTATATTCATTTTTCTAGCCATATTTATAGACTTAGAAACTATCATAGAAATCATATCTTGAGGAATAGAAACCATTACTACTCCCTTAATAGGTATAGTTTGCATTACTGTTAATGGGACATCCCCTGTTCCTGGTGGCATATCTATTATTAAGTAATCTAGCTCTCCCCAATATACTCCAGTCCAAAACTGCTTTACAACATTAACTATAGCTGGACCTCTCCAAATAACAGCTTCATCTTCCTTTTCTACAACTAGATTTAAAGACATAACTTTAATTCCTTCGCTGCTTTCTACTGGGAAAATAAGCGTTTCTGTTCCTCTTGCTCTTTCTTCCTCTATATGAAGTAATCTTGGTATACTAGGCCCTGTTATATCCGCATCCAAAATTCCTACTCTATATCCTCTTTGAGCTAATTGTCTAGCAATCATAACGGACATAGTAGATTTTCCAACTCCACCTTTACCACTCATTACAGCTATTATATTTTTTATTTTATTTTCTGGATTATTTTCAATTCCACATTGTGTTTCATCTTTTCCACATGATCCATTACTTGGACATGTACTACAGTTTCCCATTTATTTCACCTCATTTTATTTATGTTTATTTATGATAAGTTTATTCCTAATATTTTTCTTTGTCAAATATAAAAAAATGTCCCTTGATTTAATCCACATATTAGATAAAATCAAGAGACATAACTATTTATTTATAATGATTTTTTGACATATAGTCCTTCCAATCACCATTTTTTATGTAAATACTATTTTCTTCGAAAACATCTTTATCATTCATAGTATAATAATAAACATAACAACTTTCTTTACTTCCGTCTAAAAGTTCAACATCCATTACTACTCTATTGTATTCATTTCTACTATCATTTACCCCATAGTAATTTTCCATTTCATCCATTGGAATCATTACACTTTCAAAGTCATTTAAAGTCATTATTTCCCCAATTACCACATCATCCCCTTCAATTAATGCAGGATAACCTTTGTGTGGCATATGATATAATTTACCTTTTACTTTTCCATCTTGAGCATTTGATACTTTTCCTAACAAATATTTATTATAGTTAAAGAAACCTGTTCTTAAACTACCATAAACAAAGATCCTCTTTTGTTCTTTGGGTTCTAGCATCCTAGCAAATTGCTCCACCAACAGCCTTAATATCTTCTATATTTTCTACTGCTGCTTTTATTGATAATTCTAATCCTTTTGAAATATCAATTGTACTCATTGATGGTTTTTCTGGCTTATCAACTACTTGTGATGGTATATATGGAACATGTATAAATCCTGCTCTAATATTAGGATATTTCTTATCAACTAAGTATAATACTCCATACATAACATGATTACATACAAAAGTTCCTGCTGTATTTGAAACTGATGCTGGAATTCCATTTATCTTCATTTCATTAACCATAGCTTTTATTGGTAAGTTAGAGAAATATGCTGCTTCTCCATCTTCATATATAGTAATATCTAATGGTTGATTACCTTCATTATCTTTAATTCTTGCATCATCCATATTGATTGCAACTCTTTCAGGAGTAATTCCAAATCTACCCCCAGCTTGCCCTATAGAAATAACTATATCAGGTCCATAAGCTTCTATAGCTTCTTCTATTTTTTCTAAAGATTTTCTAAATACTGTTGGAATCTCAAGTTTAATTACTTCAGCTCCAGCAATAGTATCAGGTAATAACTTCACTGCTTCTAATGCTGGATTTATTGGTTCTCCTCCAAATGGATCGAATCCTGTTATTAAAACTTTCATATTCATCTTCTCCTTTGTTATTCTTAATTAACTGGTAAATTTTATTATTTATTGTGGTAAGAATTATGAGATATCTTCTAATCAATAAATGCTTTAGAAAATATCTCATATATATTATAACATATTAAATTATTCTTTTAATTAAAATGCTAAGAAGTACATTAATACAATGTGAATAGCTAATAAAAGTAAAGCTACTGGTGCTTGATGCTTGATTATTGAATTCTTATCTTCAATTTCAAGTAAAGCAGCTGGCATAATATTAAAATTAGCTGCCATTGGTGTTAATAATGTACCACAATAACCTGCTGTTAACGCAAGAGCTCCTGCAATTGCAACATTAGCACCTTGTGCAAATACAAATGGTATTCCTATACCAACTGTAATAACTGAAAAGGCTGCAAAAGCATTTCCCATTATCATCGTAAATACTGCCATACCTATACAATAAGCAGTAACACCTATAAATATATTTCCTTGTGGTAATACACTTGATATTCCTGATGAAATTACATCACCAACTCCTGCTGCTGTAAATAATGCACCAAGCGCTGCTAATAATTGTGGAAGTATACTTACTGCACCTACTGATTGAAGCATTCTATCTGATTCTTCAACTAAAACTCTAGGCTTAGCCTTAGTAATAATAAACGTAACTATTACTGCAATAACTGCTGCAACACCAATTGCTGCTGTTCCTGATATTGGTGTAAATTGAGCAATTCCTAATGCTGCTAAAGCTATAACTAATGATGGTATAAATACCTTTAATCCTAATTTTTGTGCTTGTTCTTCTCCGAACTTTTCATCTAATGCCTTAACAGTTCCTGGTTTAACTTGTTTAGTTAAAGTAAGTACTGCTATAACAACTAATATCCCACCAACAACTACTGATGGTATATATGGTCCAAATATAAATATTACTCCTAGTAATGCCCAAAATAAGGCTGTCCCTATTTTTGCTTTATGATTTTTATCACGTAATGTTAATACAGCTGTATTTAACATCATAATTCCAATTATTATGTAGAATATTTCTAATAGCATATTAGAAATTGCTGCAAAATCCATATATCATTTCTCCTTTGTGCTTATTTATTCTTTTTTCCAAACTGTCTTTCCAATTGCTTGTCCAATAATATGTTTTGAATTAAAACTAATCCAAAAGCAATTATTGCTACAGGAATTGAAGCTTTTGCAATATCTAATCCTGTTGTTGCATATCCTAACTCGCTTAATGTATTAGCAATTAATAAAACTCCTGAACTTGCTAAGAATAAATTTTGCCCATAGAAATTACCGTAGTTATCCATAGATGCTGCCGCTGCTTTTATTTTAGCCTCTGTTTTCTCATCTAGCTTTCCGTACTTACTTATTGCTGCACCTTGAGCCATTGGATTTATTAAAGGTCTAACAAATTGAGGATGTCCACTTATTCTTAATGACATAGCTCCAGCAATTTGTCTTATTAAACAATATAATGTTAAAAGCTTTCCTGTTGAAAGATTCTTAACTTTCTTAATTAATGAAACTGCTTTTTCTTTTAATCCATATCTTTCTGATATACCTATTACAGGTAGTGTTAATATAAAAATTGTTATTAATCTTTGATTAACAAATGTATTACCAAGGATTGATAATATTTCAGTAATATCCATATGAGCTGCAAATCCTGTAGCAAGAGCTGATATTATTATTACCGCTATACTATCTAATTTAAGTGCAAATCCAACTATCACCATTAATATTCCTATTAGTACCATTTTATTCCCTCCATTACATATCCTATATTATATTTATACTTCTTTTTTCTACATTTGTCTACAAGAATTTTGTGTAAATACACCCCTTTTATGCAATTTATTTAATTTGATACCGTTTTTATTAACAAAACATTAATATTTTATCCTTTTTTAATACACTTTAATTATACGGAATATTTTTTAAATTTTTCAAACTTTAAATAAAACCATTTTTCACTGTATAATTATTCAGCATTATCATAATAATTATGATCATAATAATCATCCTTTTTATCGTAATATTGAAAATCCTTATAATTATTATAGTAATCATAATCATCAAAATAATAATGAAAATCCTCTATTTTATTCATATCATTATTATTTAAATTATTATTTAAATTATTATCTGGAAATGTATTATATTGTTTTGTATTATTTTGATTAAAATAATCATCATAATCTGATGTTGGTACTTCTATAGCAATATTTTTATTTACTACACTAAAAAATAAAATTAAAGTTAGACAATTTATTATTTCATATTTCTTCTTCATGATTAACACCTCTTTCCTATCTATTCATTACACTTATTTTCACCTACAATTTGAATTTTTATTAATAAAAATGACCATATCAAAACTCAAATAATATTTTGATATGGTCATTTTAAAATTTTTAATTTTTCTTATATATCTCTATAAAGGTATCTTTATATCCCTTTGCTATTAATTCAGCTTTTCTATTTTCTGCATTTATTCTTTCTTTAAAACTTCCTACAACACACCTATAATATACTTCATAACTATTGGAACTATTAATAATGCTTATTTCTTTTCCTATTTGCAATAAACATCCCTTACTTATTGATTGAGCTATTTTTTCAAACTTTAAATCAAACAAAGAATTTTCTGAAGTATTATCTATAAAACCAACTTCTACTAATATTGCAGGACATTTTGTTTCTCTTAAAACATGAAAATTCGAAACTTTTACTCCTCTATTTACAAAACCATTTTTAACCATTTCTTCATTAACTTTACTGGCTAATTGTTCTGCTGTTTCCCCAGTTGCATATACATGAGTCTCAACCCCCTTTGCAGATTCTGCCCGATATGCATTCCTATGAATACTTACGAAATAATCATAATTTTCAACATTCTCTTTACTACTTCTATCAGCTAAGCTTAAAGTATCATCTGTAACCCTTGTATAATAAACATTTTCTCCATTACTTTTTAATATTTCCCCAACTCGTAAAGCTAATCTAAGAACATCATCACATTCTCTTCTACCTTTATAAGTTGCTCCTGAATCTGTTCCCCCATGACCTGGATCTAATAACCACTTTGCCATGCTGTATATACCTCCTTTAATCCTTTAACTTCTCAATATAAATATATACACTGGAACATATTGATTTACATTTTATTTATAGTATTTTATAAATAAAATTTAAACCCTGAAATTTATTTTATACGTATTTGTATTCTACCTAAAGATTTTTCCATACCATTATTACTTACTCTCGTTATTATATATACCTCAAAAAAATCTCCTAATGTCTCAATTTCATTGTCTTTTATATATTTCATAATGATATCGTAATACTTCTTTGTATCATTATAATCATCATCAAAATTTAGGGTTAAATATTTACCCTTAGGTAAAACTATCTTATTATATTCTTTAATATTCATTCTTCTAGTAAAGTTTATCATTGTATTTTTATAAGTTATTTGATTATTTTCTTTAAGATTTTTATAAGAAACAACAAAGCCTAATTCCTTATTAAAATAACTATACTTTCTTTCTATTTCCGATAAAATTTTACTTAAATTTACTTCAAACTCCTCTGTAAATCTGTTTGTATTATTATATTTTATAAAGGTTCTTTCCTCATAAAACTTTATAAATATTTTGTTTAATCCTTCATTTAACAAAAGCTTTATGCGATCCTCTAAAAAAGTAATATTATTATTTATCTTATTTAATTCTTCTATTTTTTCATTTATTATTTTTTTTTGCTTCCCTATAACTTGTAATACCGATTCTGGTGATGTATAGTTTTCTATTATACCCTTTATCTCTTCTAAAGATAACCCCATAGATTTACATTGCTTAATTAAACCTAATATTATAAAATCCTTAGTAGTATAATATCTGTATCTAGTATTTTCATTTGTATATGATGGTTTCAACAATCCCACTCTATCATAATGTCTTAATGTCTCTACCGTAATATTATGTATTTTAGCTACTTCTCCAATTGAAAATTTAGATATCATATCTATTCCCCTTCTAAAATTGTTATTATTAAAATATAATAAACACTATAAAGCTTAAAAATTATTTAAATTTAAAAATATTAACTCATATTTCAAATCTATATAGTTTATTCCTTTTAATAGTGCTATTTATTCTATCACTTTAAATATTTATCTTCAATTATTTTATACTTAATAGCTGTTTTTTTATTTTAGTATAACTTATTAAATATAAAAAACTGTATTGAGATATAACACTTTAATATCTCAGTACAGTTTATATACTAAAAGCATTTAATTTGCTTCTATAACTCTATAGGTATATAACTTTATATTTCCAACTATTTTTATAGTTATAAATGTTAACGTCTCAGAAATAATTGCACTTACCCAAATACCATTTACACCAAAAAACTTTCCTAGTACAAATAGGCATATTGGTAAATACACTACTGATCTTAATATACAGCTCAAATTAGAATATTTAGGAATTTCAATTGCTTGATAGTAAACTAAATTATTTAAATTTACTCCTACTGCAAAATAACTCAAACATGCTATTTTTAGGGCATTATATGCTAATTCTGCTATTTGTCCATCTCTTGTAAATATTGATATTAACACTGGGCCAAATACAAAGCTTATAACAACAAAAAAAGCTGTTATTACTATATTTGAAATATTGGTTATCTTAAAGAATCCTAACATTTTCTCGCCATCTTTTTTCCCATAATTATAACTAACAAGAGGTTGTACACCTAATGTTATTCCATATAAGACCATATATATATTAGTAGTTAAATAATTCAATATACTATATGCTGAAATTCCAACTTCACCTACATACTTTACTAAAGCTATATTGTGAAGTAAAACAATTATAGAATAACTTCCTTGAGCAAAAAATGAAGGGAATCCAATAGTACAAAATTCCTTTACTGTTTTAAATGATACTTTTACGTTACCAAATGATAAAAATCCTTTTTTCATAACAAAGTGAGGTATTAATATACTTACTGTTATTATTTGTCCAAGACCAGTTGCTATAGCTGCACCTTTAATTCCCATTCCTAATTTAAAAATAAATATATAATCTAAAATTATATTAGTAATGGCTCCACTTATAGTTGATACCATCGCAAGCTTTGGTCTACCATCATTTCTAACAAAACTATTTAAAACAATTCCAATTAAATTTGGTATGCAAAATATTGCATAAAACCTTAAATAATCTACAGCAAGTGGCTTTAATAGTTCTGTAGCTCCTAATACTGTTACTATTTGACTAGTAAATACCACACACACTATACTTATTATTAAACTAAATATTAATAAAGCTTTAAAAACCTGTCTAAAAATATTAACTGCTTTTTCTACATTATTTGCTCCAATATTTTTAGAAACTAAAGCTCCACCACCAATAGCAAACATAGAAGCTAATCCAAATAACATTACTGTAAAAGGAAGAACTATATTTACCGCTGCTAAAGCAGAATCTCCAACACCTTGTCCAACAAATATTCCATCAATTACTGTATATAGTGAAGAAATAAACATAGCTAATGCTGATGGAATAGCATACTTAAAAAATTCTTTTCTCATATATATCTCCTTTATTTCTTTATCCTTTTCAAATTATAAACTCTTGTCTTACACAAGAGTCAATACATTTTATTTAATTTTATAACATAAAAAAAGAAATTATCTTAAAACTACCGAATATATACTATACTCTCTTTTAAGATAATTTCTTATATTTATTCACATGGTAATGTTATTGTAAACTTACTTCCTTTTTCTAACTCACTCTCTAAATCTATAGTTCCATCATGTAATGTTACAATATATTTAACTAAAGTTAATCCTATACCACTACTACTTACCTTTGTACAACTTTCATTTTTACCTTGTTCAAACCTATTAAATATAAATCTTTGATCCTCTTCTGATATTCCTATTCCATCATCTTTTATAGAAATACTTACACTAGTATTATTATCCTTAATAAACACTTCTATCTTGCCTCCCTCTGGAGTAAACTTAATTGCATTTCCTATAATATTAACTATACATCTTTCTATTTCATTAGGATCACAAGATATTTCTTTTTCTTCTATTTCAGGATCGATAATTAATGAAATTCCCTTCTCTTCAATATAATCGCTCATGGTTAAAGCTGTTTCTTCAACTAAATAAACTATATCAATACTATTTTGCTTCTTTATTTTATACGTACCAGATTCTATTTTTGAACTATCTATAATATCATTAATTATTCTTAGTAAGCTATTTGAACTTTTTTGTACAATCTCCATGTAATGATTAAGCTTTTTCCTAGGAATATCCTTATCTTTACCTAATGAATTTATTAATTGTACTGTTGATAAAATTATATTAATAGGAGTTCTTAATTCATGAGATAAATTTACAAAATAGTCATTTTTAAATTTTTCACTTTTTATATTTTTTTCATATAATAATTTATTTTCTATCATCTTTTCATTAATCTCTTTAGTTTGTTTATCAACTAAAGCTCTTAAAATATTAATATGATTCCAACAATAAACTACTATCATCATCCCTAATACAATATATATAAAATATGCTGTTTTTGTCATCCACCAAGGACTTTTCACTTCTATTTTTATAGAGGTATCTTCTGTAATACTTCCATCTTCTTGAATTGCTCTTACTTTAAATATATAATTACCTGGTTGTACTGCTGAATATTTTGCATAACTTTCATTAGTAGAAGATATCCATTCATCATCAATCCCCTCAATCATATGCATATATGTAACATTAAAATAATTTCTATAATCAGGTAAAAAGAATTTAATTTCTATATTATTTTCATTACTATTTAACTCAAGATTAATATTACAACCATTAAAATCTATGGCCTTACCATTTATTATTATACTACCTATTTCTACTTTATTTTCTTCATAAGTAAGTTCCTCAATTTTATCTGGGTTAAATGAAACGATCCCTTCATTTGTTCCAAATAATACTTCTCCAGTATTCGTTTTATAGCAAGAATTTAAATTAAATTGGTTTCCTATAACTCCATAATTTTCATTATAACTTATGAATCTATTTTGACTTATATCATATTTACACAACCCATTATTAGTCCCAATCCATAAATCCCCATTACTATCAATTATAATTGAGTTTATATATTCACTCTTTATTCCGTCTTCCTTTAAATATACAGTAAAACTTTCATTTTCAATATTAAATTTATTTAATCCTCTATCAGTTCCAATCCATAAGTTTCCACATTCATCTTCTTGAATACAATTTATAGAATCATAACTTAAGCTATCTTCATCTTTTTTACTAATATAATTTTTCAAAACACCATATTCTTTATGAAATTTTATAAGTCCTGTATAAGAGTCTCCAGCTAACCATAATATATTATTATCAAATTTATCTTGGTATATATCTACTATATTTTTATCTTGAATTCCATATTCCTCAAACTTATCTGCATAACTTTTTACTTCACTAGTTTCTTTATCCCACTTATATATACCCATATTACTAGCAAGCCATTTATTACCGTCACTATCCTTTATTATTTTCTGAAATTGTATATAATCTTTATTTACTGATTTTTCTATGGATACTCTATGAATTTTTTCATCTTCTTTATCCAATAAAGATATTCCATTATCGGTTATAATAATCATTTCTCCTTTGTCATCTTGAAATACATAATTTATACAGTTACTATCTATAGTGTTAAGATCATTTTCATCATACACATATCTTTTAACCTTATTCTCTTTTAATAATATCCTTATTAATCCTTGGTATTTAGTACCTATCCATAACTCTCCATAATTATCTTTAATTATTGATGTAACGCTTGTCTTTTCTATATTTTCATTTTTCAAAATAATATTAATATCATTACTTATTTGTTGAGTAATATTTAACTTACTTATTCCATTATCTGTTCCTACCCACAATATTCCACTTCTATCTTCAAAAAAACATTGTATAATATTACTAGCTAAGTAATTAATAAATCTTTTATCACTTTTATATAACCATGTTTTATTTTCATATTCATTATATTTCACTACTCCATTTGTGCTTGCAAACCAAAGATTATTTTTTTTATCACACAAAACCTTCGTAATATCTGTATACATATCTTCCCCAAAATCAATATCAACACCTACTAAAGTATCATCTTCATTATTATATTTCCTAACCCCTTTATTTGTTGCAACCCATATTCTACTATTTTTATCGACTTCAATATCATAAACATATATATTCTCTTCATATTCATATTCATTTTCTTTAACATTTCTATTTTTTATATCTAAGGAATTTATTCCTTGTCTAGTACCTATTAATATAAAATTTTTATCTTCCTTTTTATAAAACCCTTCAATATCTGTTATATATGAATCAGATAAATAACTATTCTCATCTAAATCTTTTCCAAAATATTTTTTAAAGTTTTTATTTTCACTATTATATTCATTTAATCCTTTTTTAGTTCCTACCCACATAGTATCATTAACATCTCTATAAATAGATGTAACATTATAATGTGATATTGCAAATTCATTATTAATATCACTAGGAATTTGTTCAACTTCTTCAGTTTTACTATTTATTATATTTAATCCATTACTAGTTCCTACCCATATGGCTCCATTACTATCTTCATTAATAGCATTTATATGTGTTCCTGACAATCCTTCTTCACAATTGTATATTTTTACACTTTCACCGTTATACTGATTCAATCCATCATTAGTTCCTATCCATATGAACCCACGTGAATCTTGATAAATACACGTAATAAAATCACTTGATATACCATCTCTTATTGTTATATTTTCAAAATTGACTTTTTGATTTTCAGCTACTGAGGTATTTAGATAATCTATTTTACTAGCATAAATAGACTTATTATCAAAAATAATTATTATAAATAAAAATACCAATATTAAAACACTTTTCTTTAAATTTTTATACATTTTTAACCTCATTTTAGTATATTTTAACAATCTACTCTATGTTAAACTTCTTGCCTTATTTTGTCAATATTTTAATATTTATGTTATTTTATATATTTTTTTCTTTATTATAACTAAAAAACCTTTAACATTAAGTCTATACTTATGTTAAAGGTTTTAATCAGATTCTAATTATAATATTTATTTCTTCTACTATTATTTATATAATTTATTGCTCTCATTTTAAATCTATCATACTCCTTTATTTCATAAAAATGCTTCAAATCAGACACTAAAAACAGAGCACTCATTATTAAATATTTTAAATCATTTAAATTATTTTTATTCTCTTCATCAATTGGAATTTCATCACTTTCAAATTTTATCTTTTCATAATTATTTAATGCTATTTTTAAATTCATTTTAATTTGCTCTTCACTGAAAGTTTCAAAATTTTCTTTAACTAGTTTATCGATGAATTCTATAAACTCTTCATTTATATTTGTAAATTTTTCATATGTACTTATTAAACTCATACTATTCCTCTTTCTAATCAATTATTATATAGTCAATTATATATCAATATTAAATAGTTTTAAACTTTAAAAGATTCTAATAATATTTTTCTTTATTATCTTAGAGGTTAGTACAAATTCTCTAACTCTTATCTTTTAATTTTAAATATTAAATTATTTGACCTTTTCTCTTAAACTCAACAAGTGTTAATACTTCATCTATTCCTAAAGCTATTATTAGTAACACTAATAATATTGGCCAAACTCCATTTATTAAACTATAAATTTTATATATAAAATATGGATGTATTATTTTCACATCAATAATACTTAAAATAACCCAACTTACAGAAAACCTTAAGCATATAATTCCTTGATAATTATATTTTTCTTTTGAATAATCCCAATAATCCTTATTAAAAAACTTTCTCATTATTAATCCTGTTATATATTCTACTGATGTTGGAATTATAATCGATATGATAACTAAAAATAATATATTAGGTATACATTTATACAATTCAAGTATCCAAGCCATAGCTATTGCATACATCGGTTTAAATGGTCCCTTTAAGAAACCCTCATACTGAAAATGCCCATTAATATAATAACAAAAAGCATTTTCTATTATCCATCCTATAAAACCATAAATAAAAAAATTATATAAAAATTCCATACTTATTCCTCCTTAGCTTTTTTAGTTTCTCTAATGTTTATAAATTTTATCCATAAAAAATGGTGTTTAAAGAAATTTTAAACACCATTTTTTATATTTATTTTTTATTTTTAATTAACTCTTTTTCACCTTTTATAATATCCTTACTTTTTATATCATTATTTTTCTTAAATTTTATTAAAAATATATCTTTTATTATATATGGTAAATTTAATATTTTTTCTATTTTATAGTCATCTATTTTTTTTACTAAAAGTATTGTAATCTCCCCTAATAAAATTCCTCCAATAACATCTACTACAAAATGTTGTTTTATAAATAAGGTAGATAATATTATTAATATTCCTATTACTTGTGTATAGTAAAATTTCTTTCTAGAGTTTTCATATTTTGTATACCTCATTATAAAATAAGTTGTTAAAACATGTAATGACGGAAAACAATTTACTGGTTTATCTGCTAAATATATACCATTTACCAAATTATTTAGTATATTACTATTTGAAATTATAGGCCTAGTAATTTCTGTTGGATATATATAATATACAGCATAACATACACACATACCTATCAAAAATGATATAAATAACCTCATATAATCTATTCTTGAATTCATCAATATAAACAAAAAACCTATTATAATATATATATACCAATATACGTACGGAATAATAAATATAGATTTAAACGGAATTATCTTATCTAATGCAATTGTAAGATCATGACCATTCTTAGCTAACAAACTAGCTAAAATATAATTTACATTAATTATTGGAATCATAATAAACCAAACTAAATCTAATACTTTTATCTCAATATTATTTATTTTTATTACATCAATTTTAATTTCCACATTCACACCACACTTTCACTATGAAAACTATACTACTTTACGTTTAACTATAATTTATTCTATGTATCTATCCTTTATAAATAATCAATTAAATAAAAAAAGTTATATCAAAATTATAGTTAATTATTCGATACTACTATTTTGATACAACTTTCCTATATTATAAAGCTTAATAATTTTCTAGAAAAACTTCAAAGTATCCTTGTGGATGTAAGCACGCTGGACATGCACTAGGTGCTTCATCACCTTCATAAATATATCCACAATTATTACATTTCCATAGAACAGCCTCTTCCTTCTTAAATACAGTATTATTCTCTATATTTTTAAGTAATTTTAAATATCTATTTTCATGTCTTTTTTCTACCTCTGCTATTCTCTCATAAGCAATTGCAATATCAATGAATCCTTCTTCTCTTGCAATTCTAGCAAATTCAGGATAATCTTGAGCCCATTCTTCATGCTCTCCAGCTGCTGCAGACTTAAGATTCATTAATGTTTCATCATATAATGCAACTGGATATCCTGCTGTCATTTCTATTGCCTCACCATTATATTCACTCTTTAAAAATTTAAAAAATCTTTTAGCATGCTCTTTTTCTTGCTCTGCTGTTTCCATAAATATATTAGCTATTTGAACATATCCTTCCTTCTTAGCTACACTTGCATAATAAGTATATCTTGTTCTAGCTTGACATTCACCAGCAAATGACTTCATTAAATTTTCAGCAGTTTTTGTTCCTTTTAACATACATTCTACCTCCATTTTATAATTACATTATTACAAAAACATTATATTCCTTTTTTCGCCATTTGTGTAGTATTTATTAGCATATATATTATGAAAAAATAGCCTATTTTAATGATCTAATTATATCTTTCATTAAAATAGACTATTTTAATTATTGTATTAATTTAGTAGTTTAAACATTTCCTTTACTGATTGTTTAATATTGTCAGGTAAATTATTTAAAGCTCTTTGTCTCTTACTCTCATCCTTTATTTGTGCTATTCTCATTATTTCTTGTTGTAACCCTGGAGTTCTATTCAATTCACCTACTAATCTATTAAACTTATTTGCAAAAACTGGATCTTCTTTCATTTTTCTATCAATCTTCATTATAAGTTCATATGGATTCATCTACTACTAATCTCCTTGAATTCTTTATAATTTCATAATATTCTTCATTATTATAAATGTTCATACTAAAACTCCCTATATTTATCTTAGTAAAATATATTTATTTAATGTATAAATTCATATTAATACTACACAGAATATTATATAAAGCACAAAACTTTAATTTAAACTATTTATATTTTATAAGGAGGACTAAAAATGAAAGCTATAAATACTCATTTTATTTTTCTAAAAAAAGTCATCATATTATTACTTTTATTTTTATTTATAAGTAATTTGCCCTCTTATGCTTCTCTATCATCTCCCAATAATATAGAAAAATCTTCAAATGATAGTACTATTGAAAAAGAAATTAAAGAAGATACAAAAAAAATTGCATATCTAACCTTTGATGATGGTCCTAGTAAAAATACAGAATTAATACTTGATATATTAAAAAATAATAATATTCATGCAACCTTTTTTATAATTTCACCTTATATAGAACCTCATATTAAGTTTATTAAAAGAGCTTATGATGAAGGTAATGCTATTGGTAATCATACTGCAGATCATGAATTTCAATATGTTTATACTTGTGAAGAAGCTTTTTTTAAGAGTTTTAATAAACAACAAGACTTTATTAAAGATGTTACAGGAAATGATTGTACTATATTTAGATTTCCTGGTGGTTCCCATAATACTATTGTTAGAAATGCTAGGGGAAAAGACTTTACTAAAAACATAACTTATAAATTAAATGAAAACGGAGTAAATGTTTATGATTGGAATGTAGATTCAGGTGATGCTAAAGGAAATAATATTCCAGCTTCTACTTTAATTCAAAATGTTGCTAGAGAAATTAAAGATAAAGATGGCAATTATAAAAATCCTGCAATAATACTAATGCATGATTGTATGACAAAGAATACTACGGTAGACGCTTTACCTGGAATAATTAAAGTTTTAAAAGATGCTGGTTATGATTTTGAAATATTAAAATAACTAAATTGCAAAGCAATTTAGTTATTTTTTTAATAGTTTATATCTGCTGCAACTATATTTTCTTTATCCCTTGAAGAACAAGGAGTAACTCCATAAGTCATACTACAACATGGACATTTATCTACTAAAGTTTTCATTACAAAACTCTTTCCACAGCTACATTCTATTTCATGTTGTATTGATAATGGGAAATCAGCTTTTCCCTTACTTCTTACTAAATCAACAACAACTTTTCCATCTTTTTTATTCATACTTCCGCATCCACAGCTCATTTGTCTTCCTCCTATATTGTCATATTATATTTTTAATCATTATAACTTACATGAAGAACTTTTTCAGTAACATAAGTTACAAAAATATATATAAAACTATTAATTTTAATATTTATATTTTTTTATTTATAAAACAAAATTACTTTACATAAACAAAATTTATAATTTGAAACACATTGAGTTTATATTGGAATATATTATAGTATATTACAATTCACTTAGGAGGATAAAATTATGAGCTGTAGATTAGGAAATTGTGTTTTTAAAACTGGTTATAATGAACAAATAGATGCTACTGTAAAATTACCAAAAGAAACTAGAAGCTGTATATTTGGTACAGTTATTGATTCTGCCGGTTTACCAGTTGCTGATGCTGTTGTTAAATTGCTTCAAATTGTTGATAAATGTGAATATCCAGTACCACTAACTCACACATTCACAGATGATAATGGACAATTTTTACTAGGGCCTTTATGTCCAAATACAACTTATATGTTAAAGATATATAGTGACAATACTCAAATAGTTCAAAAATGTCTTAAAGTAAGTTGCTATAAAGGTGCTTGTATAAGCGTTAATAGTGTATCAAATGAGCCTTCTAGTCAAGGATGCGGATGTTAGTTTTACACTGCAATAACTCTTTTATACGAAAGATAAGCTAAAAGGAGCTGTATATACAGCTCCTTTTAATTTACTAAATTACAAATTATTATCTGTAGCTATTTTATCTACTATTGCTTTTCTTTCTTCGCCTATAGCAGCAATTAATTTAGTTGGCATAAATCCATTTTTATAAATTCTATCATCGTTTGCTTTTATCATAGCTACAACTGTGCTTTCTAACTTTTCATATGATAATAAATCATCTAGATATAAATCAATTACATCTTTTAATTTTGTTGCTAATTCTTTTGGATTTCTGTATACAGCTCTCATAGGTTACTCCTTTATTTATCATATCTTTATTTTTCTATCCTCTGTATTATATATTAACTAAGAATTATTTACTAGATATTTTATAACTCTATTCCAATTCTAGAAGGAATTCCTTCTTCAAAAGGATGTTTTATACATTTCATTTCTGTTACATAATTTGAAAGTTCTATAAGTTTTTCATCTGGATTTCTTCCTGTCATTACAACTTCTAATGTTTGAGGCTTACTTTTTAAAAACTCTATAACTTCATTTAATTCTATAAAGCCATTATTTATTGTGCCTATTAATTCATCTAATATCAACAAATCATATTGCTCTTTTTTTATTGTATCTATAATTTCTCTAAATCTAATAGTATGCTCTTTTTTAGCTTCTAATTTTTCTTCATCATTCATATTCCATACAAATTTATTTACTGGCTTTCCTGGCAAAAATGTTATATTTTCTTTTAACTTATCTAAAGATACTAATTCTCCACTTTTCCCACTTTTTAAAAATTGAGTTATAAATATCTTCTTCTCTCTACCAGCAGCTCTAATTGCTAATCCCATAGCAGCAGTAGTTTTACCCTTACCATCTCCACAATATATATGTATAAGTCCTTTTTCCACTCTCTTCACTCCTAACGTGTTATTTATAATTTATTTTTAACTATAATACTTTTTATATAATATTTTTGTCAACATTTTATTATTTATAATTTCATCTTCAAGATTATCATAAATATTATAAAAAAGCTAAGAGAAATATTTAAAGCATTATCTAAATCTAAAAATTTAACAATACTCTTTTATCTCTTAGCTTATATCTCAATAAAACTTTATTATCTAATTAATATAAATATCAATATTAATGCAGCAACTATTTGTAATGATCCTACTCCTAGTGCATATAAAGATACAGCTTTTCCTTGTTTAAGTAATTCTCTTACATTTACCCTTAATCCAATTGCTGCTAATGCAATAATTTCAAGATTATTACTTATACTTTTACATACATGTGATACATTTACAGGTATAACCTTTAATGAAAATAAAGCACAAGTTACAAAGAATCCTATAACATACCAAGGAATTCTCACTTTTTTCTTTTCTATTTCTTCAATTTCTTCTTCTACTATTTCCTCATTGCTCTTATTTTTTAAATGTCCAAATACAAAAACTACAACAACTAATAATACAACTCTTAATATTTTAAAAATCATAGCCATGTCTTTTACAGACTCCCCAACCATGGCCCCACTTGCAGCTACTTGCCCTACTGATTGTAATGTTCCACCTATTAAAGCTCCTGTTTGCATTGTATCAGCCTTAAATAATGCATTTGCTATTACTGGTAAAATAAACATTAAAACTATCCCTGTAATATTTACTATAGTAATTGCAATCCCTTTTTCCTTATCATCCGCATCAATTACTGGCGCTGTTGCTGCTATAGCAGATGATCCACATACAGCATTTCCACTAGCCATTAAGAATCTAAAGTTTTGACTAAACCCTAACTTCTTACCTATATATAGTGCACCAACTATAGTTATTGCCATTTGTAGAACTATAAATACAAATCCACCTACACCAAGTTCTAATAATGTACTTACACTTAATGTTGCTCCTAATAAAACGATTGAATACGATAATATATCAGTTTCTGAAAATTTGTACCCTTTTTGAAAAATATCTTGATTTAAAAATAAGTTACCTACAAACATTCCTAAAAATATTGATATTGTTCCTGCTCCTAGTTTTGGTACAAATTTAGCAATGAACATCCCTACAACCGCAACTGCTACTGCTACTAAAAGTCCTGGCAATATTCCCTTCATATAATTTATAAATTTATTATTTTTCATATATGTTAATTCCTCCTTAAATTTTTCCATTGCTTTTTACATAGCTTAGTATATCTATTTACTTATCATTAGTAAAATAAATATTAAATATAATAACCATTACTTTTTTAAATAATTAGTGTATAATATAATTATTATATTTAGTTTACCCATTAATAATAGGAGGTTATTACATTGATTGAAGAATTTAAAACATTTATTGCCGTTGTTGATTTTAAAAATTTTACTAAAGCAGCCGAATATTTAAATCTTTCACAACCAAGTGTTAGTACTCATATAAAAAATTTAGAAATAATTTTTGGCGTTACACTAATTAATAGGTCTGTTAAACAAAAAACTATATCTATTACTGAAAGTGGTTATACTTTATATAAAAGAGCTAAAGAAATTATAAATCTTTTAGATGTTACTTTTCTTGACGTAAAGACACTTTCTAACACAGTTAAAGGAAGTATAAAGATAGGAGCTAGTTTAACTATAGGAGAATACATATTACCGAAATTTTTATCTTATTTTTCAAGTAAATATCCTGATGTTGATATAGAAGTAATTATAGAAAATACTTCTCTTATATCTGAAGAACTAAAAAAAATGAAGTTAGATTTAGGAGTTATAGAAGGCTCTGCTTCATCGGCCTTATTTAAACAAGAATATTTTTTACAAGATCATATGGTTATTGCAATGCCCTATAACAGTGATTTAAAAAACATAGAATTTAACGTAGAAAATCTTCAAAATAGAAGATGGATTGCCCGTGAAGAAGGATCTGGAACTAGAGAATATCTTGATTTATTTTTTACACAAAATAAAATCATTCCTAAAAGTATGATGGTATTAGGTAGTAATTTAGCTGTTAAAGAAGCTGTTAAAAATGATTTAGGATTGACAATTACATCTAAGCATGTAATTTCTGAGGCCGAATCTAGAAATGAATTATATTCTATAAGTCTTGGCAAACATTTTACTCGTTCATTTTCATTTATATATTCTAAAGAACTAAAACTCTCAAAAGCTGCAAGTATTTTTTTAGAAGAATTAAAAGACTATGCAGCAAAGCTTTAATAATATAAAATAAATATAACTTATAAAAAGGCGGTGGCTTTATGGCTATACATTTAATTACATATTATATACAACAAACTTCTCATGATCATTCTGATTGTGGATGTGATAATCACACTGATGATTCTTGTGGATGTGGAAGTGAACATAATCATGAACATGAACACGATGAAAATTGTGGATGTGGAGGAGATCCAGATTATGACTTAATCACTGAAATAGAAACCTTAGGAAGATGGGCTCAATTCATGCCTACAGCTTTCCTTGTAGATACTACTCTTAACTCTGAAGAAATTCTAGATAGATTATCTCCAACTATAGGTGCTAGAGACTTATTATTTGTTTCTAAAGTTACTTCAAATGATGTTGCTTGCTTAACACCTCAAGTAAAAGCTTGGATAAAGAAAGTAGAATCTGAAAATAAATAATACTTAAAGTAAACTGCTAACTACAGTGAAAATGAAAATTTAATGATATAATCTGAATAAATTATATTACTTAATGGAGGTTATATCATTAATTTTCGTAATCACAGAATATAAGCTTTAGTTGTCAATTTAGTTACAGTACATCTGAAAATAATCTTGAAATTGCTTCTTTAACTTTAACAACTCTACTTCTTCTTTTATACTTTTCTAGTGTAAGTTCTTCACACTTTAATATGTCCCTTTCAAATTCATATTTTTGTTCTTTTGCTATTATTTCAGAATAAATAAAAGCATTAACCTCAAAATTTAATTCAAAACTTCTAGTGTCCATATTAGCAGTTCCAATTGAACATATTTCATCGTCGATAACTACAGTTTTAGCATGTAAAAATGCATTCTTATCATAATGATATATTTTCACTCCAAACTCTAATAAATCACCCGCATTAACTAAATTTGCCCAATATACAAATGGATGATCTCCCTTTCCTGGTAACATTATTCTTACATCTATACCTGATGTAGATGCTAACTTTAAACTATCTGATATGCTTTTATCTATAATTAAATAAGGAGATTGAATATATATGTACTTTTTTGTTTTTTGTATCATTTTTAAGTATGCCAATTTAATTTCATATCTATCACTTAAATTTGGCCCACTTGAAACTATTTGCATTCCAATGTTAGCATCTCTACTCTTTTCATCATCAATATCTAATACAGAGCTTAAGTCTACTTCCTCCTTAGTTGCATATCTCCAGTCAGCTAAAAACCTTAAGTTTAAATCCTTAACTGCACTACCTTTAAATTTAATATGAGTATCCCTCCAATATCCAAATTTCGTATCTTTTCCTAAATACTCATCCCCAACATTAAAGCCTCCAACAAATCCTACCTTATTATCAATTACAACTATCTTTCTATGATTTCTAAAATTCATGTTAGGATTTATAAACTTTAACCAAGATGGAAAAAATTCACCTGTTTTTCCTCCGACAGCTCTTAACCTTTTCAAAGCATTTCTATTTAATAATCTACTTCCAACAGAGTCATATAATAATCTAACCTCAACACCACTTTTCGCTTTATCTTCTAATATATCTAATATTTTGGTGCCTATATCATCATTTTTAAATATATAAAACTCTATATTTATACTTTTCTTTGCTTTATTAAGGCTATTTAATAATTCTTTAAAAAAATCTTTTCCATCTGAATACATATAAACTTCATTGTCATTTCTATAAGGCGAATAATCCATAGCCTCTAAAGCCATTATCATATCCATATTCTCAAAATTATTACTTTCTACCTGTAATTGACTTCTTTTTCTAACCTGCTTACTATATTTTTCAAAAATCTTTATTTCTGCGTTTTTAATTCCAAACATATTGGAATTATTTATTTTTCTTCCAATTAGTAAAAATGCTATGAATCCTATATAGGGTGCTATATATAAGATTAATGTCCACGCTATAATACTATTTGCTGAACGCTTTTCCTTAAATACCATATATACTATTGTAAGTATATTTATAATATGAATTAAAACAGCTAAAAACTTAAACATAATCACTTACTCCTTTATAAATTATTTTTTACTAAATCTATACTATTTATTTATATTTGAATTTTATTACAGTATATATCAATAAACTATCTCTTATCAAAACTTATATTATAATTTACAAAACTTTTTTACAAAAAAATAAAACCTCTATTAATATTATATTTAATCTAATAAATACTTTTTTAATAGAAGTTCTATTTTAAAATTTTTATTTAATTGCTCCCTTAGTTACTCCATTTATAATCCATTTTTGAGCAAATAAGTAGAATACTAATAAAGGTAATAATGCTAAAAGATAAGATGCAAATGCTACATTATAGTTTGTTCCAAATTTTGATTGGAATATATATTGAGCTAATGGTAAAGTTGCTGCACTTTGCTCACTTAGTATTACAAGAGGCATCATTACATCATTCCAAGCCCAAAGAGCAGTCATTATTCCAACTGTCGCATGCATAGGCTTTAACAACGGGAATATTATTTTCCAGAATACTGTCCATTGCTTAGCTCCATCAACATAAGCAGCTTCTTCTAATTCTAGTGGAATATTCTTTAAATATCCAACATAAAGCAAAGTATTCATTGACATACCAAATACCATATATAAAATTATCATTCCAAGCTTATTATCTAAATTAAAGAAGCTTACTTGCTTAACTAAAGGCAACATTAACATTGAAAATGGCACAAACATTGCACTTACAAAATAGAAGTATACAAACTTATAAAATTTCTTATGCATATTTCTAGCAATAACATATGCAACTAATGAATTTGTAACTATAGTGACTACTACTGCTCCAGCTGTTATAAAAAAACTGTTCATTATTGTATGAAAGAAATTAGTCATTTCAATTGCTTGTGCAAAATTACTAAACCTCCAACTTTTAGGTAATGATAATACATTTCCCATCATTTCAGATGGTTGTTTAAAAGCTATAACTATTGTTATATAAAGTGGAAATAATATTGTTAATGAACAAGCTATAAGTAATACAGTAATTGGCCAATTAACTTTTCCATCTTGTTTTTTTATTAAATATTTTTTCTTTGATTTAACTATATTATTAGATTTTAAACTTACTTCTGTCATTATAGTTGTACCTCCCTCTTCTCTAATACTTTAATTTGGAATATTGATATGGCTACAATAACTATAAAGTATATAACAGAGTTTGCTGATTGATATCCAAATTGACTTCCACCAAATCCAGCTTTATATATAAGCATAGATATTGATTCTGTTGATTGTGCAGGCCCGCCTCCTGTTAATGACATAATTTGATCAAATACCATTAAAAAGTTTTTCATACATAAAACCATATTAATGGTAAAGAATGGTGCAATTAATGGGAATGTAATTTTTCTAAATTGTAGCCATTTACCAGCTCCATCAATTCCACTTGCCTCATAAACATCATCTGGAATAGTTTGAAGACCAGAAATATAAATTATAGTATTGAATGCAATCGCTTGCCAAGAAGCTACTATTACTACAGCTATCCACGCTAAATTTGTACTTCCTAAAATACTTTTACTAAAAATTTCACTCCCCATCATTTGTCCAACTTTAGGAATTATGAAAGTAAAAATATAATTAAATATATACCCTACAATTAAACCACCTAATATATTAGGCAAAAAGTACAAGCCCCTTAAAGTAGTTTTAAATTTAATTTTTGAATTTAATGCTAATGCTAAAGCTAAACTTATTATATTTACAATTATCGTTGCAACTATGGCAAATTTAAATGTAAACATATATGAATTTAATACTCTTGAGTCAGTAAATAAATCCTTAAAATTCATTAATCCAACAAAATCGAAATCTCCAAATCCTCTAAAATTTGTGAAGCTATACATTACACCTTTCAATAATGGGAACGTATGGAATAAGAAAAATACAACTATCATTGGTATTATTGTACATAGAAAAAATCTATCTCTTTTTTTCATCTCTAATCACCTTCTATACTATTTCTTAATATATTGCCTATTTGCTTTTAACCATTCTTTTTGAAAATTATTTAAGAATTTATCTTTATCTCCATCTAATAAATATGTTTGTACCATATCTCCTGCTGGTAATTCAGCTGGATAAAAATGATCTTGGAAATCTACAACTCTTGAATTCTTAAAGAATTCATCAAAAGCTTCAAATTTAGAATCTTCTTGTTTTACTCCCTTAACTGCTGAAAATGCACATTGTTCATCAATATATGTTTTAGCATTCTCTTCTCTTAATAAGAAGTTTATAAATCTTATACTTTCTTCTTTATTCTTAGAGTCCTTTGGAATTGCAAAATAAACATCTACACCTGAAACTAATTTATTTTCTTCTTCGTTATTAGATGCTGGCAATGGGAACATTCCCAATTTTAAATTTGGATTTACTGTTAATATTGGTGCTATTGCATAGCTTCCTTGAAGATACATTGCTGTTTTTCCTTGAGCAAAAGCAGTGTTACCATCATTATATCCCACTCCAAAATTATCTGAATGTCCATAATCCATTAATTGAATTATTTTATCTGTTGTCTCATCATAAAGTTCATTAAATGTAATTTCTAAATTATTTACTCTTTGAAAAGAATCACTACTAACTAAAGTACTAGCTATAGTGTTCCAAGGTGGCAGTGAAGTCCAAGAATCCTTTAATGTAAAATAGAAAGGTGTTATACCATTATCTTTTACTATTTTGGCAACATTTATAAATTCATCCCATGTATTTGGGATAGATAAATTTAGCTTTTCAAAAATATTCTTGTTATATATAACTCCACTTGCATTTAATGCATATGGAACACCAAACTTCCCTTCAACCTTCTCTAATTCAAGATCCTTTAACATTTGACTATAAACTGGGTCAATTACATCAAAATCTATTTTACCACTCAAATCTTCTAATATATTGGCATCTACAAAATCTGCAAAGGTTCTATCAGCAGATAAAGAAATAATATCTGGAGCATCCCCCTTCACTAACCTAGTTTTTAATACTGTTGTTGCATCTGGTGGTGCACTCACAATTACATCTATGTCTGGATTTTCATCCTCAAATTTTTCTACTAGCTTATTATAGGTATCTACGGCTTCTATTTTATTACTAAAAAACACAATTTGTTTTTTAGAGTTATTTGTTCCAACATTACTTGAACATCCTGTAAAAAGTGTTGTTAGTATTGAAGTTGTTAGTAAAATTGTCGCCATCACTGTTTTATTTTTCATTTCCTCATCCCTCTCATAAATATTCGATATAAATTTAATCCTTAGTTTCAGATTGAGTTTTAATTCTATCTGAAGGTTAGATTCTCTATCTATTGACATAACATTGTTAGCTCTCAACTAAAATCAAGCGCAAATGTTACAACGCTTGGCCGTAAGATAAAACCTTTATACATCGTTTACATTTATTATTTTAAATCCTTTTTATAAATTTCTAAATAGATAGATGTAATTAAAACATGTCTAAATGTTAGATTTATTATCTCGAGATACCTTAACTATTATTATACTCCATATTTTTCTTGTATACTTGTACTATATTTCCATTTTTTAACATAATACTGCTCTTTATTCATAATCTAATATATTATCAATATTAATACCTATAGATTACATGTTATAACTTAAAATAATATTACTTATTATTCTTAAAAATAATATCTTGAATTATATTATTTGGTAAAATAAAATTATATATAACAACATTATAAAATTATGGCTTAATGTTAGATTTAGGAGAACTTATGTTAGATATATATTTTTTAGAAAATACTAATCGTAATTTTAACGACTTATACCTTTGCTATTGTGGATTAGAACAATGTGCGCCACTTTATTCATTTGGACCTGCAGTTAGGCCCAATTATTTAATTCATTATGTTCTAAATGGAAAAGGTTATTATTATGTAAATGATAATAAATATACAGTAACTAAAAATCAAGGATTTTTAATTGAACCAAATATTGTAACTTTTTATCAAGCTGACAAAGATGATCCTTGGACATACTTATGGATTGGAATTGATGGTGATAAAGCAAAAATTTATTTAAATTCAGTTGGACTAGATAATAATAATTTAATTTTTACCTATGATAAAGATGATTCATTGAAAGACTATGTATTAGAAATGTTAAAGCATCATACAATGTCTGATTCTGATGCCTTTAAAATTGAAGGTTTATTATACTTATTTTTTTCAAAACTATGTGAGGATAGAAAAGATGTATCTTTACTAACAAAAGAAGAAAATACCAATAATTATATAAACAAAGCAATTGAATTTATACAAAATAATTACCATAATCCTATTAAAGTAACTGATATAGCTGATTATATATGTTTAAATAGAAGTTATTTAACTTCTATTTTTCAAAGCAATTTAAATATGTCACCTCAAAGATTTTTAATGAAATTTAGAATAACTAAAGCTGCCGAACTATTGTACAACACAGACTTACCAATAGCTAATATTGCTTATTCATGCGGATATAGTGACCCCTTAGCCTTTTCTAAAACCTTTAAAAAAATAAAAGGTGTCAGCCCTAAAGAATATCGAAATACTAAAAAGAAAACTACAGAAAAATATTTACTAACCAATTAAATAAAATAAAAAAAAGCAGCATAAAACCTATATGGTTCTATGTTGCTTTTTAAAGTTTTATTTTTGTCAATAAAAATAATAACTTTACTCAAAAATACTAATCAACTTTTCTTAAAGTCCAAAACTTAGCTCGATAGTCTCCTATAAGTTCTCCTATTTCAAGACCTATATACATAAGCTCATCTCCACCAAATACTTCTCCAGTTTCAATAACTTCATATAAAGATTCTTCATTTAACGCCTTTACCCTTAATCTTCCTGGTATTACATTAGGTTCAGAATATTTTTTAACATAGCTAACTAATGCACTTCTTCCATCCTTAGATAAATTCATCCACGCTGATTCATTACTGTTGAAAGCACTCTTTAATCTATATAAATCTCCAAATTGTACAGTATTCCTAATATTTTTATAGAATTTAACTTGTGACTTTATTTCTTCCTTTTCTTCATCTGTCATTTTTGTTATATCTAATTCATATCCAAAGCTACCTGCCATAGCTACTACCCCTCTTGTATGAAGTGGTGTCATTCTATAAACTTGGTGATTTGGCACTGCTGAAACGTGACTTCCCATTGTAATTGTTGGATATACTAATGAAGTTCCTTCTTGAATTTTTAATCTTTCGATTGCATCAGTATCATCACTTGTCCAAGTTTGAGGCATGTAATATAACATTCCAGCATCAAATCTTCCACCACCACCTGAGCAACTCTCAAATAAAACATTAGGAAAATTAGAAGTTATATTTTCTAATATCTTATATAAACCTAACATATATCTATGAGCAATTTCTTTTTGCTTTTTCGCTGGCCACGCTGGTGAACCTATTTCAGTCATATTTCTATTCATATCCCATTTAACATATGATATTGGTGCTGATTTTAGTACATCTGTAAGCATTGTTATTACAGCATCACAAACTTCATCTCTAGATAAATCTAATATAAGTTGTTTTCTTGCTTCTGATCTTAATCTTCCATCAATATGAATACACCAATCTGGATGTTCTTCATATAATTTACTCTTTGGAGATATCATTTCTGGTTCAAACCATAAACCAAATTGCATTCCCATCTCATTAATATCAGTTGCTAATGTATTTAACCCCCCTTTAAGCTTATCTTCATTTACAAACCAATCTCCAAGTGAGCAATCATCATTATTTCTTTCTCCAAACCATCCATCATCTAATACAAATAATTCAATTCCAAGCTTACTAGACTCTTTAGCAATATCCTTAATTTTTTCATTATTAAAATCAAAATATGTTGCTTCCCAGTTATTTATAAGTATAGGTCTTTCTTTATCTCTATAAATCCCCCTACATAGCCTTTCTCTATATAAATCATGATATATATGAGACATTCCTGTTAATCCATTAGACGAATATACCATAACAGCTTCCGGAGTTTGGAATTCTTCTCCCGCTTCTAAATTCCAAGTAAAATCAAATGGATTTATACCAATTTGAGCTCTTGCATTGCTATGCATATCAACTTCAACATTAGCTAAGAAATTCCCGCTATAAATTAAGTTAAATCCATAAACCTCTCCATTATCCTCAGTTGTATCTTTGCTTACTAAGGCTATAAATGGATTTTGTGCATGGCTACTTGCCCCCCTTCTACTTTCAATACATTGTCCACCATTTCTTAATGGCGTTCTTATTATATGTCTTTCTCTTGCCCAAGAACCTGATAATTGAATTAAATCAAAGTCACTATGTTTAAAATCAACATTTGCACTTAAACCCCTTAGTAAATTTACTTCCTCTTTACTATCATTTATAATTCTACAGCTTCTTGTTATTGCATCATAATTTTCAAACACAGTATATGATAATATTACTCTTATTCCAGCTAATTCGTCTTTTAAAGTTATTTCTAAAGTTTCAGCTTCATCTTCTTTTTCAACATAAGTTGCTGGTAAACCTTCAAGCCTCTTTTTACCTTTATATATTTCATAACTATCATATCTAAAATCAGTTACTGTAGTTCCATTCTCTAATTTTATTTGAACTGCAGGTGATCTCAAATCAGGATTCCCGTAACTTGGATATTCCTGTGGAATAACTTCTAAATGTAATGCATCTATATTATCTAAATCGGCTAAAAAACTTCCACACGGTCTCTTCCTTACTACATAATCTATTTTATTTGAATTAATTTTTCTTCCCCAATATAAATTAATTAAATGACCTGTTTCTAAAACTCTTAATACATAGCTTGTCTTCTTTGACTGAATATGAAATAATCTATTTTCTTTATTAAATATAATTCCCATAATATCCTCCTAATACATATCACTTTACATTTTGTACAACGTTTTCATATTATAAAATTATTATACTTATATATATAAATAAAAACTATGACTCTATGTCACTAATATATGTCTAAATGTTATATATTAATAAGAAGCAATATATAACCTTGATTTTTATACAATTTACATATTGCTTCTATAATATTATTTGAAATATTAAGGTCTAATAAATTAAATAACTTTTTTCTTTTTAATAATAATTACTCCACTAATAATCATAATAACAGCTAAAACGGATATAGAAATTATATTTCTTCCTCCAGCTTGCGGAAGTTTATTATTTGAATATTTGTTATTATTCGGATATACTATAACCTCATCTTCTTTATCCTGTTCAGAGCCTTGACTTTATATCTACAAGTGCATTAAAATCTCCAAATTCTCTTGCATCATCTTCATTTGCAGTTAAAATATATTTTTCTCCATTTACTTCATATAAAGTAATACTATCTGGCATATATACACCATAAAGATTTTCTTCAGTTTTAATATTAATATTTTTATCTTTAACTACATCAATTTCATTCTCATCTTTAGAATGATCCTTAAATCCTAATCCTTTTACTAATATAAATTCACCTGACTCAATATCTAATATGGCGACTGAATTTGATTCTTGTAAACTTATATATGCCGTACTACTAGCTGAGTCAATCGTTATATATTCTGGTTCTAAGTCAACTGAAGGATTAGCCCCTTTCATTAATATAATATTATCAAACTTTTCAAAAGTAGCTAGTTTTGATTCACCATTTTGAAGATTTACTATACTTAATCTTTATCAGCTTTTAATTCTGTATTAATATCTAGACTAACAATATGTATCTTTGATTTAATTCCATTAATAACATAAAATTTATTATTATCTTTATTATATTTTACAATTTCTGCGGCTCCTCCATCTTCACTAAATGATCCTGTATTAAAACTAGATATTTTCTCTATGAAGCTTTTACTTTATGCTTTTACTATATTACCTTCAAATATATACGTAGACATTACAAATGCAATTAAAGCACTTAAAACTTTATTAAGTATTTTATTTTTACTCATCATATTTCTCACATAAATATATATAATAGACAAATTAACCTAACATAATTTTAATTATATTATTTAAAGATTAAATTAAACACTTGTTAATTTTTATTTAAATTTATATATATTAGTATAATAACCATTAATATAAAACTTTTTATATGATAAATTTGTAACACATTCAGTATACCCTGTAATATATCTAACACCTGGTATGAAGTATATAACTATGAAAAAATAATGTTATACTTCACATATTATATTCCTTAATTATTCTATTATTTCTCAATTTTCTTTTATACTATCACTATTTTTAATAAATTATACAAAAAAGTGACAAACTTACACTTGTCACTTTTTATAAAAACCTTTAATTTATCTTACCTTATAATTAAACTTCTTCCTGGAATTCTTTTAGGTATTATACTTTCCTTCGCTATATATCCAATTGATGCACATCCTATAACTTCAAACCCTGATGGTATATGACATCTATCAAGTATTTTTCTTACTTTATAAGAATTGCAGGTATCCCCTAATTGATTTATCCAACATGACCCTAAACCTAAAGCTGTTGCCGCTAAAAATATATTTTCAAGACCTGCTGAACCATCAGTATAAAAATATTTGTAATCTTTCTTAGCAGTTACTATTATAAGAGTTGGTGCATTGTAATAAAAATTATAATTTTCATTAAATCCTCTTTCATCTTTCCTTTCTCTAAACACACTTTTTACTGCTTCATTTAATTCTTGTAATACCTCTCTATTTTGAATAGCTGTATAATAACAGCCTTGACTATTCATACCACTTGGTCCACATAGAGCACACTCTAAAATTTCATTTAATTCTTCATTAGATACTTGTTCTTTCTTGTAAAACCTACAACTTCTTCTAGATTTAATATTCTTTATAACCTCATTCATTCAAAACCCCTCCTACTCTAATTTTTATTTTCATACTAAATTTATATATATAACCTAGTATTATTCATAATTTATTTATATTAATAATAACTTTTCTTTACATAAATGCTCTTATTATTCTTTCTTCATTTTTATATACCCAATCACAAAGTTTTACCGCTTTTATTATTTGATCCTTAAGTATATCACTAGATGAAATAAAACTATTATTAATACTATCATTATATCTAACAAGAAAATGTACAATTACATCTAACCTTCTAAGCATTATTAGATATGGAACTATTCTTATTTCATCAATTATTAAGTTGATATATTCCTTATACCCTTTAATAAAACTATTAATATTTTTAAATTTAAATTCATCATCATAATCGTTCGCAATGGCCTCAGATAAACATATAGCTAAATCCATTGCCCTTAAATCTTTAGCAACAAACTCAAAATCTAAAATAGCAGATATATTATTATTTTCATCTTCTAACACATTTGATGCATTAATATCTCCATGAATGAGCTGATGTGGTAATTTTCTTAGTATTGGAATAATCTTTTGAAACTCTTCAAAATATTTTTTTAACTCTATAAGCTTTTTTTCTTCGTTTTTAAATTCTTCTGGAGGATTAATACAAAATTCTATAACTTTATCCAATGGACATTTTGGGCATGATTTTTCTAGTTCATAACAGGCCGAATATATTGGCTCCATTTTTACATCAACTTTAGCTAATGCATTTGTTATCTCTCCCACTACCTTCCCCAGCCTATAAAACTGATTAACACTTTCTAATTTAGGATTTTTTCCATTAATCATATTAGCTATAGAAATTAACTTTCCATCACTACTTACCCCTATAGTTTTTCCATTTAAATTAACTTTTGGTTCTGGAATATTGAAGGATAAATCTCTTTTCTTTAAAGCCTTTAAAATACAATGCTCATAATTAACTTTTTCCACTTCATTATGACTTTCATATATTCTTAAAATATACTCTTTATTATCTACTACTAAAAATTTAGTGGTATTATTCATACCACTAGATCCTTCTTTAATATAATAATTATTACTAATAAAATATTGTCTTACTATATTATCAATATACAACTGCTCCACTAATGAACTCCTCTATATTTCGTAATCCATACACATTCTATTACAAGTTACACTTCTTACAAATGTTGCAACTTTAACATGCTCTTCATGAACTTGATAATTATTTAATGCTTCAATACTTTCAAAAGTACTATTTAACATTATATCTGCATTACTTCCTGCTACTGGTTTAGTTATAACTTCTATTTCAACTATTCCTGGTATTTTATTTTTTAGCTCTTCAAGTCCATTCTTTATTTGTAATTTATCTTCTTCACTACCTTTTCCTTCTTGAAAATTCCATAAAATAATATGCTTAATCATATAGTATCTCTCCTTGTTAATTTATTTATATCTTAATTATATCAAATACAATGTAAGTTTTAAATTTTAGTTACCTAATTATTTTAGTATACTAATCAGTAAGTATATAATAATGTACTTAATAAAAAGGGTTGTATCGAAATTCTTATTGAACAAACAAATAAATTATTCAACATATATATTTTGATACACCCTTAATTTTTTCTTTATATTAAAATTTATTAATTGACTCCAAATTAATGATTTTATGCTAATCCTAAAAGTCTTACAATACTAGTAAACATAAAACAAATTACTATTCCCATTACTGTTGGCACTAAAAATGATACTGCTGTCCACTTCCAACTCTGTGTTTCTTTTTTTATTGTCAAACATGTTGTACTACAAGGCCAATGCATAAGTGAGAATAGCATTACACATACTGCTGTAACCCATGTCCATCCATTTGCTATAAGTAAGTTTCTTAACTCCGTAAAACTTTCTAACTCTAACATACTTCCTGTTGCCATATAGCTCATAATTATTATTGGAACTACAATTTCATTAGCTGGAAAACCTAGTATAAATGCCATTAATATATATCCATCTAATCCTATAGCTTGAGCAAATGGATTTAAGAAGTTCGCACAATGAGTTAATAAACTCATATCTCCTACACTTACATTAGCCATAATCCAAATAACTATACCTGCCGGAGCTGCAACACTTATAGCTCTTCCAAGAACAAATAATGTTCTATCAAAAATAGATCTAACTATCACTTTTCCTATTTGTGGTTTTCTATAAGGTGGTAACTCTAAGGTAAATGATGATGGAACACCTTTAAGAATAGTTTTTGAAAGAACTTTTGATATAAATAAAGTCATTAAAACTCCTAAAATAATTACTCCTACTAATAAAGCAGTTGATATTACAGATTTAAACGGACCTATAAACATTCCTGCAAAAAACATCGTTATTATTGCTATTAGAGTAGGAAACCTACCATTACAAGGTACAAAGTTATTTGTAATAATCGCTATTAATCTTTCTCTTGGTGAATCTATTATTCTACATCCAATTATCCCAGCTGCATTACACCCAAACCCCATACACATAGTAAGAGCTTGCTTTCCACAGGCACATGATTTTTTAAAAAAATTATCTAGATTAAATGCTATTCGTGGTAGATATCCTAAATCCTCAAGTAACGTAAATAACGGGAAGAATATTGCCATTGGAGGTAGCATAACAGCTACTACCCATGCTAATGTTTTATACATACCTTGAACTAATATCCCTTCTACCCAAACTGGTGCTCCAATCCAAATAAAAAATTCTGTTAATCTATCTTGCATCCAAAATAATCCATCAGATAAAAGTTGAGAAGGATAATTTGCTCCAGTTATTGTTAACCAAAAAACAACACCTAAAAGTAATATCATTATTGGTATACCAAATTTCTTTGATGTTAATATCTTATCTATCTTTCTATCAGTAGAATTATACTCTTCTTTTGTAAATGAAGTTACACTTTTACTTATCTTCTCTGATTTCTTAACTATAACCGAAACTATTTCGTCTCTAAGACTTTCATGATTTATTCCCTTAGTATTTAAGTATTTTTTTCCTTCTTCAACAACTTGAATTACCTCTTTATTACTAGTTATATCAAATCCCAAATATTTATTTATAGAGTTTAATAATGAAGTATCATTTTCTAATAATTTTAATGCAAGCCATCTTGAATTTATTTTATCTTTAAGTATTTTTTTAATATTCGGTTCTATTATTTTAATAGAATTTTCGATTCTTTCATCATATTTAATTTTAATTGGATTCAGTATAGTTTTATCAAAAGTAACATTGTATACTGAATCCATTAATTCATTTAGCCCTTCTCCTAAATTAGCACTAGTTCCTATAGTTGGTACACCTAGCAATAATGATAATTTTATAAGATCAACTGTTATCCCCTTTCTCTTTGCTTCATCCATAAGGTTTACACAGACAATAACCTTATTAGTTATCTCCATAGTTTGAAGGACTAAATTTAAATTTCTCTCTAAACATGTTGCATCAACAACAATTACAGTAGCATCAGGATTTCCAAAGCATATAAAATCCCTTGCAACTTCTTCCTCTTCCGAATTTGCCATTAACGAGTAGGTACCTGGAATATCAACTAATATAAAGTCCTTATTGTTATGCTGATACTTCCCTGTAGCATTAGTTACTGTCTTTCCTGGCCAGTTTCCCGTATGCTGTTTTAAACCTGTTAAATTATTAAAAACAGTACTTTTACCAACATTAGGGTTTCCTCCAAGAGCAATTATTTTTTCATCTTCAGAATCTTTTATTATTTTTAAATTTTCATCCATTGCATGAGTTCCCGTTGATTGCTTTGTTAAGCCCATATTTATTCCTCCAATAAAAAATTTATTAAAATAGTAATTTAATTTACTTTTTATAAATATCCATAAAATAAAGCTATATTTTTTCAACTAAAATCTGTGAAGCATCTTCTGATCTTAATGCAATTACAGCCCCACGTATGAAGTAAGCTATTGGATCACCTGAAGGACTTTGCTCAAGTGCCATTACTTCAGTACCTGCTATTAATCCAAGATCTAAAAGTCTTCTTCTTATAGCTCCATGAGCAATAAGTGAATTAACCTTGCATTTATCTCCTAACAGTAAGTTACTTAGTGGCATAATATCATTTAATTGTTTTTCCATTTTAACAGTCTCCTTTTTGTTTTTTATTTTTTAAGCCTAGTGAAAAAATCTTTCCCTAGTCTAACATATGCACATAAATATTAATGTGCGACGATTTTTTGTAAAAATTTGTATTATTTTTTTGTTGAGGTGATTTTTATAAATAAAGATTTTCATACAGTTAAAGGCTATGAAATGATAAATGCCGCTAATAAATTATTGACTCCTTCTATGGAGGATTACTTAGAAATGATTTATAGATGTAGTTTAGAAAATACATATATAAGATTAAATAAAGTTGCACAAATGTTAAATGTTAGAGATTCTTCCGCATCTAAAATGATGCAAAAACTTGGAAACTTATCATTAATAAAATATCAAAAATATGGATTGATATCATTAACTGATAAGGGTATTGAAATTGGTGCTTTCTTATATAAAAGACACAATATAATCGAAAATTTTTTAAAAAACTTAAGTCAAAGAAATGATGTACTAATAGAAACTGAATTAATAGAACATGTAATTAAAGCAGATACTGTTGAAGACTTAAGGATTTTTAATGAGTTTTTGAAAAAAAATCCTAATATATTAAATCAATATTTAGAATTTAAGAATAAAATAAAAAACTCTTAAATTTTATTTATCAATTAATAAAAAATAGATGCCAAAATCCCTTGGCATCTATTTTTATTATAATTTTAAAACTTCATTCATACTACCACTTCTGAATCCTTCTAAATCTAAGGCTATATAATTAAATCCTATTTTTTTGAAGTCACCTATAATCTCTTCTGAAATAGAAATTATTTTATTAATATCCTCTTTTAAAACTTCTATTTTAGCAAGATTATCATAATATCTTACTCTAAATTGTTTAAAACCCTTATTTAATAAAATCTCTTCTGCTAATTCAACTTTTTTTAATTTTTCTTTGCTAATAGATGTACCATATGGTATTCTTGATGCTAAACATGCCATTGATGGCTTATTCCAAATACTTAAATTTATTTCTTTGCATATCTTTCTTATTTCATCTTTACTAAGATTAGCCTCTTTTAATGGACTAATTATTCCTAACTCTTTTAATGCTTTCATTCCTGGTCTATAATCTGAATCATCATCAATATTGCTTCCATCTGCAACTATATCATAACCTTCATTTTTAGCCTTTTCTTTTATTTTTGTAAATATTGCTTTTTTACAAAAATAACATCGCTCCTTATCATTAGCAATAAATTCTGGAATACTATACTCATCTGCTTCTATTAAAATATGCTTTACCCCTATTTCTTTACAAAACTCAATACTTTCTTTAATTTCTCTTTTAGGATTCATAGATGAAACTATCGTAATTGCAAGTACATTTTTATCTAATTCTTCTTTCGCTACTCTTAGCAATAAAGTACTGTCAACACCGCCTGAAAATGCTATACATATTTTTTTCTTTTCTTTTAAAACTTTAACTAACATCTCGTATTTATTATACATATTTCAATCATTCTCCTTATTTATACCATATTATATACATTTAATTTTACATATATAATTATGCTTAATATATAAATTCCTATAAAAAAAGACTTTTGTAATATATACAAAAATCTTCTTCAAACTTTTATTTTCTATTTAAACTTAATTTATAAACAATGCTATTCTCATAAAAAAATGTAAACCACAAATAATTTATAAATAATAAAAACCATAAGTAATTATGTGTAACAACTCCTTTAAGCCCTACTAATGATAATAGTCCTAAAAATCCAATATATTTATATTTGTTATATTCCATAAATTATGCCCCCTTAAATATCATTATGTTTTACCGAAATTATACCATAATATTTATTTACAAATCCACATTATTTTATAATAATTTACTTTTTATAACAGAATACTTATATTCCGGTCTTCCAATATTTCCAAATGATATTTCCGAACTTACTTTCCCAATTTTCTCTAAATAATCCATATACTTTTTTATAGTTACATTACTTATTTTCATTTCATATGCAATTTCTCTAAGTGTCCATATTTTTTTTGAATTTTCATTTAAAAATTCTATTACTTTATCTAAGGTTTTTTTATTTAATCCTTTTGGAAGTTTTAACTCTACCTCTTCAGCTTTATTTATAATTAAAGTATCTATATCACTTTGAGTTAATACTTTATCATTATTTAATAATTTTCTTTTTATTTTATACTTATTTATAGCTTCTTTAAATCTTTCAAATTCAAAAGGTTTAACTAAATAATCTATACTTCCATATGCAAAAGCCTTTTTTATTTCCTCTATATTATTTGCTGCAGTAATCATTATTACATCATTGAAAAAACTCTTACTTCTAAGTGACTGTAATATCTCAATCCCACTTTTTTCTGGTAAAAACACATCTAGAAGTATTATATTTATATCTTCTTTTTCTAATATATTAATAATGTCCTTTTCATACATTACAGGCCCTAAAACTTCAATATCACCAATTTGTTCTAAATAACTTTTATTTATTAATGCAACCATCGGATCATCTTCAACAATTAATACTTTCATCATTTTTATTCCCCTTTTAAAATTGTAATAACAAATATTTTTTCACCATCAAACTCTTCTATATCAATATTTCCATTATATAATTCAACTCTATTTTTTACTAAATATAGTCCTGTCCCTCTACCTTCACCCTTTGAAGATATTCCTTCTTTAAAAATTCTATTTTTCAAGTTTAAATCAATATCTATCCCATTATCTCGCACTTGCATTTCTATAACCGATTCATCCTCATATAGTGATATTTCAACCCTTTTATTATTATGTCCTTTTAAAGAACAAGCCTCAAATGCATTTTCAATTAAATTACCTAATATTGTTACTATATCATTTGAATCAATTATTCCATGATCCTCTTCTAAAAAAGATTCATCTGTTAAATTTAATTCTAGCTTTCTCTCTCTAGCTACTAACTCTCTGCTAATTAACAGACCACGGACATATTTATCCTTTATATTATAAAACTTTTTTGTACTATTTTCTTGAACTTTTTGTAATCTGAGTATATAATTCTTAGCTTCTTCATAAGCCTTTATTTCAAGTAATCCTAAAATAACATGAAGACTATTTTTAAATTCATGAACATTTGCTCTTAAATTTTTAACAACTTCATCTACCCCAGTTATTTCTTTAGCAATTTTATTAATAGGCTGTTTATCAATTAATGTTATTATAGTTCTAAGGCAATTATCATCTAAATAAATATGCTTCATAGTAACAAAAATTTTCTTATCTAAAATAATAAATTCCTTCATTTCAAACTCTTCTTTTTTATCTATATAGAAATCTAATTTTTCTAAAATATATTTAACATCAAAGTTTTCAAATAATCTATAGCAATTTTTATTTAGCTCAATAACCTTCTTATATTTATTTAAAGAAATAATACCATCCTTAACGCTATTAAGTATTATATTTTTTTCCCTATACAGTGCTGCTATTTCAAAGGGTTCCATATTTAATATTGATTTCTTAACCTTATTAGATAATATTTTAGCCCCTATCATCGAAATAAACATTGAGAAAATAAACAATAATAAATATTTAACTTTAGCTTGCAAGTTAATTACTGTAATATCATTATAATATTTTCCCACCATAACAAAACCAACTTGCTTACCCTCAAAAAATATTGGTTCGAACCATCTTAATGTAATTCCCATAGAACCTTCCATAACAGAATAATAGCTGTCTGCATTCCTTATAACTCTTTTATTATCCTCATTTACATATATTTTACCTATCTGACTTTCATCTAAATGAGAATATTTTTCTCCAGTCATATCTCCAACTACAATAATGTCAATATTGTTGAGGTTTTCTATATATCCCTTAGTATATTCTTGAACACTACCATCATTTGTTTTTGTATTAAGTTTTTCTTTAATTAACTCACTATTACTTATACTATATCCAACTTCTCTTAATGAATTTTTTATATTTTCATTTATATCAGTTAATTTTGATGAAATAAAAATTAAATAAGATAAAAGTAATGGCACAAATGTAATAATTATAGCTAAAAAAAGTATTTTATTTTTAAAACTCATTTTTTTCTTCATTAATATCACCATTTTAGTTTTATACTTATAAATATTTTTAATACATAAAAAGGGGTGTAAAAAAACACCCCTTTTTTTCTACTCATATATATTGCTATATTATGCTATACTATTTTTACACTCTTCTCCATTTAAGAAATCTCTTAAATTTTCATAAGAATATTCTATCATATTTGTTAAAGCTTCATCTGTATATGATCCTATGTGAGGAGTTACTAACACTCTTGGATAAAGATCAATAAGCTTTTCATGTGATTTATTTTCTAATGTTTGTCCATTTAAATCCTTAAAGAATGTTGCAGATTCACCTTCTAATACGTCTGTTCCGAATCCGCCTAACTTTCCGACTTCAATTCCTCTTATTATAGCATCTATATCTTGTACTTCACCTCTAGCAGTATTTATTAATATAGCACCATCTTTCATTTTTGATATAAATTCATCATTAATCATATGATAATTTACCCCTTTAATAAATGGCATATGAACTGAAATAACATCTGCTTGTGATAATACTTCATCTAATTCCATAAATTCAACTACTTCTTTAGCCGCATCACTTTGGAATACATCATATGCTATAACTCTTGCTCCTAATCCTTTGAATAACTTTGCTGTAGTTAATCCTATTTTACCAGCTCCTAAAACTGCAACTGTACAATTTCTTATTTCCTTACTAAACATAAATGGATCTACAACAAAATTCTTTTCTCTTGTTCTATTTACAGTATAAGCTGTATGTCTAAGTAACATCATTGCTAAAGATACTGCTAATTCACCTATTGCATTTGGTGAATATCCTGGAACTCTAGCACACTTTAATTCTAAATCTTTAACCGCTTCTAAATCAACATGATCAAAGCCAACTGTTCTTGTTAAAAGGTATTGTAATCCATTAGCTTTTAATAACTCTAAATTTTGTCTATCTGCTTTACAGTTACCTCTTACCATAACTGCCTCAGCTCCAATTGCCTCTTTAACATTTTCATGATTTAATCCTAAAGTAACTAATTTAATATCATATCCAAATTTTTTATTTATCTCTTCAAAGTATTTAACTTCTGTTTCTCTAACACCATAACAAACTAATTTTATCATACTAACTCTCTCCTTTGTTATTAAATCCCAAGATTATTTTTTAGAACAATGGCCACTCTATACTTTATAGAATGGCTTGTCCTTATTATTTTCTTATTATTTAATATAAAATTTTATTTATGCAAATAATCCTATATTTCTTATAACTTCTAATATAACTATTAATACTGGCATAGCTGCTACTGCTACTACAGTTGATAATAATGAACAATTTGATGTAAATAAAGATTCCCTATCGTAACTAATTGCATATGCTGCTGCAACTGTTGCTGTTGGTGCTGCCATCATTATTACTGTTGTTGCCATTCCCTCAAATGAAACTGGTAATATTCCTAACTTACTAACTGCTAATAATAAAACAAAGTTTATAGCTGGAACACATAATACTTTTATTAAACTATACCCCCAAGCATCTTTTTGAGATACTGCTTTTTTGAATGGAACTTCAGCTAAAGTAGCTCCGATTGAAATCCATGCAAGTGGTGATGCTAAATTACTTAAATAAGTAAGAGGTTTGTACAGCCATGGTAAAGTTTGATCTATTCTTAAAAATGCATAATTTGAAACTTCTCCATTAACATTAACTGCAACTTGTGGAAGCATATCTTGGCATAACCAAATAAATAATCCAAAGAATGTAGCTAAAATAATTGGATTTAAGAATATCTCTTTTAGGTTCTTTTTAAAGTTTTCTTTATCCATCTTTGTTCCAGACATCTTTATAAATGCATATGAATATAAGAAAACTCTATAAGCAATATTAAATATATTTGAATACATAGTACCTACTGCCCCATATACTGCTGAAACTATTGGTGTTCCGAAAAATGTAGTTGAACCAAATATAGTAAGTACTCTGTATACGTCTTGCTTGTCCCCTTTAACTTTTGCATACATTATTTTTGTTATTGGAATTAATACAATATAAATTGCAAATCCCCAAACTAAGATACTCATACCTTGTTTTAGCTGTTCTCCATTTATATCTTTCATAAATGATGTAAATGCTAATGCTGGTAAAGAAATTGTAAGAACTAATTTAGTTAACATCTTAGATGCATTTGAATTTAATATTTCTCTTTTTCTTAAATAAAACCCTAAAAGAATTATTGCTACTGATGAAAATATTGCTCCTAAAATAGCATTGTCTGTTAAAGTGTTTTTTATAATTTCTAACATATCATTTCTCCTCTTGTATATTTTTTAACATTCATATAAATGTTTTTCTCTCAAGTACAAATTTATTGTACAAGCTTCGACATTTTTCTACAATTTGTTTAAATTTATAAATAATTATTTAAGTTATTTAAGTTATATTTTTAACAAATTATTTTTTCTTATAAATTATCAAAAGCTCCATCAAATCAATGGTAATCACTGATTTAATGGAGCTTTTTATAATAAAACATACCTATATATTATTTTTATTTACTTATTGATATAAAATATAAACTTTTATCGTCAATTATTTCACTTACTAGATTATTAATTAACAATTTTGAATCATTACTTATATATTCCCTTATTGGATCTTCTAAATAAGTTAATTCTAGCAAACTAATCTCTTCCCTCGAATATAAATAAAACTTATATTCCTTATCATATTGTATCTCTCCAAACTGTTTTAATAATTCTATTGTTATTTCACCTATACTATTTCTTTTCTCAAATATTACATTAATACTATTTTTATTTAACTTTATATACTTTAAAATATCTTTATTTTCAACTATAAACATTAATAAATTTAAGTTTATTCTTTCTCCCATAATTAACTGATTTATTTTTATTACATTATTTGCTTTTTCAAACTCCTCTTTTATTACTTCATCTTGTATATTATTTCGTCCAATTGCAATTATACAGTTTGCTTCTCCTTTTAAGTCATTTATTTTATCTATATTTTTATCATTAATATCATTTACTAATATAATTATAATATCTGATTTAAACATTATCTTTTTATAATCTTTATAATCTATATAAATACTTTCTAATATATTTTTACCTATTTTATAAACTTGTCTTTCAGAGCTTTCATTATTGCTCTTTATATTTATAAGTAAACTATTTTCACTTTCAAACTTAATACTTTTATCTAAGCAAACTATCTTTATTTTCATATATTACTACCTCTTAATTATATCTACGTTAATTATATCACAAAGCAATAGTAATTTTTTATAATTACAAATAAGACTAGTACAAACTTTTTTTATAAATTAGTGCATCTTTATAATTTTGCTTTCCAATAATCATTTGCTTCTGTTTCAAGCTTTTTAAGCCTTGTATAATAGTCTGGAAACTCTAATAGATGTGCATAGGCAATTTTCCCTGTTAAAATAGGATCATTATTTGTTATATTTGATTTTAGAAATTTAGTTCCATGTTCTAATTCAACATTAATTCCTATGGTAAATTCATTCAAATCAAACTTTTCCTTTGTAAAATCAATACCTATTTTTCTTGCAATATCTTTTGCCTCTTCTGATGTAAAAGATATTTTTTGGATATCACCTCTTAATTTAATTAAATACCATTGAGTATGTTTCATTTATACCTCACCTTTAAAATAATCAATACTTTATACTATGATAATAATAAATTTAAGACTACTGTGAATTTATTCACAGTAGCCCTAATCTATACTTTATTATTCTATTACAGTAACTTCTATTGATTTTGATGCATAATCTCCCTCTTCATCAATAACATCTACCCAAATTACATACTTATCTGCAATTTCTGGTTTCCAAGCTGTAATATTAGAATCTTTAAAATCATGTAGTGTTGTCCATGTATTCTCAAAGTCATGAACAGCAACCCTATATTGAAGCTTAGAACCACCAGCTGCTGTAGTTATAATATTTACACTATCTCCAACCTTTATAGTAGTTTTATCCACAGATACATCTGTAATCTCCACCGCTTTTTTACTCACTGTTACTTTCTTAGATGTACATTTTATATTACCAGCTGAATCCATAACATCTACATAAACATAATATTCTCCAATTTCTTCTGGAGTCCATTTTATTGAATCTTCGCTTGAATTATCTTTTATTAAAGTATATTCTGCTCCTTTCTTATAATAGAATTTATAAGTTAAGCTTCCTATTCCGCCCTTTGCATCTGCTGAAATTGAAATTTCTTCACCTGCACTTACTTCTGTTTTATCTAAGTTAAGAGAATTTAAAACTATATCTGTATACTTTGGATCTACCTTAAATTCAAAAGAATCTTCTTTTGCATTACCTTTTGAATCCTTTACTGTTACTATTACTTTATAAGTTCCAGCTGTTAATGGTGTCCATTCAGCATTACTAGCATTTGAGTAATCTCTTATAATCTTCTCTGTGTTAGTTTCAGTATTTTTACAAGTAAATTTATATTGTAATGTTCCATTTCCGCCAGTTGCTTTTACTGATAAACCTATAGTAGTTTCTTCAACTTGTGGTGATAATTTATCTGCTACAAATGAAGTTATTTGTATAGGTCTAACTATATCTGTTAAAGTCCAATTTCCATTTTCATAAGTTCCAATTTTATTTTCTGGTAAATTAAATCCTGGTTGTTGTGCTCCTGGTATTTGAGCATTTCCATTATTAAATATTACTTGTGTATTTTCTCCCCAACCTTCTGGTAATGTATAACTATATATTCCATTACCTTCATTAGTCATTGCTACTCCTGGCCATTTTGTAATTTCTTTAGTTGGAGATACACTTTCATCATATACATATATATTTGCACTTGACCATCCACTTGGCAATTTCATCTTTGCAATTGATGTAGTTATAACAGGTTCTTCTACCTTTTTATAACTATAAGTTACAGTTATAGTTTTACCCTCTGAATTTTTACCTGTTAATGTTAACTTAACTGTATCGCCTACAGCTACATCTTCACCTATAGTAATTGATGTTCCATTAGTATAAGTTTTTGCACTTTCTCCATTAACTGAATAAGTTGCTTCTATTGTATTTTTTGCATTTAAAGTTACATTTAATGAATTACTGAATTCTGTTCCATTTACTATTGAACTTGAAACCTCTGGAGCTGGAATTTCATTATTCATCCAAGAACCATCTTTATAAATCTTATTACTGTTTGTTGGTAATACAAAACCGGGTTGTTGTGCTGCTGGTATTTGAGCATTTCCATTATTAAATATTACTTGTGTTTTATCTCCCCATCCTTCTGGTAATGTATAACTATACACCCCATTACCTTCATTAGTCATTGCTACTCCTGGCCATTTTGCTATTTCCTTTGTTGGAGTTACACTTTCATCATATACATAGATATTTGCACTTGACCAACCGCTTGGTAATTTGATTTTTGCTGTTGAAGCAGTTGAAGTAGGTTTTTCTATCTTTTTATAAGAATAAGTTTTTGTTGTTGTTTTTCCTTCTGAATTTTTACCTGTTAATGTTAATTTTACTGTATCGCCTACAGCTACATCTTCCCCTATAGTAATTGGTGTTCCATTAGTATAAGTTTTTGAAGATTGTCCATTAACTGAATAAGTTGCTTCTGTTGTGTTACTTGCATTTAAAGTTACCTTTAATGATTCTATAAACTCTGTTCCATCAGCAACTGAACTAGATACTTCTGGATCCTTAACTTCAACAATACTATCTTTCCAAGCTCCATCTTCATAAATCTTTGAGCTACCTGTTGGTAATACTAATCCTGGTTGTTGTGCTACTGGTATTTGATTACTTCCATTATTAAATATTACTTGTGTTTTATCTCCCCATCCTTCTGGTAATGTATAACTATACACCCCATTACCTTCATTAGTCATTG
>NZ_JADPEL010000004.1:190187-226098 GCF_015667795.1 Clostridium sp. D53t1_180928_C8
TAAATATTACTTGTGTTTTATCTCCCCATCCTTCTGGTAATGTATAACTATACACCCCATTACCTTCATTAGTCATTGTCACTCCTGGCCATTTTGCTATTTCCTTTGTTGGAGTTACACTTTCATCATATACATAAATATTTGCACTTGACCAACCACTTGGTAATTTAATCTTTGCAGTTGCATTTTCAATTATATCAACCTTTTCATATTTATATTCTTTAGAAACAGTTGTTCTATCTTCACCTGTTCCAGTTAAAGCTAAAGTAATTATATCACCTACTTCTGCATCTGCACCTAATGTTATAGTTTCACCATTAGTATAAATTACTGCATTTCCTCCATTTACAGAGTAAGTTGAGCTTTTAGTATTTATTGCACTTAATGTTACATTTAATGAATTTTTAAACTTAGTTGCTGATTCTACAGAACTGCTAACTTCAGGAGTCTTTATTACTGGCCCAGCATAAATTGTTGCTATTGTACGACTTCCAATATTACCAGTTAACTTACCATTTGAAACTACAAATTTATTTCCACTTACTGAATCTGTATATTCACCATTTGGCAACTTAGTTTCACAGTTAACGCTAGTTGAACCTGAAACATTTACTATCATTACACCACTTTGTCCTCTTTCAGTAATAAATAAATCATTACCTTGAGTTCTGATATATTCACCCTCTCCAGCCATTGCATTTCTAAAGTTATTAGCAGCAACCACTATAGGATCTTTCCACATATCATCTCCAGCTGCACCCATGTTACCAGCTAAATATCCACCTGATGTTCTATTAAAGAATAATGGAGTTGAATCTGCACGACCTGCAATTATAGCCCATCCTAATTTAATTTGCTCATTAGTTAAAGCAACTGTTTCCTTATGATCATTTGCATAAGTATCATGTGATTCTACCCATGTTACTAAATTAGATGCTGCTCCACTTACAGTATAACTTTTAGCATTATTTGCATTAGCAGTGCTATTATAGCCTACTGCACTTCTTACAGAGCCACCATACCAGTCACATGTAGTTTTCATATAATTATGGTATGCGTTAATTCTATCTGCACCACCTTGTAATACTTCTCCATATATAAATAAGTTTTCCTTGTTATTTAATGATCCTAAAACTCTTGTCCAGAAATCACTTCCACCATCATCATCAGGTAATTCAATATGCTTGGCTGCATCAAATCTAAATCCATCTGCCCCACAAGCAATTGCATCATTTAAGAAGTTTATAACCATATCTTGTAATTTCCAGCTTGAAGTATTTAAATCTGGAAGACCTATTCCTAAGTGAGTTACTTGCCATCTATTATTCCAATCACTAACTCCTTTATGTTCATGCCAAAGGCTTTCATCATCCTTTATAGTAGAATCAACATTAGTAGCTGGATAATAAGAGTCATTTCCTCCACCTCTATTACCAGTATGATTTGCAACAACATCAACTATTATATCAATACCATACTTATCTGCTTCTTCACACATGCTCTTAAATTGCTCTCTATTTCCTAATTGAGCATTACCAATTTTAAAATTAGTTGGTTGATATAATATCCACCATTTTGAATTTGCCATTAAATCTTCTTTATTTCCTTGAATCGGAGATGTTTGAACTGCTGTATACCCAGCCTCCTTTATTTCAGGCAACTTTGATTTTATTGTATCAAATGACCAGTTCCAAGCATGTAAAATTGAACCGTCATCAATTGTATTAACTGCCGCTTTTGTAAGTGAAGTTGCGTTAACTGTTATTAATCCAGTAATATTATTAAACACTAAGCTTAAAGCAAATACTAATGCAATTAAAAAGCTAGTAATCTTATTTTTATTTCTCATTATTTTCCCTCCACATTATCTTTCTATAGTAAATTAATTTACTGTATAGTCTATATATTTTGATGTTTTATTATTAGAAGAGTCTTTAACATCAACCCATATTTTATATTTTCCTTTTTTAGTTGGTATCCATGTTGTTGTATCACTGGCTGAAAAATCACTTATGTTTTTCCATCCATCCTTTATTTCATGAATAGAGAATGAATATATAATATCTTTTCCTCCAGTAGTATCTGCAGTTATCTTAACTTCAGTTCCAACATTCCCAATTTCTTTATCAGTTTTTATACTTTTTATCTCTAGTTTCTGATTTTCAATAATCTCTTTTTTACCTATACGAGCTAATGATGTAGTAATAACATCATAATCTTCCTTTTCCGCAGAAGTTGATGAATCAGGTCCATACTCTTCTGTTGCAACATCTAACATTGATTTATCATGTGGTAAAGATCCTATACCTGATTGTCCAAATGTTGATATATGCATAACTCCTATACCATTATTCTCAATATAATTTCTATCAATACCTAATGATTCTAATGGAATTGTCATAGAGTACATTGTATCTTGTTTTGTATCATGACCTTCATTTAACATATTAACCCAGTTAGATGAGTTACTATATAAATCTTCTGGTTTATATCCTGCCCATCCATTATCCTTAATTCCCGTCATTGTATTTCCTAAAAATCCATCTTGATATTTAAAGGATACTCTGGCATCCTTAAATCCAACAGCAGTATCATAACTAAAATAAGAATCATCATCCACTTTAAATATAGATGGCTGCCCTACCCCCGGTTTACTTGAAAAATACATTAATGTATCTACATTTGTTTCATAATTGACTCTAACTCCCCAAACGTTATCATCATAGCTTACTACTCCAGTTTTAGGGTCAGTTTTCTTTATAGATCCATCACCACTTTTATTTGGATCTATACTAAATGCTAATATTTGTGGTATATCTCCATTGTACGGTTTTCCATTGTCACTAATTGGATAGTTTTGTGCCGGATCTACAACATCTGTAACATTTACAAATTGCCACATTAAATATAAATTATCATTATCCCATGCCCCATATAATGCATATGTGTCATATACAGGTCCTTCATGAGATCCTCTAAATATACGTGGATCATCATTTGCTACTCCCTGAGCAATTATCATTTCTTCAGTCCAATCACTAAAACTATTAATTGTTTTATATTGTCCTACTCCTGTAGCATTTGTTGAGTACTTTTCCTCACTAATATTTCTTAAATTTAACCTTGTTATAAATTCATTTAAAGTTTTATTTTCTTGTGCAAAAGTAGTAATTGGTCCACTAATTGCACTGGCTCCAATAACTGTAGCAACTGCTATTGCTGAATATCTTTTATAAATAGATTTCATGTTTACCTCCTACTTAAGCTAATTGGTAACTTTTATTGTTATATATTTTGACTCTTTATTTCCATCTTCATCTTTAACATCAACCCAAATGTTATAGCTTCCAGCTTTATCTGGTGTCCATTTTACTGTATTTTCAGAAGAATATTTTGATGTTAAGTTCTTCCATCCATCTTTTATTTCATGAGTTGAAACTTTATATTGAAGATTTCCTACTCCTGTAGCTTTAGCACTTATTTCAACTGTATCTCCAACCTTTACACTTTCTTTATTTGTAGTAATATCATTAATAACAAGCTTTCCTTTTTCAATTTCAAATTTAATTGTCTTTTCACTTGTTTTTTCATTATAATCTTTAACAGTAACTTTTATTGTGTAAATTCCTATTTCCGTTGGATTCCAAGTAATACTACTATTATTAGAAAAATCACTTATTACATTGGCAACGTTATCTTTTTCAATTTCAAACTTGTATTTAAGATTTCCTGTACCATTTGCTTCTGCTGAAACTTTAATACTTTCATTTACAAATTGTGGTGACTTTTTATCAGTAGTAATACTGCTTATAGTTGGACCTGTTGGATTTTGACTATACCATTTACCTTGGTAATACCACATTTCATCTGTAACATCGAATCCAGATTGCCCTTGTCCTGGATTTTGACTTCCACCAGCATTACTAAATATTACTTTTGCTTCTTCCCAAAGAGGCTTAGTATAGCTATACCATCCTTCACTATCCTTTTCTAATTTCACTCCTGGCCATGGTGCTACTTCATCTGTTACACCATCAACTTCTCTGTATATATATGCATATGGATTTGCCCAATTATTTGTATTATCATAATTCACTTTAATCTTTATCTTACTAGGATCAACTTTAGTATAAGTATAAGTTGCCTCCGATGCTCCATCTAAATTTTGCGCAGAAACCGTTACCACAGTTGATTCATCAAAATCTACATTTTCACCAATAGTAATTACTTGACCGTTAGTATAAGTTCCTTGTTCTACTCCATCAATACTATATCTTCCTACTTCTGAATTGCTTACATAAAGCTTTAAATCTAAAGTATCTGTATAATATTTCTTTGATTGTTCACTAATACTAACATCTGGTGACTTATCACCTTTTTCTATTAAGATTACCCCATTTGTATCTGCAGTAAATGTTGCCTTACCATTTTTAACTGTAGTTATAGCTCCTGTATAAGCATCTTTTACTTTACTTCCATTACTAAATATTTTTGAAACATCTACATCTACTGTACCAGATGCTCCAACAACACAAACTACTCTATCACTATGTCCATCTTTGTTATAAACTCTACCAAATGTATATGGAGAATTTGAAATATCTATGTTTTCACCAGCTCCTACTGCTAAGTGATTATTTCTGAATTGTCCAAGCTTTTGCCAATGAGATAATGTTTTTGAAGCCTGACTATTTGAACTTGTTAAATCACTCCAGTTCATAGATGTACGGAACATTTGATCTTTATATTCTCCTTTTGTAAAGAAATCTGTCCACCCTGCTGGTCTTGCTGTTTCATCACCATAGAAAATTTGTACTGCTCCTGGTGCTAATAATAAGGATGTTCCTCCTTCTATTAAGTTATCTCTGTTATATAGAGAATCATCATGTGATGAAATATAACTTAAAACATTGAAATCATCATCTTTATTTACTTTTGATAATTCATTGTATTTTGATTTTAAATTTGAAACTGATGCTCCCTTAAATGTGAAATTTATAATAGAACTGAATCCTCCTGATGTAAAGAATGCTGATTTTCCAACTCCATGTCCCCAGGATTCTGCTGTTGTCCAGAAGTCTGTATCTTGGTCTAATACTTTATCTGGATTTTTTGATTTGTATTCTTCGAATGCTATGTCTGCTTCTTCGTTTAGAGCTGCCCAAGATTCCATATCTACCTGATTTGCTGTATCACATCTAAATCCATCGATACCAAAATCTCTAATATAATCTGTTAACCATTTTATTACGTAATTTCTTGGAGTTCTAGGTAAATTTCTATTAGCAAAGAATTCATCTAATTCTTTCATTTCTTGCTCATATCTACCTTCTCTTTTCCACTTAGTTTCTAAAATTGGTGGTAATCCAACCTCTTGTGTACTTTCAGTTTTTATATCAGGTAATCCACAAAGCGAATCTTGATATCCAGCACCTTCATTAACCTTTGGATATCCTGCATATCCTGCTGAAACTCTTACAAAATCTGATCCCCACCAATTAGTTGCCCATGTTGGATCTTCTTTATCATACCAAGTTTGTGACTCTACTGTTCCACCACTTAAGTCTTTTAAATCTCCATAATAATAATCTTCCCAACCATTAATCATTCCACCGAAATTAAACTCATCAGCATCCTTCATAGTTGTGTAACCAACATGATTTAAAACTATATCCATAACAACTCTAATTCCTTGTGAGTGAGCTGTATCAACAAAGTTCTTAAAATCTTGTTCATTTCCCATATTTTCATCGATATTAGTATAATCTAAAGCCCAATATCCATGATAAGAATAGTATGGAAAACCTTCTCCATTGTTCTCTCCATTTCCGCCTGCTGCATTTCCTGAAGTATAACCATGGATTTGTTCATATGGAGCTGTTAACCATATTGCATTAACACCTAAATCAGTAAAATATCCTTCATCTAATTTTTGTGTTAACCCTTTTAAATCCCCTCCATGAAATGCCCCTGGATTATTATCATATCCAGCTTGCTCATTTCCATTTTGATCTAATCCTCTTCCATATGAATGGTCATTACTTGTATCACCATTTTGAAAACGATCTGTTAGAACAAAATAAACTGTAGCATTGTCCCATGAAAACTTTCTTTCCTCTTGAGTAGTTGAACTTTTTTCTGTACTGCTTGTTGTAGAATATGTTACTTGACCATTCTCATCCATATCCACCTTCAAAACGTTTCCAATTTCTTGGAAACGATTTATGTAAGTGGTATTAAAACTACTAGTCCTCATTGTAGCGCCTGTTAGACAACTACTTGCCATAATAGTAGAAACTAATGCTCCAACTACTATTCGATTAAATTTTTTTGACTTCAATCTTCTCCCCCCTATTTTTTTAATACATAACTATCTATTAGCTACATATTTTAAATATAGCTCACTTAATTTTTCTTTACAAGAATATAATTATTTTTTGTAATAAATTACAATTTTTTCTTTTTAAGTTTTTTTGTTACTTTTCACAAATATTTTTTTGTAACATATCACAAAAAGCTGTACATAATTGTACAGCTTATATATATTATTGTTTTATTATTCTAAAATATAAATTAAATCTAAATAGCTTTTTTATACCATTTCTTTCCAACATTATTTTTATTATCTGCAAAACAAAATTCATAAATTATAAGAATTGCAATAATCGTAGATAATAATATAATTCCAATTGGTGATCCTACGAAGTAATAAAAATATCCAATCTTAGGTACTCTAAACATATATTGACCAATAATATTTGATTTATTTAAAGACTCTTCCTTTAAGTTATTATTATCTCCTTGAGTGATTAACTTATCATTGTTAATTTCAGTAATTCGATGTGTAGCTACAAATCCATCCTTTTGAAAAGTTACTATATCTCCAACCTCTAAATTATTAACATTACTTTTTTTTATAAAAATAACATCACCTGGATCTATCGTTGGTTGCATGCTATTAGATACAATTACATAACTTTTAAACTTTATTAAATTATAAACACTATCAAATTTACTAGATATGTTACCAATTAAAGCTATCGCTAATATTGCAAAGAACAATAAACATAAAAAACTCCATATACTTTTAAACTTCATAATTAGCCCTCTACACTTTCTTTATTATTTCAATGCTAATATACTTTAAAGAACAACCATTACCAGTTACTGTTCTATTTTCTCTTAAAATAAAAATGTTTTTAAAATATATTTATATTAATTTAAAACTTGTCTATTAATAATTTATTTAGTCCTTTTTTATGTTCTTATTATATTTACCTTTTTTTTCATCGTCAAATTAATTTATTCGTGTTATTTCTTCAAAATACAACAATTCACTTATGCTAATTACTACCTTTTTTATTTTTTTATTTATTGTTTTAATTAAAATAGTACTCAATTTTCATTATTTAATTTTTATTTTTATTATTTTAATTTTTCTTTAAAAATTTATTTCATTTTAACTCTACATTGACTCTTTTTGTATTATTTTATATTTAGAAACTTTCAAAATTTTAAATTTAATTAAAAATCAATCAAAACATTTCTAATAATTTTATTTTATATATAGAAAAAGACGAGTATAAATACTCGTCTTTTGGTGGAAACAACAGGGTTCGAACCTGTGACCCTCTGCTTGTAAGGCAGATGCTCTCCCAGCTGAGCTATGCTTCCAAATGTAATGGTGACCCCTAGGGGAATCGAACCCCTGTTACCACCGTGAAAGGGTGGTGTCTTGACCGCTTGACCAAGGGGCCTTAATAAATTTATTATTTAAATAATATTTTTACAACTTGCTTTATTAATATAATATATATTAAATATTATGTCAACACTTCCTAATAATTTTAAAATATAAAAAAATGAAAGTTGCTAATACTCTTTATAAATATCTTCAACTTTCATAAAAATCCTAAACTATTTTTGAATAAAATATATATTTTCTCCATTACTCTTAATACTTATATCTCCGCTACTTGTATAAAATGTTTTTATTTTTTGATCATTTAATAAAGAGATAAGCTTTCTATCTGGATACATAAAATATGAACATGTAATTACTGCATAACTTGGAGAAACTGACTCTAAAAAATTTCCTACCTCATCATTATATATTCCATGATGAGCCATTTTCAAAAAAGTATAATTTCCAGTATCCTGTTCTATAAACTCTTTCATTCTCTCATCTTCAGCATCGCCAGCAAATAAAAATCTATATTTTCCATAATCAACCCCAACAATAATACAATAGTCATTTGATTTATCATAACTATCTTTAATTGCTGGATATATTGTTATTTTAGCTCCATTTATATTAGTTATTATATTACTGTGTAATAATATTGGATCTAATCTATTTCTTTCAACTGCCTCAATATAATTTTTATATTGAACAGTACTTTTTTCATAATCAGCCTGAACTAAATTATTTATCTTAAAGTTATCTAAAATAATAGGTGCTCCTCCAATATGATCTTTATCATTATGACTTAATATTAAATATTCTATCTCTTCAACATCTTTATAATTTAAAAATTCTTTTATTTTTGTGCTATTTTCATAAAATCCACAATCTATAATAATAAACTTTCCTTCTACTTCTATTAAAATAAAGTCTGATTTTCCAGTACTTAAAATATCTATTTCAAAAGGTAATTTAACAGTAACATCTGCATCTACCCATCTTTTACTATCATTTTTTATTTTTAAAAAGCTTATAATACTACAAATCATTACAAAGATAACTATAATTACTCTAATCCTAGCCTTTTTTATTAAAGTAGTCTTCATTTATATCACTTCTTAATTACTAAATATTTCTTTATATTATTATACTCTTTAACATATATAAGTTATACATAAAAAATAAAATAACATTTTTAAAATTATGTTATTTTATTCTCACATTATTTTCATATAGCTGACATAAAATTGACATATTAATTAACTATACTTATATTCATAAAGTACAACACTACCAACCAAGCTGTGTTGTAATTAGTTTAATATCATTCCCTTCACAAAAGGTATAGATTAGTTCCCCCTATTTCTAATCTATACCTTTTTTATTAATCCCTTTATGTTATTATTAAATTCACTATATAATTCACTTATATACTTAAATATGTTCTCATTATACCTTTTCTTATAAACCATTAAAACCTTATATCCAATTCTAACTACAAATTCATTATTTTTATCAATAAAACTACTTATTTCATCATCACCATATTGTAAATTTCTAAGGTATAATTTTTGAGTTAAAAGTGTTGTATGTATTATTAAATCTCTTATATAATTATCCTCTTTACTTTTATTCAAATAATCTCTACTAACATCAACTAAATATTGATCATATCTTAATATTTTCCTTATCAACTGTATTATTCCATCTTTTAGTTTATACGGAAAAATAAATCTATTGGCTATTAGAACAATTATTACACCTATTATTACGTAAAAAATTCTATATATTAATAATTTATTTAAACTTACTGACAAGGAAGATATACTAATTGAAGCCATAGCTGCAAACAATGAAATTTTATAATATTCTTTAAATCCATAAAGCAAATATAATGATATAAATAATATCAAAATAGTTACCCATTCAGTATTAAATATATGTATCATTATACCTGTAAATAAAATTGCTATGACATTTCCTTTTAATCTTTCTCTACTTTTTACAATTGTATCCTCATAATATGGCTGCATAATTGACATTATAGTTATAATAGCCCATATAACTTTATAAAATCCAAATAATTCTGCTATAAATATAGAAAATGTTAATGTTATTGACATTCTCATTGCAAATTTAAATCTTATTGATGATGGCACAAAATATTCCTTAAAAACTATCTGTGGCTTATCTAAATAACTTCTTTCCCATTCCTTATAAATCATATTTGCTTCTTTATCACTTAATTCTTCTGATTCTTTAATTTGATCTATTATTGATGTTACTATAAGCAATACTTCATTAAATATAATAGAACCTTTCTTGTACTTTTCATTTATAAATTTATTTTTATAGATAACATCATCTAATTTACAAGCTTTTTTAGAATATTTTATTATTAACTCAACTAATGATAAAAAATCTAACATCTCTTCTTTAGATATATTACTTTTATTATAATGTTCATATACTCTTTTTAGATATATATTTAAATACTCTATATTTAAATATAATTTAAACTGTATTGTTCCTAAGTTAGTTGTTAGATATCTTTTATAACGTGTTATATATACTTTATATACCAAATCCATCATTATTTTAGAACAATTTTCCGTTAACTTATCATCAAATTTATTTTCTATAATATTTTGAATTTGATTTTCTATATTTAAAAAAGCCGCCTTAACGCTATTTCCCATTATTTCTTTTCCACTGCTTCTCTTTATATATGTTCCTGCTATAATAACTAATGCACCAAAAACTACAGCTAATAATCTATTAGGTAGTTCATAAATAGAAATACTTGAATACTGTGTAAAAACATAAAGCATTATAAATGGCTTATATAAAGTTGCATCATATGGTGATGTTACAATATATATAAGTAAAAATATTGCAAAAAAATCGATTATAACTCCTGTCCATATATTTAAAGATGATAAAAAAGCAATTGAAACTATTAATAAATCTAATAATAATATTCTTATAACTCTATTAATTGGCTTAACATAAAAATTTTGCCTTCCTATTACAGTGGAAGTTAAAGCTATTGGAAAGGCTATCATTATATTTTTCATCCCAAATAAAATTGCAACACCACTCATAGTAATTATTGCAACTGTTCCATTTCTAATCATAGATGTCACATTAATATTATATTTTCTAATAATATAATTAAGCATTTTGTCACCCCCTTTATTAAATACAATAAAATATTCTTTATTACTTTTTCCTTATAAATACTTAACTATTCTATTAGACTAATTTAAAATAAAAAAATGTAAAGGATACTTATTATTCCTTTACATTTTATTTTTCTTTTAAATCATCAATTTGCTTTTGCAACTGTTCAATTTGCTTATTTAATAATTCTATAGATTGTTTTAATTCACGTATCTCATTATTTGATTCTGATTCCTTTGATGAATTGCTACTAGTAGATTTTTTCTTTTTATTAGATGCTACATTAACTTGACTTTCATCACTTGCACTTGAACAAAAAGGATTAGCTGCATTCCTATAAATAGGATTATATATTCTTCCTGGTCCTCCTTGATAATATTGTTGTTGAGCATTAAATGTTATTATTACTTGTCCAAATAATTGAAGCCAATTTCCTAAAGCATTTTGTACATTAAATGGCATCTTTTGAGCTGCAATATTACCAAATAATACTGTTATTAAATTAAGTATTTGTGGATTAAAGTCTTGAAATCCTCCTGGCACATCACTACATGCCTCTCTTTGCGCTTTAGTAGCATTTGCATTTGAACTACCAAATTCACACTCTTCACACTCTTCATTACTTTCATTACTTTCATTATCTTTTTTATGATTAAAAGAACTTATATACTCATTAAAACTTCTTATAAAATCATCAAATCCATTAAATCCATCTTGATCCATAATTTTCTCCGTAAAAAATTACTTAATATTATAATACTCTTAAAATTTCTATTTGATACAATATCAAAATGTATCTATTTGATTCATATATTGAAGTAAATAATAAAAATTTACGTTTTTATATTTAAAATATCTCCTTAATATAGCTGTTTTTTTACAATATCTAGCATCAACAAATATATGCATACATTTGTTGTTATAAATAAATATAGCTATCATTACACCTATATTTTTTATTTTATGTAATTTTATGGAGGTAATATAATGAGTAGATTAGAATTAAATAAAAACTTAGCTCAAATGTTAAAAGGTGGAGTTATAATGGATGTTACAACCCCAGATGCTGAAAAAGCCGGAGCCTGTGCTGTAATGGCACTTGAACGAGTTCCTGCTGATATAAGAAAAGAAGGTGGCGTTGCTAGAGTGTCTGACCCTAAAATTATTAAGGAAATTCAGGCTACAGTTTCTATACCCATTATGGCAAAAGTAAGAATAGGACATTTTGTTGAGGCTCAAATTTTAGAAACTTTAGGTATAGATTATATTGATGAAAGTGAAGTATTAACCCCTGCTGATGCTGCATTAATGATGCAATTAGGCTGTGATGTAGTCTTTGTTGGTTCTGGAATATTTAATCTAGCAACCCTGAAAAAAGAGCTAGAGCAATTGTTTTAGCTACAACTTATTACAATAATTCTATTAAGTTAGCTGAAATATCTGAGGATTTAGGTGCTGCAATAAGTGGAATTAACTGCAGTGAAATTACTTCTAGATACGAAGAAAGAGGATGGTAAAATGAAAATCGGTGTGTTATCACTTCAAGGAGGTGTAATAGAACATGTTAATGCTATTTTATCATTAGGTCATGAAGCTATAGGAGTTAAAAGCTTAGAAACCCTTAAAAATATAGATACATTAATAATTCCTGGTGGTGAAAGTACCACTGTAGGTAAACTTTTAAACCCACTACAAGAAATGATTCAAAATGGATTACCTGTATGGGGAACATGTGCTAGTATGATTTTACTTTCAAAGAATATAGAAAATGAGGAAACTTCATACTTACATGTTATTGACATTACAGTTAAAAGAAATGCTTATGGCACTCAATTAGATAGTTTTACTACCAATACTATAATTAAAGAAATTAGTAAATATCCCATAGAGCTAGTATTTATAAGGGCTACTTATATAACTGCTATTAATCCTAATGTATCTATTATTGCAATTGTAGATAATAATATAGTTTCAGTAAGACAAGATAATATGCTCGCAACATCATTTCATCCTGAACTTACTAATGATACTTCATTTTTGAAGTATTTTATAGAAAAAGTAGCTCACTATTAAAATAAACTGCGAACTAAAGCTTAGATGCCGAAAATTAATGATATAACCTTCATTAAGTAATATTACATTTTTCGTTCTCACTGTAGTTCGCAATTTATTAAAAATCTGATCCTGCTAAATATCCAGTTGAAAAGGCCATTTGTAAATTATAACCACCTGTTTCAGCATCAATATCTATAACTTCTCCTGCAAAATAAAGATTGTTAATTATCTTAGATTCCATTGTTGAAGCATTAATTTCCTTTACTTTAACTCCTCCTGAAGTAACTTGTGCTGCTTTAATAGTTAAAGTTTCTCTTGCTGTAAGCTTCATTTCTTTAATATACTCTATGATTTTATTCTCATCTTCCTTTCTTAAATCACTAGCCTTAACTTCACTTAAATCTATAACTTCAAATACTACCTTTAAGAAGTTTTGTGGAAGAATTCCCTTTAAATTATTAAGCACTGTTTTATTTGGATTACTTCTTATTAATTGTGATAATTCCTCTTTGGTTTTATCTTTTAAAAAGTCTAAGTTTACTTCTACCTCTCCCTCTCCTAAAGCCTTACTTAAATATGAAGATATCTTTAAAACTGCTGGTCCGGATATTCCAAAGTGGGTAAATAACATATCACCAAACTTTTCAACCTTTTTCTTTTTCACTTTAGCTGAAACTACAACATCTTTCATTGCAACACCTTGTAATTTTTTCACAAACTCTTCTTTTATAACAAGAGGTATTAATGCTGCATGAATTGGTGTTATTGTATGCCCATGCTTTTCTAACACTTCATACATAGCTCCATCTGAACCTGTGTGTGGAAAACTTTTTCCTCCTGTAGTTATTATAACCTTATCACTTAATATTTTTTCACCATAAGAAGTTATAACACCTTTAATAACTCCCTCTTCTACTATTAAGTCATTTATTAATGTATTATATCTAACTTTAACTTTATTCTTTTCTAAATCGCTTCTTAAAAGCTCTATAACTTCATCAGCTTTATCACTTTTTGTATATACTTTCTCATCAAGCTCAACTTTATATTCAAGCCCATTATTACTAAAGTATTCTAAAAGTGAATAATTTGAAAATGTATATAAAGCACTATATAAGAATTTCTTATTATTTACTATCTTATCAAAAAATTCTTCAATATCCCTATTATTAGTTATATTACAACGACCACCACCAGTAAGTCTTAGCTTCATTCCAATTTCTTTATTTCTTTCTATTAATGTAACTTCATTATTTTTTGCTGCACTAAGAGCTGCCATAATTCCAGCAGGTCCTCCCCCAACAACTATAACTTTAGCCAAACTTGTCACCTCACTAAATTTCCTTTGTTCAATTACCCATTATATCATAAATAATATTCAATTTTTAAATTTTGTTAATCTAAGTTAAATCAAACTTAGAATTTAGATTTTCTTATATGTAAACTATAGTATAAATATAGAAATTAAAACTATTAGTGTATTTAATATATTATAATTTTCTCCATAAAATCTATATATAATAACAAAAGGTAATACATAAATTTTATGCATTACCCTTTATCAATAAATTTAATTATTTAAAGCTATTTCTTCATCTTTTCTCTCAATATCTACTGATAAAAGAACCTTCTTATATAATAACACTGGAATTATTACTATTACTCCCGATAATAAAAATATAATAGTTGGATCAATTTTATCAAATAAAATCCCAAATATCATATTACTTAAAGGTATAGCTGCCATAGATATAGTACCTTGTACAGTACCAACCCTTCCCATATATTCTAAAGGTACAACTGTTTGAAAATAAATTCCTACAAATATATTGGCAATTCCTATAAACAACCCTATTACTGCTGCAAATACTAATAAAATTAAATATGGTCCAAGACTACTATTAAATACTTCTAATAAGGGTTTAAATGTTACTATACCTATACAAGCTGATATCACTCCTGTAAGTAAAAGACTACTATAAAGATTTTTCCCAACAGAATATTTTTTTCCTAAATAACCGCTAATAACACTAGCTACCATCATTGCCGCAACCATTACAGAATCAGTTAATCCATATTGAAAATCTGAAACCATCAATATTTTCTTACATATAAATGTGGCACCTATGGTAAGTGATCCTAATCCAAAATTTAATATCATAGCTAAAGTTACAATAGAATTTATTTTTTTATTTCCTAAAGAAAATTTTATTCCTTCAGAAAAATCCTTCCAAAATACTTCTAAATTTAACTCTTTCTTTTTATCGTCATTTCTTGGTATCACTAAAAAATACTCTGAAAATGCAGATATAAAAAATGTAATTGCATTTAAAACAAAAATAAATTCTAATCCAAAGCTTCCATATAAAATACCAGCTATAGCTGGTGCTAAAAGATTCCCAATAGCCATAATAAGAGAATTAATTGAATTAGCTTCAACTAAATCTTCTTTCTTCATAATACTAGGAATCACAGTTTGAAGTGCAGGTTGAAACAATGTTGAAACTAAAGATAGTATTATTACTAAAATATAAATATATCCTATAGGCATTTTACCACTTATAAAATATATAGTTGCAAATATTGATACTACTACTCCACTTACTATATCTAAAATAATAAGTATCTTTTTTCTATAAAACCAATCTACAAAAACTCCTGCAAATGGTCCCAATATCAATTGTGGAATCATTGCTATTGCTAATATACTAGCAAACTTTGCTGCCGATCCCGTTGTTGCAAGTACAAATAAAGATAATGCAAAACTTTGCATAGAACTTCCTATTAAAGATGTTATTTTTCCAAACATCAATAAAGAAAAGTTTTTATTAGTTAATATTTTAAAATTCATTATTATGCCCCCAATAAATTTATCTAATTATTATCTTATGTATATAATAATCTCTTCATAAATGCACTTATAGTTATTTAATAAATTAAACTATTATTCTAACTTTATCCCCATCTGCTGAAGTTATATTAACAATTTCAAGCCCCTTATAATTTTTCAACTCTTTCTTACAACACTTAATCATGGCTAAAATAGTTTTTTTATCTTCTTTACTAATTTCTTTGCTTGGAATTAATCTTATACATGTACTAGCAAGTGATAATGGAACTGGAATTGATAAATTAGTATCTTTTGAATTTATATTAATTTTCATAACCATCACCTATTCAACTAAAATTTTAACTATATCTCCATCTGCTGAATTTATATTTAATATTTCTCCCATAACAGAAGAATCTAATGAACTACTTATAATATCCATTAATTCATCCATATTTACTCCATCTACATTTGTTGACATCATAGGTAATTTACCAGTAGCTTTTATTATTGTTTTTATTACTTTAACAGGTAATTTAAGTTTTACTTCATCTCCTTCATGACTTTCAATATTGACCCTTAACATCTTATTATCATAATCCTTAACTGTGATTATTTCTTGACTTGGTTGTTCTAATGCATCTATAAGCTCCTTTGCTTTATCAGCATTTAACTTTCCTTCCTCAACCATATTTAAAATTCTCATAACCTCTTCATTCATTCTCTTATACCTCCAATTATTCTTTTAAATTTTTTAAAGCCTCATCTGCAGATATTTCTCCTTTTTCTAAAGCTTCTAAAATATCTGTCTTTTCCTTTTTACTTTGCGTTTCCTTTATAACATCATATCCTAAAGCTAGTATTACTTCATCAAGCTTTGCTCTAACTGTTGGATAAGATATACCTAACTCTTTTTCTACATCTTTTATACTCCCTCTGCATTTTACAAAAGTTTCTATAAAATAAAGTTGTTGAGAAGTTAAATAATCAAATTTTGATAAACTAAATTCATTTTCTATAGTTGTACTACACCTTGCACATTTTAATCTTATAACTTTAAGATTTTGATTACATACAGGACATTTACTTAAAACCTTATACACGCAACTCACTCCTTATCTATATATTACCATTATTTTTATTATTTGTAAATTATCTGTTTAATATTTTTAATTATGATATTAACTTTTTTTATTTTTTTATTTATTTTATTAATTTTTTTAATATCTCAATTAATTTTTCTTATAATAATATTATTTTAATCTTTTTTAAGAAATTGTTCGTTTGATTTTAATAAATTAATCATATATAATTTATTAAAATAGGTAATACATACTGCTTTAACTATCTAATTCCATTTAGGTAATTTTATTACCTTATCATTGAAATAATTTATTTAAAAAGGAGATACTTATGGGATTAAAGAAGAGAATTTCAGCATTACTTATATGTGGTGCAATTATTTTAGGAAATGTAACACCAGTTTTTGCTGATGTTGCTAATGTAGTAACACTAGGTGCAAACCTAACTGATGAGCAAAAGCAAATAGTTCTAGACTACTTTGGAGTAAAAGAAAATGAAGTAGTTGTATTAGAAGTTAATAATCAAGAAGAAAGAAAATACTTAGAAGGAATAGCTCCTGAAGCTCAAATAGGTACAAGAACTTATTCTTGTGCATATGTACAACCTACTAAAAAGGGAAGTGCAATTAATGTTAAAACTGTAAACTTAACATATGTTACTTCTTCTATGATTGCAAGTACTCTTACAACTTGTGGAATTACTGATGCAAACGTAGTAGCTATGACTCCATTATCAGGAGGAGTTAGTGGTACTGGTGCCTTAACTGGAATAATGAAAGCTTTCGAAGACGCTACTGGCGAACCTCTTGATGAAGAAAAGAAAGAAATCGCATCTGAAGAATTAGTTATAACTGGTGACTTAGGTGAAGATATTGGACAAGATAAAGCTACTGGAGTAATTAATGATATAAAGACTGAAATCATAAAAAATAATACTCAAGATACTATCCAAATTGCAGATACAATAAATAATGTGACTAATAATTACAATATAACTTTAACACCAGAACAACAACAACAATTAGAAAGTTTAATGGCTAAGGTTGCAGCACAAGATTATGATTATAAAGAGATGAAAGATGCTTTAAATAGCGTTAAAGACGTAGTTAATCAAAAGCTAGATGAAATGGGTGAAAAAGTATCAACTGGCGTAATTGATTCTATAAAAGAATGGTTTACTGGAATTGGTGATTGGTTCACTGGTTTATTTAATAATAACGATAAAGATTTAGGAATATTAGAAACAACTAATGATAATCTTTTAGGTAATAATGTTGTAGTTGATGCAACTGATAAAGATGCTATAAAATTACCAACTACCGAAGAAGCCAAAGGTTTCTTCCAAAAAATCTGGGACTGGTTTACTGACTTATTTGATAGTAACTCTGATACAAATGAATCTGAAAATAATCAAAGTTCTACAGACCAAGTTGATACTCCTATTATAGGTGGCCCTGAAGATACTAATTCAAATACTACAGACGATACTATAACTACACCTGAAGAAAATACTAATGAAAAACCTTCTTCTGAAGAAGATAATAATAAAACAAATGATATAAATTCTACTACTAACAATACAGATAACTCAAATGTAGATACTTCTCAGAATCAAAATAATATAGCTAATCCTGAAAATACAAATAATCAATAATAAAAAATCTCTCATGCAAAATCATGGGAGATTTTTCAATTTCTCTATTTATATTTTATAACTATCTATTTTTTAAATTATATAAAGCTCCCAACATTCCTGCATTATTTTGATTTTCTGCAAATTCTATTCTCACATTATTGTAAACACTTTCTATAAGCTTTTCTTTTAATGACGTTTTTATTTTTTCCTCTAAATATTCTTTTTGTGCCATTATACCTCCACCAAGTACTACCACCTCTGGATTAATAACGTAAACAATATAAGAAATTCCTAATGTTAAATTATCTACTAATTTATCTATTTCTTCAATACAATCAATATCACCCTTTTTAGCTAAATCGAAGATTATTTTACCATTAATATCAGATTTATCAATATTTTTTCTTGCTGCAACTTTCTCTACTAACTTACTAGTTGCCGCCACATCTTGAAGATCCTCTCCATTTATTTTCATATATCCAACTTCTCCAGCACTATTACTAAATCCATGAAGTACTTTTCCATTAATTATAACACATCCTCCTATTCCTGTACCGATAGTAAGACATACACAAGAATGCGAGTTTTTAGCTGCTCCAAGCCAAAACTCACCTAATCCAGCACAATTAACATCATTTTCTACCTCGCATCTTACTTTAAATTCCTTTTCTAATTCCTTTTTAATTTCAACACCTATATAATTAGGTATTAAATTAGATGCATATACTATCTTTCCTTCATTAGGATCTACCATCCCTGCAGTTGATACACATATACCATCTACTTTATATTCAACAATATACTTTCTTACTATATCTTTTGCTTTTTCTAAAATTGATAAACCGCCTTTTCTTGCTTCTGTATCCATTTGGGACATTGTAATTATTTTACCATCTTCTCTTGTAACTGAGTATTTTATTGCTGTTCCACCAATATCTATACAAATATATTTTTTCATAATATCACCCTTACTACTTTTTTTAACTTACTATTAATCTAAGTGCTTAAAAGGGAGTATAGAAATACTCCCCTTATTTATTTTAAACTATTTTCACTTTAAATATTGCTTTATTTATATTTTCACTTTCATTTACTCTTATAGCTGTCATATGAGCATCTTCTGGATAGCATATTAGAAAGTCACCTTTTTCTAATATCACACTTGCTGATTCATTCCCATTTAGAGGTAAGAAATCACTGTCTTCTTCATATTCCTTTTGCTCTAAATTATCAATATGATTAAGTAAAATTTTCTCTGTTCCATCCAATATTAAGTGAACATCAATATACTTTCTATGAGCTTCCCAAAATCTCTCATCTTTATCAACTGTATTATAAGATACAATATTAACAAATACATCATCACCATTAATTTCATGACTTCCTATATTAAATGTTTTTAAATCATTTTCAAGAGAATATTTAAAGCATGCTAAAATTCTTTCATCTATAAAACTATATCTTTCTTTGTCTTTTATATTTCCAAAAATCATATTTTATACTCCTTCTAACTCGCCTCTTAAAACCTCATCAGTTTGTCTATCACAATAAACTGTTGCAGCTTCTAGAGTATCTGCTTTCTTTCCTGTTACAGCTAATTCTATAGAACTTGTTATATATCCAACAACTACTGATGTTGAAATAGATATAATTGCATATGCCCATGAAGTTACACTTGGAACATTATATTTTAAGAACACAACTAATACTGCTGATACTCCAAAGGCTACATAAGCACCTAAGCTTGTTGCTTTCTTTGTGAATGCTCCTAAAACGAAGATTCCTGCTAATACTCCAAGAACTAATCCCATAAAGCTATTAAACCATTCATAAGCTGATTTAATTTCTCCATTAGCAAGTATCATAGATACTAAAATTGATACAATACCAACTCCTAATGATACATATTGAGCTATCTTAGTTTGTTTTTCAAAACTTAACTCTTTAGAAGATATTTTAGATTGAATATCTAATGTCCAGCTTGTTGCAACTGAGTTTAATCCAGTTGATAACGTTGATTGTGATGCTGCATAAATAGCTGCTAATAATATACCTGTAATACCTACTGGTAATTGGAAAGCTATATATGATGCAAATATTTGGTCTTGTTGTGCAGTTTGTAATAGTGCTGGATTTTGATTATAGAAAACAAATAATGCTGTTCCTATTAAGTAAAATACAGTAGCTAAGAATATTGATAATACACCATTACCATAAGTCATTTTCTTTAATTGTTTTATATCTGTTGTAGTAGTAAATCTTTGTACTATATCTTGACTTGATATATAAGATGAGAATGTGTTAAATCCTGCACCTACTAATATTATAAATGCACTGCTCTTTAATATGTTTATATCAAAAACAACATCTGTTGGTGCTAAGAACTTTCCTCCAGCTAATTCACCGAATACTGCTCCTATTCCACCATCAATATTAAATAATAAGAATCCTAAAGCAAATGTTACACCAACTATTAATACCATCCCTTGAATAAAATCAGTCCATAATACTGATTTTAATCCTCCTGTATATGAGTATATTATTGCAATAACACCCATAACAATTATTAATAAATTAACGTTTATTCCCGTAAGTTGAGCTAATACCATTGAAGGTAAATACATAATTATTGACATACGTCCAATTTGGTAAACTATAAACATTATAGCCCCAAGTATTCTAAGACCTTTATTTTTATATCTTATTTCTAAATATTCATAAGCTGTATCTATTTTTAATCTACTATATAAAGGTAAGAAAAATCTTATTGTTAATGGAATTGCAATAAGCATACCTAATTGTGCAAACCATAAAATCCAACTTCCGCCGTAAGAATTTCCTGCTAATGATAAGAATGATATTGGACTTAGTAACGTAGCAAATATAGAAACTGATGTAACCCACCAAGGAATAGTTCCATCCCCTTTAAAGAATTCTTTACCCTTCATTTCTTTCTTTGAGAATGCTAGCCCTGCTAATAAAACTGCCCCTAAATATACTACTAGCACAACCATATCAATCCATGTAAAACCTTTCATTTCACTCACTCCCTTATACCTTTAAATTTTAGAAGTATTTGTTATAAATAACTTTAGCTTGTTCAATCATTTCTGGAGTAGCTTCTTTCATAGGTTTTCTACAATATCCAGCTTCAACTCCTTCTTCTTCTAATAATAGTTTTAATGTCCCATATAATCCGTTAGCTAAAATATCTGTTATTAAATCATTTGTTACATGTTGAACTTCTAAAGCTTCAGCTATTCTTCCCTCTCTAGTTAATTCAAATATCTCTCTTGCTCTCTTACCATTTACATTAAATGTTGAACCAATTGCTCCATCAACTCCTAAAACAGTTGCTGGTAACATCATTTCATCAAATCCAGCATAAATTAATTTATCAGGGAATCTCTTTCTCATTCTTTCTAATAAATAAAAATCTGCAGCTGTAAACTTAACACCTATTATTTTTTCATTTTCAAATAGCTCTGCAAATTGATCTAAGCTCATATTTACTCCTGTTAAAAATGGAATTGAGTAAATTATCATAGTATTATCTACTGAGTTGATTATTGTATTATAGTAATCCTTAATTTCTTGGAAATCAAATTTATAATAAAAAGGTGTTACTGCAGATAAAGAATCATATCCAAGTTCTGTTGCATATTTTGCAAGCTCTACTGATTCCTTAACATTAATAGACCCTACTTGTGCTATTAACTTAACTGCATCTTTTGCTTCCTCTTTTGCAATTCTAAATATTTCTTTCTTTTCTTCTGTTGATAGCATAAAGTTTTCACCTGTACTACCACCTACATATAAACCATCAACTTTATTTTTATCAATATTATGTCTTATAATTTGTCTTAATCCCTTTTCATTGATATTTCCTTCCTTATCAAATGATACTAATAATGCTGAATAAATTCCCTTCATTGTTAAACCCTCCATTTTATAAACTTTTAATTATTATTTTAAAAAAATTATTTACTTATTTAATGCATTAACAAATTTCTTTGTTATTAATTGTGGTCTTGTAATTGCTCCTCCAACTACACATGAATGTGCTCCACATTTTAATGCTTCTCTTAATTCATTAGGAGTATTTATCTTACCTTCCCCAATTACAGGTATTTTTAAATCTTTAGCTAGCTTGCTAATAAGCTCTAAATCTGGTCCATCTCCTTGAGTTGAATAATCAGTATATCCCGACAACGTTGTAGATACACAATCAACTCCTAACTGTTCTGCTTTTATTGCCTCCTCATAAGTAGATATATCAGCCATAACTAATACTCCATTATCCTTTATATAATCTATTAACTCTTTTAATGACTCTCCATTTGGTCTAGTTCTATTAGTAGCATCTAAAGCAATCATTTCGCACTTAGTAGTAAGCAGCTTGTCCACTTCTTCTTTTGTTGGAGTTATATATATTTCTGAATCACTATAAACTTTTTTTATTATTCCAATAATCGGTAGTGCCGTAACTCTTTTTATTTCTAATATATCCTCTACTCCTTGAGCTCTTATAGCAACCGCACCACCTTCTTTAGCTGCTTTAGCCATTCTTCCCATTATAAAAGAACTATGTAATGGTTCATCTTCTAAAGCTTGACAAGAAACTATAAGCTTTCCTCTTATTTCATTAAACATATACATTCACCCCTTGGTATTCAAGAAAATATTTTTCATTCATTGACTTAATAATATCATGTAATCATTTACTATGCAACCCTTTTCGGAATTTTTTTTCATTTTATTGTTATAATTTTACACTATTAATGTATTTTTGTATTTTTTATTTAATATAAAGAAATATATTTTCATTTTATTAGTTATAATTAGAAAAAAACGTTTGAAACTTATTTTCATTTTATACATTTCATTTCTAATATTTATTAAAATAAAAGGATCACTAAAATATAAATTAGTGATCCTAAAACAAATTTTACACTACCTATCTAAATAGACTCTTTATGCTAATCTAAATATTGTTACTGTAGCTGCATTAACTTTGACACTCTTAATATCTTGAGTTAAATTAGTTAATCGTATAACATAATCTTCTTCAGGAGCAATTATTAATCCTAATGAAATACTATTAGAATATACATCCCTTGAAATTGATGCCACGTGCTCACTACCAGAAATAATATTTCCATTATTATCAGTCAATGCAAAAATAATCGCCTTACTATCTCTAGATAATTCTGAACTATAAGAATTAATTGAATAAGATACTGTATACTTAACAAAATATGATTTATTTCCTGACAATTCTATGTCAGTACTATTTTCAATATGCCTTATATTTTCTCCTGTGATATCATTTTCTGCGAAGTTTACATTGTATCCATATAATACAACTTGCTCATTTCCAAACTCTCTAAACATTATTCCATAGTCACTTATAGTTCCTGATGGACCTGTTGCTCCGGTTGCTCCTGTTGCTCCGGTTGCTCCCACTGGTCCCCTTTCACCTGTCACTCCTTGTGGTCCTTGTTCTCCTTGAATACCTTGTGGCCCTTGCTCTCCTTGGATACCTTGTTCTCCTTGAACACCTTGTGGCCCTTGCTCTCCTTGGATACCTTGTGGTCCTTGAATACCTTGTGGCCCTTGCTCTCCTTGGATACCTTGTGGTCCTGTTGCCCCAGTTGCTCCGGTTGCTCCTCTTGCCCCAGTTGCCCCTGTAGCTCCTGTTGCTCCTGTTGCTCCTGTTGCTCCGGTTGGCCCTGTTGGTCCTTGTGCTCCATTTGCTCCGGTTGCTCCAGCTACTCCTTGTGGTCCTGTTGGTCCTATTGGCCCTTGTGGTCCTGTCACTCCTTGTGGTCCTTGTTCTCCTTGAATACCTTGTGGCCCTTGTTCTCCTTGAATACCTTGTGGTCCTTGAATACCTTGTGGCCCTTGCTCTCCTTGGATACCTTGTGGTCCTTGAATACCTTGTGGCCCTTGCTCTCCTTGGATACCTTGTGGTCCTGTTGCCCCAGTTGCTCCGGTTGCTCCTCTTGCCCCAGTTGCCCCTGTAGCTCCTGTTGCTCCTGTTGCCCCAGTTGCCCCTGTAGCTCCTGTTGCTCCTGTTGCTCCTGTTGCTCCCACTGGTCCCCTTTCACCTGTCACTCCTTGTGGTCCTTGTTCTCCTTGAATACCTTGTGGCCCTTGTTCTCCTTGGATACCTTGTTCTCCTTGAATACCTTGTGGCCCTTGCTCTCCTTGGATACCTTGTGGTCCTTGAATACCTTGTGGCCCTTGCTCTCCTTGGATACCTTGTGGTCCTGTTGCCCCAGTTGCTCCGGTTGCTCCTGTTGCTCCTGTTGCTCCTTGTGCTCCCGTTGCTCCTCTTGCTCCAGTTGCTCCGGTTGGCCCTGTTGGTCCTTGTGCTCCATTTGCTCCGGTTGGTCCTGTTGGTCCTATTGGCCCTTGTGGTCCTGTTATTCCTTGTGGTCCTGTCACTCCTTGTGGTCCTGTTACTCCTGTTGGTCCTTGTACTCCTGTTGCTCCTCTTGCTCCTGTTGCTCCTGTTGCTCCTCTTGCCCTGTTGGTCCTTGTGGTCCTGTTGGTCCTTGTGCTCCGGTTGCTCCAGCTACTCCTTGTGCTCCTGTTGCTCCAGTTGCTCCGGTTGACCCTGTTGGTCCTTGTGCTCCTGTTGCTCCTTTTGCCCCTGTTGCTCCTGTTGCTCCTGTTGCTCCTACTGGCCCTGTTGGTCCTTGTGGTCCTGTTGGTCCTTGTGCTCCGGTTGCTCCTCTTGCTCCGGTTGGCCCTGTTGGTCCTGTTTTTCCCCTAGGTCCCGGACAACCTTGTGGCCCTCTACATCCTGGTTCACCCTTTGGTCCTCTTGGTCCTCTTGGTCCCCTCGGTCCAATGCAACAATCCTCACATTCATCATCACAATATTCCCTAGAAGAATACTCCATGCTTTCATCAATATTATCTGAATACAAATCTTCATTCTCATCCCAGATATTGTACTGATTCATTTTATTTCTAGACGTTCTATTTTTTCTATTTGATCTATTCCTATTATTAGGATTATTCATTGAATTGCTATAGTATCGCATTTTGTCCTCCCAATATTACATTCTAATTTATCATTTGGTTTATCCATACTTTCATATTATGTTTTTAAAATGTTATTGTTACATAGCATTTAGACAAAATACTCCATCATATTACATTTACTTTTATGGTATAATATTCTTAAAAATAAAATATTTAAAACTATTATATACAAGGAGATATATTTATGAAGTTTTATGAAGCTACGGTTAAAGAAACTATAATATATAATGGTAACTATTTAGATCTAATAAATGTAGATGTTAAATTACCTGATGGAAATCTATCTAATAGGGATATAGTTAAACATCCTGGTGCTTGTGCTATAATCCCATTTCTAAATGATAATCAAGTAATACTAATAGAACAGTTTAGAAAACCACTTGAAAAAACTATACTTGAAATTCCTGCTGGAAAGCTTGATAAAAATGAAGAAATTATAAATTGTGCTCATAGAGAATTAGAAGAAGAAACTGGCTATAAAGCTAAAGAAATGATATATCTTGGATGTATCGCTACAGCACCCGGATTTTGTGACGAAATAATCCATTTATATAAAGCTAGTAATTTATATAAAGGAACAAAATCATGTGATGAAGATGAATTTACAGATATTAAAATTTTTACCTTAGATGAAATTAAAAATATGATTAGAAATGGAGATATTATAGATACTAAAACTATAAGTATTTTATCATTTTTATAATAAGCAATTAAATAAATATTAAATGGAAGGTTAAATCTTTAATATAAGCTTTAACCTTCCATTTATTTTTATAAATATTATTTTAGTATTTAAGCTTTAAAATAGTATTTTCTGTAGATAAATTTATAAAGTTGTATAGTATTAAAATATTGTCAAAGGTATTTCCATCTAAATACTCACTTAATTTGCTACTAAAACTTCTTAAATCAACTACATGAATCTCCTCATAGTTTTCAGTTAAAAATGGAATTAATGAATTTGCAAAAGAATCCTTTATAACTAATATTTTTTTATTATTTTTAATAGAATTATTTTTTATTATAGTTAAAGGATTGTTACCATATAAAAACATTGCATATTTATCTCTTAAACCTTCTTTAGAATAGTCATATACAGAATCATAGATTTTATCACCTACTATTTCTAGTGTTAAATTATTAAATTTATAATAGGTAAGAATATCTGAGTTTATATTAAAAGGTTTTGCCTTTGAATAATATGTTCCATAAAAACTTGGTACTTCAACCTTTTCAAATTCATCCAAACTTATTGCATTACCCCCAATAGAACTTATAAAACTACAATATCCCAAATATGCTCCATATGTTGTCCAGTGATGATCTGTATTATAATAAATATATTTTTCTTTATTATTAATTAACTCTTTCATTACATCTACATTATTAGTATATGCTGAGTATTTATATATTTCATCAATTATTTTTTCCTGCATAATTTGAGACGATCCAAATGGTAAATTTTCTTTATATATCTCATAAGAATTTGGAATTACCATTAATGAAACTTTCCCCTTATATCTTTCTCCAAAATTCTTTATCGTTTCAATATTATTAATTAATCTTTCTTCATTTAATAAATCAAACTTCTCAAAAAGCTTGCCATTTTCTCCATATATTATTCCGTTATTTTCTATCTTACCTAATGCATATTCACCTATAGATTTTAAGCTTATCCATTTATCCCTTATAGGAAATTGATCATTTATATACTTTTCGTAGTTTTCTTGAAAACTTCCATTTAAGAACTCTTTAAAAGAAAATGTTACATTTGTTTTTAAATTTCTGTTTTCTAATTCTGAAAATTCCTTATCATTACTAACAAAACTAACTATTGTTATTACTACAATTATTGAAATAAAAGTATATACTAAGTAATTTTTCTTCATTTAATATTACCTCCTAAAACCTAAAATATAGGAAAGGATTATAAGTTGCATCAACTAAATAAGCTATACATAATAAAAATATCGTTATTAAAATTATTGTATTTAAAATATCATTTTTTATAAATTTATTATATATTCTTTTTATTATTGGTGTTGAAAACAATGTAGCAATTATAAACGTAATTCCATAATTTCTTATATAATATATCCATTCATTGTCTATATTTATAGTAAACATTCTTTGTAATAATATTTTTAATTGTTCTATGTCTACTACTGCAAATATCGCCCAGCCAATGATTATAAAGAATATTGAATATATATGTGATATTATTTTGTTTTTTTCTAAAAATCTTAGTAATCCCGCTTTTTCTATACTTATTAACATAAAGAAATATATTCCCCATAATATAAAATTATAGCTAGCTCCATGCCAAAATCCTGTTAAAACCCATACTATAAAAAGATTTATATAAAGTCTTAATCTTCCTACTCTATTACCACCTAAAGGTATATAAACATATTCTCTAAACCAAGACCCCAGTGTAATATGCCACCTTCTCCAAAATTCAGTTATACTTCTTGATATATAAGGATAATTAAAATTTCTTGGAAAATCAAAGCCTAGTATTTTTCCAAGTCCTATTGCCATCAATGAATAACCATTAAAATCAAAATATATTTGAAACGCAAAAGCTAAAATAGATATCCATGCTATTACTGTTCCAATTTCTGAGAATCCCTTTGCTTCAATTTCTGACCAAAGTGATCCTATATTATTTGCTATAATCACCTTACTCCCTAATCCAAGTATAAATAATTTTATACCTTCTTGAATTATATATATATCTACTTTTCTATTTTTTAATGCAACATTTATATCAGTATACTTAACTATAGGCCCTGCTATAAGTTGCGGAAATAAACATACGAATGCTCCAAAATTTACAATATTTTTTTCGGCTTTAACCTTTCCTAAAAACACATCTATGGTATAAGACATAGTTTGAAAAGTATAAAAACTAATTCCTAAAGGTAATGTTATCTCTACATACTTTAATGATATACCTAAAATATTATTTATATTTTCTAAGAAGAAATTAAAATATTTAAAGAAAAATAACATTCCTAAATTAAATAATATAGATATAAATAAAAATATAATACTTATATTTTTACTTTTTCTATATTTTTCTATTCCTCTACTAACCAAGTAGTCTACAAATATTGATGCTAACATTATTAAAAAGTACTTAGGCTCTCCCCATGAATAAAAAACCAAACTAACACCTAACAGAGTTAAATTTTTAAATTTATTAGGAGTTAGAAAATATAGAATCATTGCTATCGGCAGAAACCTAAATATAAATAAAATACTACTAAAAACCATAATTTTCTCTCTTTCGTATACATACTAACAAAAAAATATTGGAACCTTCCTAAAAAGATTTATTAAATATTTTTCTCATCTTAATTAGACTCTATTCTATACAAATTTGTTCCTTATAAAGACTTTATTTTTTTCCTCTGAAATATATTTATAAGCTTTCATCTTAGTGTATTTCTATATAAATGACTATTTTATTTACCTCAAAGGCATTATTAGTAATTATTGAATTATGTATATTTTTATGTTAACCTTGTGTATATACACCTGTAAATGAAATAAAAGGAAGTGTCAAAATGAACTTAAAAGAAGAAATACTAAAATTAAAAGAAGAAAAAAAAGCATTAATAGTTGCTCATCTTTATCAATGTGACGAAATTCAAGAAATAGCCGATATAGTTGGTGATTCTTATTTTTTAAGTAAAAAAGCTATGGAAAGCTCAAAAGATTTAATAATATTTTGTGGTGTAAAATTTATGGCTGAAAGTGCAAAGATACTTTCTCCACATAAAAAGGTACTTATTCCATCCAATAGTACAACTTGTCCTATGGCTGATATGGCTTTGGTTAATCGCCTAGAAGATTTAAAGGACAAGCATCCCACTGCTAAAGTTGTGAGTTATATTAATTCAAATTTAGATATAAAAGCTTTATCTGACGTCTGTGTTACTTCATCGTCAGCTATTGATATATTAAACAACTTGGATTCCGATGAAATAATATTTTTACCTGATAGAAATTTAGGTGGATATTTAGCAGAACAATTGCCTAATAAAAACTTTACTTTATACCCTGGATTTTGTCCAACTCACGAAAGAATTGAAAAAGATGAAATTATATCATTAAAAGAACAATATCCAAATTATCTAGTTTTAGTTCATCCTGAATGTAATAAGGAAGTTCGTGATTTAGCTGATTATATAGGCAGTACCTCTGAACTTATTAGCTATAGCGCCAATTCCACTGCATCCGGCTTTATAGTTGTAACTGAAGAAGGTGTCTTCTATGAAATGAAATTAAAAAGTCCTAATAAAACTTTTATTCCTACTAAAACAGGAATGATTTGTCCTAATATGAAAAAAATATCTCTTAATGATTTATATAATTGTTTAAAAAATGAAGAATTTGAGGTTCGTATTGACGAAGAGCTTAGAGTAAAAGCTCATAAAGCTTTAGAAAATATGCATCTTTTATCTGTATAAGAAATATGAATTATGATGTTTTAATAGTTGGAACAGGTATTGCAGGCCTTTATACTGCTCTCAATTTAAGAGATGATATTAGGATATTAATGATAACTAAAAATACTTTTAAAGATTGTAATAGCTATCTTGCTCAAGGTGGAATTTCCACTTCTCTAGGTATTTTTGATGAAGAAAATTATTTTAATGATACAATGAAAGCTGGAAATTATCATAATGATACTGAAGCTGTTAAATTATTAATAAAAAACTCTATTGAAAATATTAATAATCTAGTTGAAATCGGAGTACCATTTGATAAAGATAATGATAATTTAAAATATACACGAGAAGGTGGCCATAGCAAATTTAGAATAGTTCATGTTAAAGATGAAACTGGAAAATACGTTACTGAAACTTTATTAAATATTGTATCTAATAAAAATAATATTACCATGTTAGAAAATACAAAACTAGTAGATTTAATATGTAAAGATAATAATTGTTACGGTGGAGTTATAGAACATAACTCTGTAGCTTCCACAGTAAATAGCAAATTTACTATTTTAGCTACCGGAGGTATTGGTGGAATATTTAATTCAACTACTAATATTGAATATTTAACTGGAGATGGTCTTAATATTAGCTTAAAAAATAATATTGAAATTAAGGATATGGAATATTTACAACTTCACCCAACTGTTTTATATGAGCCAAAATCTAAAGGCAAAAAATTGCTTTTATCTGAATCTTTACGTGGTGAGGGTGGAATAATACTAAATCAAAATAAAGAGGAATTTATTGATTCTTTACTTCCTAGAGACATAGTTTCTTCCGCAATATTAAAAGAAATAGAAAATACACCTAATAAACCTTATGTTTACCTAGATATAACTAAAAAATCAAAAGAATTTTTAATGGGTAGGTTTCCTTTCTTATATAATGAATGTTTAAAAAGAGGATTTGAAATGGATAAGGATTTACTTCCAATAGCCCCTGCTCATCATTACTGCATGGGAGGAATTAAAGTAGATTTATTTTCTAGAACTTCTATGAATAATCTTTATGCTGTTGGTGAAGCTAGCTGTACTGGAGTACATGGAAGTAATAGACTTGCTAGTAATTCTCTATTAGAAGCATTAGTTTTTAGCAAACAAGCCGCTGAAAATATTAACTCTAAAATATCTGAAATAGATTTTAAAGAAATTATTAATAGTCCAACTTCATATGCATTAGATTCTTATGAGGAATTAATAAACTACTTAAAAGGAAAGGTTGATAATAGATATGCTAAACTATTTAATTGTTGATAAAATAATAAAAAATGCATTAGAAGAAGATATTCCTTATGGTGATATTACAGCTTCTTCAATAGTAACTAAAGGTTCTAAAGCTAAAGCTTCTCTTATAGCTAAGGAAGATGGTATAATTTGTGGATTGCCTGTGTTTGAAAGAGTATTCACCATATTAGGTGAAGTGACTTTTATATCATCAGTTTTAGAAGGTTCTAAAGTTAATAATGGAGATATAATTGGTGAAGTTGAAGGTAATGCTCTTAATATTTTAATGGGTGAAAGGGTTGCTTTAAATTTACTTCAAAAAATGAGTGGAATTGCAACTCTAACTAGTAAATATGCACTTAAACTTCAAGGGTTGAACACAAAAATCTTAGATACAAGAAAAACTACAGCTAATCTTAGAATCTTAGAAAAATATGCTGTTAAAATAGGTGGTGGAAATAATCACCGTTTCTCCTTATCTGATGGAATTTTAATCAAGGATAATCATATTGGATATGCTGGTAGCATAAAAGAGGCTATTAGATTAGTAAAAACTAATTCTTCATTTGTTAGAAAAATAGAAGTTGAAACTGAATCTAAAACCGATGTACTTGAAGCTCTTGAAGCTGGTGCTGATATTATTATGCTTGATAATATGTCCCCTTCTGAAGCTAGTGAAATGGTTAAATTAATAAATGGACGTGCACTTATAGAATGTTCTGGAAATATTACTTTAGATACAGTAGTAGATTATGCATTATCAGGTGTAGATTTTATATCATCTGGCGAACTAACTCATTCTGTAAAAGCATTTGATATTTCTTTAAAAAACTTTACTCAACTATAACATCCTAAAAAAGTAATTACATTTACTTTATACTTTAGTCAATGTAATTACTTTTTACAATTTTGAATACAAACAAATAAATAATTTATCTATATTTTTCTACAGATACTTAGTATAGTCGCTTAATCTTAATGGATATTCTAATTTGGGAACTTCCATATTTAAATCTTTAAACTCCTTTTCAAACAACTCCCTATTATATAAAATCTTTTCTGAATCACCATTAAAACTTGCTGCTAATTCATTAAAAAAATAGGAACATTTTTTATTCCCCAAATTATAGTAACAAACACATAACTGCAAACTTGGTATCCATGTATAATAATCACTATTGGAAATAGCCATATTATAATCATCTGGTCTTGAATCTATTGCAACTCTATACCAAAAAGCTGCTTGTTTAAAATTATTCTTTTCAAGATAATAATTTCCTAAACTACATGAAATCTCAGCTGTTGGATTATCTAACTTAAAAGATTCAAATGCAATATCAACTATTTTATCCTTCCTATCAATTATATTTAATGCTCTTATAATCTTTAAATACGCTCCCTTTACATCTTCTATCCATCCTTCATTAGTATTTATAAATCTTCTATATTGTTTTATAGCTTCCTTATAATATCCATTGTCAAAGAGTTCATTAGCATAATAATATATATCTCTTGGAGTAAACTTTTTATTTTCCTTCTCCATATTTCTAAATATTTTAAGATTTCTATCTGTATATTCTTTAATTTTTCCATGCTCAATAGAGAAATTTCCTTCAAGCCCCCTACCATAAACATCTAAATATTCGTGAACATTTCCTATCCAAATAAACCCACAAGCTCTTTTAACTATTCTATTTCTCCTTAATGATGTAGTTACATCCCCCTGCTCATTTCTTGCCAATATATATTCTGCACTTACATAATCATAACTATTATCCATATTCTCTAACAATAATTTTATTTTTTTTACATTTTCATCATTAATATAGTCATCACCATCTAACCACATTATATAATCACTAGTTGCCTTACTAAATGCAAAATTCCTCGCAGCTGAAAAATTGTTTATCCATTTAAAATCATATATTTTAGAATTAAACTTTGATGCAATTTCCTTTGTTTCATCTGTCGATCCTGTATCTACTATTATAATTTCATCTATGAATGATTTTACTGAATTTAAACATCTACAAAGAGTCTTAGCCTCATCCTTAACAATCATACATAAACTTATTGAAATTTTTTTCTCCATCTATCTCCTTTATTAAAATAAAAATTAATGCACATATTATAATAAGAAATATTATTACAACATGTGCATTACTATATAATTATTTAACCTTAGTCAAATAATTTATCTATTTTAGTATTTATACCTTCAACATTATCCACCTCTGAACAATTATCATTTTTTAAATTGTACTTATTTTTAAGATACAATATCCTATAAACACTTTCGTTAATTCTTTCTTCAGAAATAATCCCATTTGCTATAGCCTCTTCTATTGAAGTTATAACCTCAATCTCATTATCATATCCATGACACACAAGTACTATATCAACCCCTGCCTCAATTGATTTAATAGCAGCTTCTCCTATATTATAATTTTCTGTAATAGCCCCCATAGTCATGTCATCAGTAATAATAACCCCTTTAAACTCCATACTTTCCCTAAGAATATTAGAAATAATTATCTTTGACATAGTAGCTGGATTTTCTGAATCTATATTTTTTAATAAAATATGTGAAGCCATAATAGCATCTGCACCATTTTTTATAGCATTTTCAAATGGTATAAACTCTAATTGCCTAAGTTCTTCTAAACTTTTTTCTACTAAAGGCAATCCATAATGAGAATCTACACTTGTATCACCGTGTCCTGGGAAATGCTTTACTACAGATATAACTCCATTATCCTGTATTCCCCTCATAACTTCAACAGCTAAATTACTAACTATCTCTGCATTTTCCCCAAAAGCTCTATTTCCTATAACAGTATTTTGGGGATTACTTAATATATCAAGTACTGGTGCATAGTCCATGTTATAACCCTTTAACTTTAATTCATTTGCAATTATATCTCCTTCTTTATAACAAATCTCTTTACTATTAAAAGAAGCTACATAAGGTGCTGAAGGCAATTTTTTAAACTCTTGTGGTACCCTAGAAACTACTCCACCCTCTTCATCAACAGAAATAAATAATGGAACTTTATTCTCCTTATTAATATCCTTAAATTCATTTATTAAATTAATAACTTCCATTAAACTATTAACATTATCTCCAAAAAATATAACTCCTCCTATACATTTGTTTTTAATTAAATTTCTTATATTATCATCTAATGTTATTCCATCAAAACCCACAATTAGTAATTGACCTATTTTCTCTTGCAAAGTCATATTATCAATTAAAATCTGAATTTTATCTTCTTTTTCCTTAAACTCCTCATTTAACTTTTTTTCTTTACTTTGCAACTTATCATTTTCACTTACACATGAAATAAAAATTAATATAGTAAATATTGCAAGTAAAACATTCAATATTTTTTTCATATTACCTCTTTAAACTTTAATATACATTTATTTTATTAATCATATTTATTTTATTGTCTTAACTCAAATATTTTTATTATTTTCAAAAACAACTAACAACATACTCAAATATTATTTTCTACTTTATATTAAAATTTAAAAACTTTATAAATAATATCACTTAAAATTCAGATTCTTTTCATTCTTTCTTTGTATAATTAGATTATAAGATATTTCTTAAATATATAATAAGGTGTTGATTATTATTAATACTAAAGATAAAAAAAACAAAAACAGTCCTAGAACTATTTTAAAAAAACAGCCATTAAAACTTATAAGCTTACTAATATTAATTTTACTATTAGTAACTTTACTTATTAAAAGCTATACTAATTTTAAAGATAAAAATTTGGCATTATCTAATTCTAATAATAACTTTAATGAAAATGCTCTAACAATCTGTATTGACCCTGGTCATGGTGATTGGGATGATGGAGCTACAGGTGTAAATGGTGCATTAGAAAAAAATATAAACCTAAACATTTCTCTAAAACTTGGGAAATTACTTCAAAATTCAGGCTTTAATGTGATTTACACAAGAGATTCAGATAATCTTTCTTTATCTGATGATGAAATGGAAAACCTTTGTGAAAGAGTAAATATTTCAAAGAAAAACAATTCAGATTTATTTATTTCTATTCATTGTAACACTACTGATGAATCTCCTAGTTACAAAGGAATAGAAACTTGGTACAACCCTAAAGATATTAGCAATGAAAATTTTGCCAACCTTGTACAAACTGAATTATCTAACTTAAATTATACTAAAAATAGAGGGATAAAATCTGATTCAGAATTAGTAGTTTTAAATAAAAATGATATCCCCTCTGTTTTAGTTGAACTTGGCTTCGTAAGCAACTCTTCAGACGAAAAATTTTTAAATTCTACCAGTGGACAAGCCCAATGTGCAGAAGCTTTATTTACAGCAATAAAAAATGCCTCTGAGGCCATCTATTCATCAGTAAAATCTGATAAATAGATGCTTCCTCACCGAGGCATCTTTTTATTTATTAATTTAATTATTATAGCGGCTAATATAACTATGGCTAATATTATAGCTCCATATATCATAAATAACTCCTCTGGTAATGCATTTATTATAGGATCTATAGTTTCATCAAATATCCAATAATTATTTTTAAAAAATATTTTATGAAATATTATAAATGCTTTTGAGAAATCTGTAATATATGCTCCTAATAATACTATAAAA
>NZ_JADPEL010000050.1 GCF_015667795.1 Clostridium sp. D53t1_180928_C8
TAACATAACTATTATTAAATAAATTATATTTAAATAATTCATATAATTTAATTTTCTATTTATAAAATTAGTTACCTCTTCAGAAGCATTAACTTTTAAATTAGTAATAATTAAAAAAAATATAAATAATAACAAAAATGATCCTATATCAATTATTTCTACTTCATTAATTAAATATAACCATTCATAACTTAAACCGGCTTGTTTAAAATAAAATATTAATATACCAAATAGATTTAAAAATATTAAAATAATTGGCATTACCCTTATATCTCTTAAATTCCTATATTCTGCCATGTCATATCCCCTTGTTGTCAGCATTAATTTAATTTTCTCTAAAATCATATTTCCCATATGGTAAATCTATTTCATGTCCATTTATCCAAATAGTATCATTATCAATCCAAACTAATGATGCACTATCAACATGATATTCATTATATATAAGCTTTTTACCCACTATTTTTCCCCCTTTTAAATAACACCTCACTGCCCAATCAACTGTTGCTCCTCCATCTATACGATAAGCCTCTATTTTATATTTTCCATCGCTTGATTCAGTTCTTGATATTAACTCTTTACTAGGAGCAAAAGACTCCTTTAAAAATATTATTCCTCCTATTAATATAGCTAATATAAGTAAAACCATTATAAATGCTATAGCAGATTGAATTTTAATATTTCTTATTTTTTTATTATCTTCACTCATATATTCCCCCATATTTACAATAATCTCATTCTCAAAATATATCCTCTACAATATAAATCTTATTTAAATTAGTATCTAAAATTACATATATTTTAGAGTTATCTTCTTGCTCATAATGATAGCATTTAAAATTAATCTTAAAATCTGGATAATACTTTTCTGCTATTTCTAGCTTTCTCAATATACTTATCATATTAATTCCTATACTACTATTTTTCTCTTGCCACTCTATTGTATTAATAATTTCATCTAAATTTTCATATTTAAATATAGAATATCTTTCTCCATCACCATTAAAACTTTTGCCATCATCTTTATAATAAATCTCTTCACAATTTCTTGGTAAATCCAAATTCCAATTCATATTAATTATATTATAATACCTATTTTGTTCTTTTGTTATTATTATTGATGATATTATCATAATAACTGTGATTACACCTACTATACCCACTAATTTACTATAACAATTCTTCTTTTTAAACAATATTCTTATTAAGAATATAATAAACAAAACTGTAAATATCATTATAATTAAAGTTGTAAATAACACAGTATTAATCCATAGCTCATATATTTCAAAATTCATTTGTAATAATTTAAATTCTACAAATAAATAAACTGATACCGTACTTAAAATTACTATTATAAAACTATTTATAATAAACTTATAATTATTTCTTATTTTTCACATTTTCCTTCTCTTAACTAAAACAATAATACCTAAAATTATTCCTATTGCTAAAAATAAATATCCTATAGGTATTAAAAAGAATGGCTCTTTTAATGTCCCATCTGCTAATACTTCACTTCCTATTACTCCTGATAATATAAAACATAAAATCCCAATTCCTAGCGGAACTATACTTATTAAATACTTTTTCATATGCTTATCTCCTTACCTAATTACCTTTTTATAATTCTTATTAACTATTTATTTTAGATAAAATAATCCAAACTAAGCTTTCATCAAAGCTTACATATACAAATTCAGCTTTTATATTATTAATTTTATCAAAATAAATATACTCCTTTAAATTTTGTTCTCTATCTTTCCATTTTTCTTTGTAATTATCTCCTAGTATTTGTTTTATTTCATTTATATAATTTAAATTTCTTTTATCATTTACAGAAATAACTGTTCTATTTTCATCAAATTTTCCAAACAAATAATTAATCTTATTGTTCTTTGAATCAATTATTATCTCTTCAAATTTGCACATATAATCCCCTAAAAATGTGTTACTTTCAGTATACTTATTTAAATTTATCTTTTTAATTGAACTTCCTATATTTAAATTATCAATAAATATGTTATTTAAATCTGTACTTTTAATATTAGCTATATTACTGCAACTTATAAACAACATTGCAGTAATAATAGTAGTTAAAATGACCATTATAACCCTTCTCATAATACCTTCTCCCCCCAAATATTATAATATTATTTAAAGCTTATTACTTATCCTCATCACTTCTATACTCTAAAATATCACCTGGCTGACAGTCTAAAGCCTTGCAAATAGCATCTAAAGTAGAAAATCTAATTGCTTTAGCCTTATTATTTTTAAGAATCGAAAGATTAGCCATAGTTATTCCTACTTTCTCTGAAAGTTCTGTCGCACTCATTTTTCTTTTTGCCATCATAACATCTAAATTTACAATAATCATTTAGCTTATCTCCTTAAATAGTTAAATCATTTTCTTCTTTTAGCTCTATTCCCTTTACTATAAGTTCTCTAATTACCGACGTAATCATGAATACCATTAATGTAGCAACAGTAACCACAACAAATACTAAGTTACGATACATAAATATAATATTTGCTAAGTAAATAAAAAATTCAATTAAAGAATAAATGCTTAATCTTTTTAATCTTTTTAATGTTTCTTTATTCAAATATGTGTCATTAAGTAAACTTTTAGACAACTTCATAACTTCAATCAATAAAAGAATAAATGGTATTGCTGTTATAAATAAAAAAGTACTCATAAATCTTGGCACCTCTAAATTTGTAAAATTTAAATAATATAGTTTAGTAATCCATGGTATGCTTATCCCTCCAATAACTGCAATACAAACGGATAAAACCGATATTATATATAACATTTTTCTAAATATATTATTTTTCATATATAATCACCTCATTGATATTTTATATTATTATCTTATATTAAGTCAATAACAATTTATTGTTTTTCAATAAATTATTATTGTTTTATAAACAATAAAAGAGGCTACTTTCGTAACCTCTTTATTAAATATTCATTTTACTTTTTATTATTTTTTCTTCAATTTCATCTTTAGTATTTTTACATTGTCTTGAAATATTAAGCAAAACCCCCATAGCAGCCATATTAAATACTAAAGATGTACCTCCATAACTTATGAAAGGTAAAGGTACTCCCGTAACTGGCATACTACCAGTAACAACCGCAATATTAATTATAGCTTGAACTGCAATTACTGATATTATTCCTGTTGCTAGAAGCTTACCATACCTATCTTTAGCTTTAGAAGCGACCTTTATCCCAGCTACTATTAACACTACAAAAATAGCAATTACAAAAATACAGCCTATAAGCCCTAATTCTTCACCTATTATTGCAAATATAAAATCATTATGAGGTTCTGGCATATATAAAGCCTTTTGTTTTGAATTTCCTAAACCTACACCAAATAATCCACCCGAACCTAAAGCATAAAGAGAATGTATTAACTGATACCCCTCATCATTAGCATATTTCCACGGATCTAAGAAACTAACAAATCTTTCTGTTCTATAATCTGAAGTAAAAATCCCTATAGTTCCAGCTACCGTACCAATTCCTATTAATGAAAATGCTTCTTTAAAACTCATACCTGATACAAAAATCATTATAAAAGCAACAAACATTATAATTGATGCAATACTCAAGTTATTTTCTTTATATACTAATCCAGCAAATATAACAGCAGAGCTCAAATAAACCAAAGGTATTTTCCAATTCTTTCCAACCTTTCCATACTTGTCAATAATCATTGCTAAGAAAAATACTATAACATATTTAGCAAGTTCTGATGGCTGAAATGAAACTCCTGCAATATTTAACCAACGTGTAGCTCCATTAATATTACTACCAACCAAAAGTACAGCTACTAAAGCAACTATGGTAACAGCATAAGCAGGAATTGTAAACTTTTTCCATACATGATAATCTATTAACATCATTCCTATTAAAGCCGCAATTCCAACCGGAACCCAAGTAAGTTCCTTCTTTAAAAAATAGAATACATCTTTATGCTTATATAATGCATCATAATAACTAGCTGAAAATACCATAATTATTCCTATTGCAACAAGTGCTAATACAGAATAGAGTATATATGGATTAACAGAGTTTAGCTTTTTTTTTCGTTTGAATTTTTTCTTACTCTTTCCTTTTTTTAATTTCTTTGTATTACTATTCATATTATCTTCTCCAGTATACAATATTTAATATTCAAATTCCTTTTTTAAAGTAATTGTAACTTTTGTTCCTTTTACAATCTTATTTCCACTAGTTATACTTTGAGAATAAACAATTCCTTCTCCTTCAAATTCATATTCCAATCCAAGGTTATCTAAAATAGAAGCTGCAAACTCTTTCGTACTACCTTTAAGATCTGGCATTATTATTTCTTTCCCTACTTGTCCATTATCTTTCGCTGTAATAGAAATAGTAGTTCCTTCTTTTACTGTTGAACCTGGATAAGAATCCATAGATACAATAGTTTTACCGTTTCCTTTAACTTCAGCCTCTAAATCATTTTCTTTTAATATTTCCTTTGCTTCTTCAATAGATTTTCCTCTTACGTCAGGAATTATTACATTTTTATAAATTGAAAATCTCTCTTTAGCAAGTGGTGAATCCATATATTTAAATACTTCTTCAAATAATTCCTTCATTAATGGTGCTGCTACTTCTCCTCCATAATAAGAACCATTACTTGGTTCATCTACAGCTATAAATACTGTTATCTGTGGATTTTCTACAGGTGCTAAAGCAACCATTGAAGATATATATTTATCCGTTGAATAAGTTCCTGTTGCAGGATCAACCTTTTGAGCTGTTCCTGTTTTCCCACCAACATTATACCCCTGTACAAAGGATCCATCTGGTCCATCCTTAGTCACGGTTCTTTCTAAATAGCTTCTAAGTAATGCTGTACTACTGTCAGACAATACATCTTTCTTTGTCGTAGGTTTTATTGTTTCATCAATTACTCTATTTCCACTTTCATCTTCATGAGAAATTTCTTTAACAATATGTGGCTGTATAAGATCTCCCCCATTTGCTATAGCATTGAAAGCAGCCATAAGTTGTAGTGTTGTAACTGTATTAGTTTGTCCAAATGATATTGTTGCTAAATCAATAGCAGAAACTGTATCAGATGATTTCACTATTCCAGATGCTTCACCTGGCAAATCAATACCTGTTGTTTTACCAAATCCTAACTTATATATATATTCATTTAACTTATCAATTCCAAGTCTCTCTCCTATCTCCATCATACCAACATTACAAGAGTTCTTTAAAACCTCACCTAATGTTTGCGTTCCATGTCCATCTCTTTTCCAACAATGAACTGTTGTATTTCCAAACTTCACTCCACCATTACAAGTAAATGTTTCATTATCGCTAACTAAACCTTCTTCTAAGGCTGCAACCATTGTTACTGTTTTAAATGTTGATCCTGGTTCAAAAGTATCACTTACTAACCAATTTCTCCACATATTTTGTATCTTATCATTATCTGTTTCTCCATCGAAAATTTCATAGCCTGAATATGGATCATTTGGATCATAATCCGGCTTATTTACCATAGCTAATATCTCACCATTATTTGGGTCCATAATAAGTACATGAACACCTTTAGCATTATGTTCTTCTAACCCCTTCTGTGCAACTTTTTCTGCTATATACTGTAAATTTTCATCTACTGTTGATATGATATCACTCCCATCTATAGGTGGAGTAAATTTATATGTGTCAAAAGGCAATCTATTTCCCCAGCTGTCATAAGCGCCTATTTTCATACCTGCAATTCCAGCTAAATAATCATCATATTGTAATTCTATACCAGTTAACCCTGTTCCTTCTGAATTAATTCCCCCTAATGCACTTGCTAAGAAATTTTCATTAGGATAATATCTCTTTACATCTCTAGAAACTATAAGTCCATATATACCTAAATCATCTGCACTATCTGCTACAGCCTTAGTAACACCTCTAACTAAAGGTGAATAACTGGCATCACTTCCATCTGAATTTTTTTTATTTAATGCTTTAAGAACTTCTTCAACTTCTACACCTGTTACATTTGAAATTTCAACTGCAATATCATTCATAGTTATTTTCTTTTCTTTTATGTGATTTCTAACAGAATCTAAATCAAAGTCTATTCTATAAACATTTGCTGAAGACACTAATACAGAACCGTTTCTATCTAATATATCCCCTCTAGTAGCTGTTACACTAATTTCCTTTTGCCACTCTGAATTTGCCTTTGCCTCTAATTCTCGTCCACTTACCAAAGTTAGCCATGCTAATCTCAATATAAGAAAAGCCAATAAACTAAATACCAAAACTGAAACAATAAATAATCTACTTTTATATCCAACTGTCTTTTTTTTCTTTTTATATTTTTTCTTTTTATATGTCATTTTTTTATCTCCTATCATAGTATTTATCTACTTACTAGCCGCTTTAACACTAGTATCTCTTTTTAGCTGGGAGATAACAATGTCCAAACAGCTAATTAATTTTCATTGGATATATTAATTTGAAACTAATCTGTTTAAAAAATCTTATTAAAGATCTAATATCTTACATAAATTATATTTTACTATATTTTTCTGTATATCAAAAGTCACTAACACTAAATATTATCTAATTTCTGATAAAATTTTATATAAATTTCACATACAAGAATGTATTTCCTCTTACTTTTACTATAATTCCTTACAAGCAGTTGATTTTATTTTCACAAACTAGAAAAAGTAGCCAAATACATCTAATTATTCTAGTGTACTTGACTACTTTTTTTATATATTATTTTGCATTTAACTTCTCTTTATCTATCTTGTTAAAAGTCTTACCAACAGCTACTGCAGTAACCATTGTACCATTAACATTTAACATTGTACGTCCCATATCTAATATAGGATCAATTGCTATTATTCCTCCAGCTAACGGGAAGTACGCTCCCATTCCCATACCTGATATAGCCACTGAAACTGCCATAGTAGCACTTCCTGGTAATCCTGCTATTCCTAATGAACCAATTACAATTATTACTATAAGCATTCCATAGAAACTTATATCCATTGTTGTTCCTGACATATTTGCTAATGTTACAGCCATTAATGCTGGATAAATGGCTGCACATCCATTCATTCCCATATTTGAACCTAAGCTTCCTACAAATGATGCTATTCCATTATCTACCCCAACTCCGTCAGTTAATGTTTCTATTGTAACTGGTAATGTACCTAAACTTGAACGAGATGTAAAGGCTAAAATTAATGGCTCCATAACCTTTTTTACATATTTAATTGGATTAATACCTAAAAATGCAATAATTACCAAATGTATGATAAACACAATAATAATACTTACATATAGAGCTACTATAAATCCAATAACTTCCTTTATAGCAGCTAATCCTCTACCTGCTATTGTATTTGCAAGTAATGCTACTACTGCATATGGCATTAATTTTATAACAGTCATTGCAATACTAGTAATTATTTTATAAGAAGCATTAACTAAATCAGTTACTGGCTTAATTACATCACTATACTTTTTATTTAATATTTTCATAGAATTTCCAATAAATGCAGCAAAGATTACTACTGCAACTACATTTCCTTCTGCCATTGCAGACACTGGATTTGATGGAAGCAATCCTCTTAAAGTATCTACTACTGGTGTTATTTCTCTTATTTCATTTGTACTTTCAACAACATTAGCTGAAACTCCTAATTTAAATAAGTTTCCTACTATAATAGCAACAATAGCTGCAATAGTAGTTGTTCCTAATAATATAAAAATTGACCTAGTTGTTAGCTTTCCAAGATTTTCTCCATCTTTCATATTAATAATAACTCTGATAATAGATACAAATATTAAAGGTACTACAAGCATCTTTAATAAATCCATAAATCCATATCCAACAAGTCCATACCACTTATTAACTTCACTAATCCATTGAACCTCACCTGGATTATTAGGAAATCCTGCTACTAATTGAATTATTAACCCTAAAACTAAACCTGAAATAGTAGAAACTATCATTCTAGTAGAAAATTTTATTTTCTTCTTAGCCATAATATTTACTCCAAATAATATAGCTACAAGAATAATAATAAATGCTATTGTCTTAAAGTTTGTTATCATTATAAAATTTGATAAAAAAGTACTATTCATACTATCCTCCTATATATTGATATATATCTATGTATATATTACATTAAATTCATTTCTTATACTAGTTAAAATTAGATATAATATATAATTTCTTCTTTTTCTTTTCTGTATTCATCAACAATATACTCTAATGTTATAGAATCAAAATAATCATTTATCTTATTATTTATTTCACTCCAAATAATTTTATTTACAAATCTCTCCATACAATTCTCTTCATCTTCATTTATATCTATAAGAAGAGATTCACCTTCTAATGCTCTTAAAACTTCTCCTACTGTAATTTCATTCGGATTTTTTGATAAAATATATCCTCCTTGAGCACCCTTTCTTCCTATTATCAAACCTGACTTTCTAAGCAATGAAAATATTTGTTCTAAATACCTTTCTGATATTTCTTGACGTTCTGATATAGCTTTTAAAGTTACACTTCCACATTCTGAATTAACTACTAAATCAATTAAAGCTCTAATTCCATATCTTCCCTTAGTCGAAATTTTCATAATCTCACCTACCTCCTTTTCTTTTCCCTACTATTCCTATCGGTATTGTGTTAATAATATATCTTTTTTATTCTATTGTCAATATATATAATAAAACAAAATAGATATATAAGAATTATCCTATATATCTATTTTGCTAAAAACTTATTTTATTATTTACTATTTAATATATCTAGTAATTCACTTGGTTTTTGAATTATATAATCGGCACCAGCTCTTTTTAATTCCTCTGCACCTCTAAAGCCCCATGCAACTCCTACTGATTCAACGCCTGCATTGGTAGCTGTGTTCATATCAACATCAGAATCTCCTACATATAGACATTCATTTCTATTTACTTTTAAATAATCAATTACTTCATAAACTGTTCTCGGATCAGGTTTTACAGCATGATTTGGCCTTTGTCCATATGTAATTTCAAAGTCATCTCCAAAATATTTTTTCACTACATCTCCTGCAAATTCATCAGGTTTATTAGATACAACAGCTAATTTTATCTCTTTTTCTTTTAAACATTGAATCATATCATTAATTCCTTCATAAGGCTTCGTATTATCAAGCATGTGCTCACCATAATATTCATCAAACAATGATAAAACTTTATTTATTACTTCTTTATTCTCTTTGCATTCTTCAGGTAATATACGTTGTATTAATATATATCTTCCACTACCAACAAACTTTACATAGTCTTTAACTTGATGATCTTTATATCCGCACCTTCTTAATGCAAAATTACACGCATTAGCTAAATCTTCCAATGTATCTAATAATGTTCCATCTAAATCAAATATTACTGCTTTAATCATTTCTTCTTCTCCCATACTATACTTTTATATTAAAATAATTTTCTATATAACTAAATTACAAAATAACACTTGTAACAAATTTATTATAACATAAGCCAATAATACTTTTAATATCATTGGCTTATGTTATAACTATTAATAATCTACTATATTGTGCTTCCATATCTATATTTGCTTTATTTCTTTTCTTTCACCTTTAAAATTGTTAATCTTATTTCTTCTGACAATTAACTCATTTTTAACTTCTTCCATATTAATATTTTTATCTGCCATTAATACTAATATATGATATGATAAGTCACAAATTTCATTAATTATTTCATTTTTATCATTTCCTTTAGCCGCAATAATTACCTCTGTGCATTCTTCTCCAACCTTTTTTAATATCTTATCGGTTCCATTTTTTAATAAATACTTAGTATAAGAACCTTCTTCTTCACTATTTTTTCTATTCTTTACTATTTCATACAATTCATCTAATACCATCCTATCCAATCCTCCTAAAAAAGCAACTTCTTTCACCTGTATGACAAGCCACACCATTTTGTTTTACCTTTATTAATAATGTATCCTTATCACAATCGCACCAAATTTCTTTTATTTCTTGAAAATTCCCTGATATAGCACCTTTATTCCATAATTCATTTCTGCTTCTACTATAAAACCAAGTTTGCTTTGTTGTTTTTGTCAGTTCAAAGCTTTCCTTTGTCATATATGCAAGCATTAATACTTCGCTACTATAGTAATCTTGAATTATGGTAGGTATAAGTCCTTGTCCCTTTTTAAAATCTAATACAATTTTATTATCCTTTAATTCACTTCCCATGATCCCCTCCAAATATTTATATTGTTCTAACTGCTATATTTTTTTCTTTTAGATATTTCTTAACTTCATTTATTGTAAGTTCATTATAATGAAATAATGATGCTGCTAATGCTGCATCTGCTCTTCCATCTTTTAATATATTTTTAAAATCTCCTAGACCTCCACACCCACCTGATGCTATCACTGGTACATTTATAATATCATTTACCTTTTTAGTTAATTCAATATCAAATCCATCCTTAGTTCCATCTGCATCCATAGAAGTAAGTAATATTTCACCAGCACCAAGTTTAACTCCTTCTTTTATCCATTCTAAGGCATCCATGCCTGTATCTATTCTTCCTCCATTTACAAATACATTCCACCCTGAATTATCAATTCTTCTTTTAACATCAACTGCTAATACTATACATTGACTTCCAAAGTATGTAGCACCTTCACTTATAAGATTTTTATTTTTTACTGCAGCAGAATTTAAACTTACTTTATCTGCTCCAGCTCTAAGAATTCTTCTTATATCATCAATGCTACTTATTCCACCTCCAACTGTAAATGGTATAAATATTTTTTCAGCAACTCTCTCTACTACTTTCTCCATTATTCCTCTCCCTTCATGAGTTGCCGTTATATCTAAGAAAACAAGCTCATCTGCTCCCTGCTTGTAATAATATTCACCTAATTGTACTGGATCTCCAATTTCTTTAATACCTATAAAATTTACACCCTTAACAACACTTCCATTTCTTACATCCAAACAAGGTATAATTCTTTTCGTATGCATATCATCCCCCCTTATTCATAGATATTTCACTCTATTTAACTACATAATTCTACAATTCTTTTCATCTCAATATTTCCTGAATATAATGCCTTTCCTATAATTACACCATATATATCTAAATCATTTAGCTTTTTAATATCATAATAATCTCTTACTCCACCTGATGCTGTAATATTTATTGATACATATTTTTTAAGCTGTTTCACCATAGATATGTTAGTACCTTCTAGAGTTCCATCCTTACTTATGTCAGTTAAAATTACATTTTTAACCCCTATCTTTTCCATCCTTACACAAAAATCTATATAATGAACATTACTTTCTTCAATCCATCCCTTAGTACATATATATCCCTTCTTACAATCAACCCCAACCGCAATCTTTTCTCCAAAATCTCTTACTAATCCTGCCACAAACTCTTCATCCTCTAAAGCGGCTGTACCTAAAATAACTCTACTAACTCCACTATTAATTAATTCATCAACCTCATCATAGTTTCTAATTCCTCCACCTACTTCAATTGGAATACTAAGCTCTTTAGCTAAGTTAACTATTATTTTTTTATTTACTAATTTTCCTTTCTTTGCTCCGTCTAAGTCCACTAAATGTATATACGTTGCTCCATTTTTTTCAAACTCTTTTGCTATATGAAGTATATCATTTCCAACAACTTCTTTCTTCTTATAATCACCCTGATATAGTCTAACAGCCTTTCCTCCAATAATATCTATTGCCGGTATTACAATCATTTTATTACCTCCCCAAAATTCTTAAGTATTTTAAGTCCTACTTCACCACTCTTTTCCGGATGAAACTGCGTTCCATAAACATTATCCTTACAAACAATTGAAGGTACCTTAATACCACCATAGTTTGAAAATCCTATTAAATTTTCATCCTTTACATGACTTGCTGCATAGCTATGAACGTAATATACAAATTTATTTTCTGACACTCCATTAAGTAAATTATTTTCTCTATTACACTCTAGCTTATTCCATCCTATATGTGGTATTTTTACATTTTCCTTTGGTTTTAATAATTCAACCTCTCCATCTATAAACCCTAATCCATCACATTCTCCGTTTTCGTAACCCTTTTTAAATATCATTTGCATGCCTAAACATATTCCTAATAATGGTGTTCCATTATTAACTTTTTCACTTATTACCTCTGTAAGTCCCATACTATTAATGTTATACATTGCTCTATTAAATGCCCCAACCCCTGGTAGAATTAATTTTTCTGCATTTTTTATTTCGGTTACTTGGTGTGATATCTTAGACGGGATATTTAAATACTTTAATGCATTATAAACATTTTTTAAATTTCCCATGCCGTAATCTACAATAACAATCATCTTAATATTCAACTCCTAACAGGTTTTCTTTTACTAACTATATACACCCCTTTGATGATGGTATTTCATTTGTTTCTATTTTAATAGCCTCTTTTAAAGCTTTGGCAAAGGCTTTAAAAATACCCTCAATTTTATGATGATCATTTTCTCCATATAAAACTTTTATATGAAGAGTTATTTCTGAATTAAATGCAAGCGCTCTAAAAAACTCTTGAACCATTTCTATAGAAAAACTCCCTATGCTTTCACGTTTAAAATCTGCTTCAAAATGTAAATATTCTCTTCCACTAATATCTATAGAAACCATTACTAAAGATTCATCCATAGGAATAAAAACTGTGCTATACCTCTTTATCCCTCTTTTATCACCCAATGCCACCTTTATACATTTCCCTATACATATTGCAGTATCTTCAACTAAGTGGTGATCACATACTTCTAAATCTCCCCTAGCTTCTAAATCAATATCTATATCACCATGAAATGATATTAATTCTAACATATGATTGAAAAAACCTATTTCAGTTTTAATATTATTAATTCCATCACCATCCAAATTAATACTTAAGTTTATATTAGTTTCCTTTGTCTCTCTTTTAATTTGTGATGTTCTCATTAAAATACCTCCTCACTACTCAATACTACACTTTCTATAACATTAACTACTAAATCATTTTCTAATGGTGATCCAACTGTTATTCTAAAACTATCATCCTGAAAATATCTGATTAATATGCCATTATTATCTAGTAATCTTTTTACCTCTTCTTTAATAACAGATCTTCCAAAAATAAAATTTGCTTTAGATTTATAAAACATTATTTTTTTATTACATCTTTCCTCTATATTTTTTAAATTTTTATATAACCTTTCCCTTTCATAAACTACTTCTTCTACATTTGCAAGAATTTTCTCTGGATGTCTTAATACATTAGCAGCAATAACTTGTGAAATTGTATTTAAATTATATGGAACTTTACTTTTACTTAATTCTTCTATCAAATCCTCATTAGCAATTAAGAAACCAACTCTTAAAGCAGCTAATCCCCATGCTTTGGATAAAGTTCTAGTTACAACTAAGTTTTTATACTTTTCTATATATGAAATCATACTTTGTCCATAAAACTCATAGTATGCTTCATCTACTACAACTAAACTTTCTTTAAATGAATCTAATATATATAATATATCTTCATTGCTTATTACATGGCCTGTTGGATTGTTGGGATTTGAAAATATAATTAACTTCGGAGATAATCTTTTACCAAAGTTAATCAACTTATTTACAGAAAAAGTTCCATCCTGTTCCGTACTATATTTTTTTATTACTCCATCACTAACAGATGTATAAAAATCATACATTGAAAAATCTGGATCTATTGTTAACACAACTTTTCTTCTAGTAATTTGTGAGCTTATAATTAGAGAAATCATTTCATCAGATCCATTTCCCACAATTAAGTTTTCCTTATTTACTCCTATAACTTTTCCATATACCTCTTTTAATTCATTACACTCATTATCTGGATATCTATTAAATTTAATATTACCTATCTCTTCAGCTATATCTCTTAATTCGTAATCACTTATATTTTTATAGCTTTCATTTGCATTTACTCTTATTCCTATATCTTTATTCACTACCTTGCTATAACTATTTATTTTCTTCATTTTCTAATCTTACCCTTATTGAATTTGCATGAGCAGTTAAACCTTCTTCATTAGCAAATCTAATTATTTTTTCTCCGTCTCTTTTTAATGCCTTTTGTGAATAATATAGGAATGATGACTTTTTAATAAATGTATCTACTGATAGAGGTGACGAAAACCTTGCTGTCCCTCCTGTTGGTAACACATGATTAGTTCCTCCGAAATAATCACCTATAGGTTCTGGAGTATATTCTCCTATAAATATAGAGCCTGCATTTTTTACCTCCTCTAAATATTCCATAGGTTTATCTACTAATAGTTCTAAATGCTCTGGTGCTATTAAATTTGCAAAGTCAATAGCTTCATTTATAGAACTACAAATTACTATTTTACCAAAATTCCTAAAAGAACTTTCTATTATCTTTTTTCTGCTCATTTTTTCAATTTGCAATTTAATTTCATTATTTACTTTTTCAGCTATTTCTTTAGAAGTTGTTACTAAAATTGAAGAAGCTAATTCATCATGCTCTGCTTGAGACATTAAGTCTGCAGCAATATATTTAGCATTAGCTTTTTCATCTGCAATAATTAAAATTTCACTTGGCCCAGCCACCATATCAATTCCAACATCTCCATATACTTGCCTTTTTGCCTCTGCTACAAAGGCATTTCCAGGCCCAACTATCATTGATACACTATCTATGCTTTCTGTACCATAGGTTAATGCTGCTATTGCCTGTGCTCCTCCTAACATATAAACAGTACTTATTCCACATAACTTTGCAGCAATTAATATATTTTTATTAACATGTCCACTTTTGTTGGGTGGTGTAACTAATACTATCTTTTCTACACCTGCAACCTTTGCTGGAATAGCATTCATTAATACGGATGATGGATAAGCTGCTTTTCCTCCCGGTACATATATAGCTACACTATCTACTGGAATTAATCTTTGTCCCATATATACTCCAAACTCTTTTTGATATATATAGCTTGTCTTTTTTTGTTTTTCATGATATTTCGTTATATTTTTAATACTTTCCTCTAATATATCAATAAAAGCCTTATTTCCTTCAATAAAATCCTTTTCTATTTCCTCTTCGTCAATTTTAAAATTCTCTAAATACACTTTATCAAAATCCAAAGTATATCTCCTTAAAGCCTTATCCCCAGAAGACTTTACATTTTCAATTATCTCTTCCACATTTTTTCTTATATTTAAAGTATTACTTCTCTTTTTTATACTTGATACAACATCACTGATATACTTATTATTTAATTCAATTATGTCTATCATATTGAATTGCCCCCTTTACTTCTATATAAAAACACTATTTATTGCATATTGCTCTAATTCTATCTACAATTTCATTTATTTCATTTCTTTTTAATTTAAAGCTAGATTTATTAACTATAATCCTTGAACTTATATCACATACTTCGTCAACAACAACTAATCCATTTTCTTTTAATGTTGTTCCTGTTTCCATTATATCTACTATTCCTTCACTTATCCCCAAGATAGGTGCAAGCTCTACTGAACCTTCAATTTTAATTATTTCAACATCCATTCCTTTACCTTCAAAATATTTTTTAGAAACGTTTGGATATTTGCTTCCTATTTTTATATGACCTATTCGATTAAATATATTAGCATCTGGCAATGTTGCAACTATGAACTTACATTTTCCAATACCTAAATCTAAAATTTCATAGTAGTTTTCTCCCTTTTCTAATATTGTATCTTTTCCTACTATAGCTAAGTCCGCGGCTCCATGCTCTACATAAGTTACAGCATCATTAGCTTTTACTAAAAAATATTTAATATCTTCTTTAGTATCTTTAAAAACTAGCTTTCTTCCTTTATCCTTTAATTCATCAACTCCAAATCCTGCTTCTTCAAATATTTTCATTGCATCTTTTTCAATTCTACCTTTTGTAAGTGCTATACTAATCACATTAAATCACCTACTTTTATTCTTTATATTTAATATCTATATATTCATTATTTCTTGTTTCCTTTATGGCATTCTTCAATACCGTTAAATAATCATTCTTATTTACAATTATATTTTTCTTCTTAATATTTTCATTGTAATTACAAGAATTAATTAATAAATTCACATCAACAGAAAATCCTATTGCTGAAACTTTTCTTCCAAAATTCTCTAATAACTCATCATATCTCCCTCCTCTTAATACTGTTGATCCAATTCCATTAACATGTCCTTTAAAAATAACACCTGAATAATAATTTAATCTAGGAACCATGCTCATATCTAGTGATATATACTTCTCATATCCTAATCCCACTAAGTTTAAAAATAACTTCTCTAAATATAATATATTTTCTTTAATTTCATCATTAAATGCTATTTTTTTAGCTTTTTCAATCATTTCACATCCACCAAAAATCCATGGTAAAGTCGTTAAAAACTCTTTATACTCCTCTTTTATTTCTAGATTTTCTAAATAACACTTTAAATTTATCAAACTCTTTTTATTAATAAGTTCAATTATATTTTCTTTGTGATTTTTTGATAAATCCATTGAATTAATAGCGGATTTTAAGATATTTACATTACCTATTTCTAATTTAAAACTTTCCTTTGTTTTTAAAGACTTTAACACTTCTAATGCTGTTATTAATACCTCTAAATCTATTTCTTCTCCTTCTCCACCTATTAACTCAATACCACAATCTAAATATTCATTTCTTTTTCCTTCTAAACTTTCATGTACTCTAAATACATTTGCCTTATAGAAAAGCTTTAAAGGTAAATTCATATCCTTTAATTTAGTATTTATCAGCCTTGCTACAGGCACTGTCATATCAGGTCTTAAGACTAAGATTCTTCCTTTTTTATCAAAAAATTTATACATCTCTTCTTCTCTTAAATTTTGAGTTTTATGTTTAAAAGTTTCATAATATTCTACAGTTGGTGTTGAAATTTCTTCATATCCCCACTTTTCAAATACCATTGTTATAATTTTAATAATTTCATTTCTTTTTTTACATTCATCTATTGTAAAATCTCTAGTTCCCTCAGGTACTATATTCTTAATTCGAACCCCCTCCTTTAGCAAATTAAAGTATTAAAGTTAATATTAATATACTCTCTTTGGTTTTATTTGTCAATTATTATTTTATCATACTGCTTTGTATTTTATTACCAAAATTTTATTATAAACTTTATTTTATTATCTATTTGTTTTTTATTATTGATTTTAATTGATACTTTCTTATATCAAACCTTATTTTATTGTATTGTTTATCTTCTTTAGCTTTATCATATTTTATTTAAATTCACTAGATTGAATATATAATACGGATAATTTAAATGTAGAATATTATCATCACTATTTATATATATATTTTTCCTATTTTTTGAAAATAAGTGTCTTTTTAGCTTGTTTACCTTCTTTTTTATAGGTTATTAAAAACTATTTTGCACAATATAATAGTGTAAAGTAAATACATGCTTTACAAAAATAAAATTATAAATTTAGGAGGGACTTTATATGGCACAAAAATTAGTACCTGAAGCAAAAAATGGTTTATCAAAATTTAAGACTGAAGTAGCAAATGAGATGGGAGTTCCTTTTACAGATTACAATGGAAATCTTACTTCAAAACAATGCGGTAGTGTTGGTGGCGAAATGGTTAAAAGAATGGTTCAACAATACGAACAAGGCATAAAATAAAATTAAATATTAAAAATAAGAAGAAACTTTTAATTAAAGTTTCTTCTTATTATGCATTTTTTATAAAATTTATAAAAATCAATATATATAATTGTTAATTTTTTAACTATCCTTATTTCATATTTACTATTTTTTTGTATTTTATCAATAATAATATTGTTTTTCTACAATATCTTACCCTATTTTCTTGTCATACCCTTTGATTATCAATTAATACTATGTTATTATATTTAAGGACTTAAATCACTATAAATTTCTACTAAAAATTTTCTATTTAATGCTTGAAAATTTCAAATTTTAGTGATATAGTTTAAATATGCCATTGTTAATTAATAATAATTATTACTTAATTATTATTTTTTAACATTAAATGACATTACTTATGTAATAATTTTAAGAAAAGAGGCGCTATGATGAGAGAAGAATGGAATGATTTCAAAACAGGTTCATGGACAAAAAGTGTTGACGTAAGAAACTTTATTCAAACTAACTACACTGCTTACGAAGGTGATGATAGTTTCTTAGCTGGAGCTACTGAAGCTACAACTAAACTTTGGGAAGAAGTTAGTGAATTATTCAAGAAAGAAAGAGAAAATGGTGGAGTTTTAGATGTAGATACAGAAACTATATCTGGAATCAACGAATATAACGCAGGTTATATTGACCAAGCTTTCGAAAAAATCGTTGGTGTACAAACTGATGCTCCATTAAAGAGAGCTGTAATGCCATACGGTGGTATCAGAATGGCTGAAAATGCTGCTAAAGCTTATGGATATGAAGTAAGCCCAAGAATTTCTGAAATATTCAGCAAATATAGAAAGACTCATAACCAAGGTGTTTTCGATGCTTATACTTCAGAAATGAGATTAGCTAGAAAATCTGGTGTTATCACTGGTCTTCCAGATGCTTACGGTAGAGGAAGAATCATAGGTGACTATAGAAGAGTTGCTTTATATGGTGTTGATAGATTAATTGAAGATAAAAACGCTCAAAAATTATCTTTAGAAGTTAAAACTATAGATGAAGATGTAATCAGATTAAGAGAAGAATTATCTGATCAAATCGTTGCATTAAAAGAATTAAAAGGACTAGCTGCTAGCTATGGATTTGATATATCTGGTCCAGCTAAAAACGCTAAAGAAGCTATCCAATGGTTATACTTTGGATTCTTAGGAGCTATTAAAGACCAAAACGGTGCTGCTATGTCTCTAGGAAGAACTTCTACTTTCTTAGATATCTACATTGAAAGAGATTTAAAAAATGGTGTTATAACTGAAGAAGAAGCTCAAGAATTAATGGATCACTTTGTAATGAAGTTAAGATTAGTTAAATTCTTAAGAACTCCAGAGTACAACGATTTATTCTCAGGAGATCCTACTTGGGTTACTGAATCAATTGGTGGTATGGGATTAGATGGTAGAACTTTAGTTACTAAGAACTCATTCAGAGTACTTAACACATTATATACTTTAGGGCCATCACCAGAACCAAACTTAACTGTTTTATGGTCAACTAGATTACCTCAAGGATTTAAAGATTTCTGTTCTAAGGTTTCTATTGATACATCTTCAGTTCAATACGAAAATGATGATTTAATGGCTCCATACTGGGGAGATGACTATGCTATCGCTTGTTGTGTATCTGCAATGAGAGTTGGTAAGCAAATGCAATTCTTCGGTGCTAGAGTTAACTTAGCTAAGACTTTACTTTACGCTATAAACGGTGGTAAAGATGAAAAGTACGGAATGCAAGTTGGACCTAAGACTGCTCCATTAACTAGTGAATACTTAGATTACAATGAAGTAATGGAAAGATTCGATGTTATGACTGATTGGTTAGCTAACCTTTACGTTAATACATTAAATGTTATCCACTACATGCATGATAAATATTCTTATGAAAAATTACAAATGGCTTTACATGATAGAGACGTATTCAGAACAATGGCTTGTGGTATAGCTGGTTTATCAGTTTGTGCTGACTCTATTTCTGCAATCAAATACGCTAAAGTTAAGCCAATAAGAAATGAAGAAGGTGTTGCTATCGACTTCGAAGTTGAAGGTGACTTCCCTAAATACGGAAACGACGATGATAGAGTTGACGAAATTGCTGCTTGGTTAGTTGAAAACATGATGAATAAGATCAGACAAAACAAGACTTACAGAAATGCTTACCATACTCAATCAGTATTAACAATCACTTCAAACGTTGTTTACGGTAAGAAGACTGGTACTACTCCATGTGGAAGAAAAGCTGGAGAACCATTTGCACCAGGAGCTAACCCAATGCACGGAAGAGACTGTAGCGGATCATTAGCATCATTAAACTCTGTTGCTAAGATACCTTACGAACATTCACAAGATGGTGTTTCTAATACATTCTCAATCGTTCCAGATGCATTAGGAAAAACACCTGAAAACAGAATCCACAACTTAGGTACTATGATGGATGGATACTTCTCACAAGGTGCTCAACACTTAAACGTAAATGTATTTAATAGAGAAACTTTATTAGATGCTATGGAACACCCAGAAGAATATCCACAATTAACTATCAGAGTTTCTGGATATGCTGTTAACTTCATTAAATTAACAAGAGAACAACAATTAGACGTTATAAACAGAACATTCCACAAATCAATGTAATTTGTTTATAATAATAAATAGAGCTTATTGCATTTGCAATAAGCTCTTATTTTATTATCATAAAAATTATATGTTTATTGTAACTTCCTCTATTCTAACAGTTTTTACCTCTATTTTTATTATCATATTTACATTTAACTTCCTGTAACTCTTAATTGGTTTACTACTTATTTCAAAAATATTAATATTATTATTTTTTTGTTCTTCATATGGATATCTTACCTTATTATAAAATCTATAATTAATCATTTTATTTCTAATTGGCTCTTCTATTTCTTCTTCTTCTATTTCTGCAGAAACATATGCGTTTATAATTTTAACTAAATCTTTATTTGAAATAATATTATCATTCTCTTTAATAGGACTTATATCTATAATACCATTAAGGGGTATTCTCTTTGTTTTATGTTTTAATTCTCCATTTAAAGTTACAATTCCTTTTTCATCTATCAATCCTAATCCACTATCTATAGTTTCATATACTACACTTTTATAAACCCACGAATTAAACAAAACCTTATTATCAGCAATAATAATTGTTTTATATACATCTACTGTTGTACTAGATGACTCTATTTTCCAAAATGGATAATCTCTAAATTCAAAATCAACTTCTATATAAAACTCCCCCATACCTTTTCCTGTAACAATTCTTTCTTGTATAACTCTAGTATTATCTATATTTGTTATTTTTCTTTTTTCTTCTCCTTCATTCATACTATATCCTCTAACTTCTACTCTTTATATATAGTATGTTTTTTTTTGAAATTTGTTATAAAAAAAGGTTCTACTATTTGATATGCTCCCTTTATAGTAGACAGTTTAAATAATAAAACTGTAACTATAGAGGGAGCATTTTATTATGGGAAGAA
>NZ_JADPEL010000051.1 GCF_015667795.1 Clostridium sp. D53t1_180928_C8
GTTTTTTCTTGTCATTAAAAAACCTCCTAAAAAATCTTTATAGTATATTATTCCAAATCTACCAACTTATCATACAACAAGAGAGTAGATAGATTTGTGTTTTACACAAATTCATCTACTCTCCCAGTTTTTCTTAAACATATATATCTGATAATTCTGTTTTAGTTCTATAATTTATATTTCTTATTTCATTCATAATAATTTCATTCATAATATTTTTTTTACACTCTTGATCTTCTTCAATTCTGATATACTTATTATTACTATTTACATTCATACCCTTAGGTAATTTAACAATAAATCTTGTACCTTTGTTAAGTTCAGATTCTACTCTAATTTCTCCACTATGAAGCTCAACTAAGGATTTAACTATTGATAGTCCTATTCCACTACCTTCATTTTTTCTAGTTAAGCTATTATCAACCTGCCTAAATCTTTCAAATATATTAGGTAGTTCTTCTTTTGATATTCCTACTCCATTATCTTCAACAATAATATCAACATACTCTTCCATAGGCCTTATTTTCACTCCAATATATCCATTTTCTTTTGAAAATTTTATTGAATTAGATAATAGGTTTAAAATAACTCTTTCAATTTTAATTGTATCAATCTCTATCATTACTACTTCTTCATCTGTATCAAATATTAAATTCAAATTTTTCTTCTCAGCATATGGAATTACAGACATAACTATGTCTTCTGTTAAGCTAACTATATTGTCATTTTCTAAATTTAATTTTAAATCATTTAATTCTGCCTTTTCTATATCAATTATATTACTTATTAATCTTATTAACCTATAACAATTATCTTTTACTATGCTAATATTACTATTTTGATTCTCCTGATTATTTTTTGAATTCTTAAGCTCTATAAGTTGAGTTGCACATAATATAACATTTATTGGTGTTTTAAGTTCATGACTTATATTTGAAATAAAATGTGCTTTAAGATTATTAGCTTCTTCTGCCTTATTTTTAGCATTTAATATTTCTTTTTCATATCTTTTTTTATAGTTTATATATTGTATTAAAGCTAATATCAAAAGTAATAATACTAAAAATATAATAAAAAGATATATAAATAAACTTTTATACTCCTCTATAACTTCTATAGGACTATTAATTATTTTAGAGTTATCAGGTAAATACTTGGTTTTTATATTGAACTTTCTTAGTATTTTATAATCAAAAACATACTGATTAGCTTCATCATTATCAAAATATAAATTTTTTTCATCAATACCTTCTAATAATCCTAATACTACTTCTCCGGCTCTTTTACCTTGAGTAAAATGATTAATTACTTTACCCCCAACACTCCCGGTACCGATACCATAATCTAGTACATTATATATTGGTAAATCTGGTCTTATATTAGAAATTAATTCATTTACATCTAAAACCTTTACCCATTCACCATTTTTGAAGTCATCAGGATATAGTGATATTATAACGCTATTTTCTTTAACATTTTTTATAGTTTCCTTAAATTCATCTATAGTTAATTCACTAGTAATTATCTTCTGAAAATCAAACTCTGGATTTTTACTAGTAATATCAATATAAAAATGTTCTCCATAATCATTTAAAAAAATTATATTTTCCGTATTAGGATGAAACTTCTTAATAAGCTCCAAATTTGACTCTATAGATTCCATTTCTCTTACACCAGAAACTTTTTCGTATTTTAATGCCTCTTCTAATATTTTTTCTTTCTGAACTCCTAAAAATGATATTGGTATATCCTTAAATAAATCATCTCTATATTTTAAACAAAACTCTAAAGCTTCATCATCTCCAGCTATTATAGCATCATATTCCTCATAATTTTCAAAGCTAAGTTTTAATAAATTATAAAATCTTTCCTCATTTTCCTCATATCCCAAAACCTTAAAATCCATATATTCTATTCTTAAATGGACATTCTCATTTAAACCTGCTTTTATTCCTTCTACTTGATCTTCAAATGATATAAAATTTGAATTATAGGAACTAATAAATAATATTTTTAGATTTTCATCTTTAACCTCCTCAGCACAAGCAATACTTTCGCTTAATGTAATAAAAGTTATTAACATAGTAAATATTAGAGTACTTATTTTTAATGTTACTTTGTTCATATTTTATCTCCTGTTTACTTATTAACTTAACTAATATTATACTACCTTTTATTACATTTTAATACATTTTTTAGCTTTATCATTTTATATTTTTCTCAACAAATTTTTTAACTTTTTGACCCATTCAACAATTTTCCCTATACTTTATACTTCACATTCTCTATATATCTCATATGTTCTACTTGAATAAACTCTATAAATTATATTTCCATTAAAATTAAGCATATCACTTGCCCTTTCCTTTAACCAAGGTTCATTTATTATATCTATAACCATATCTTTTTTAAACCACCCAACCTCTATACTTTCCTCACTTGTTTTTAAGCTTCCACCTATTTTAACTGCTAAGAAATCAAATATAACTTTAGTTGGAACTACAGTTTTATTATCCCACCCTATATATGACTTAGTATTAGAATATACGCCTGCTAGTTTCAAAACTTTTATTTCTATTCCTGACTCTTCTAAAACTTCTCTAGTAACGCCTTCTATTAAATCCTCACCATTTTCAATTTGTCCTCCTGGAAACTCCCATCCCCTATGTGGATTTTTTACAAGTAAAACTTCATCCTTATCATTAACAACAAGTGCACCTGCAGCTACTATATGTGTTGGAAAACTCATAAATATCACCCCTATAAAATATTTTTATATACTATAACCTTATAATATCATATATAAAAATTTGAACCAGTCCTTGACTTACATTTTTTACCTGTCTTTTTATACTTTTTAAATACAATAAATATTATTTTTTCTCTATTTTCTACCTGTTTTATCAAGTAACACCATCTGCTTCTATTATATTTAATCTTTTTATTATTTTCTTCTATTATTTACATTTATTACTTTTTATTTTAAAAATAATGTAATAATATTTGTGTTTAAATGTTTTTACATTATTTTCTATTTAATATAAAATATGTATATACAATAGTTTTTATATTTCTTGTATTTTTTTATAAGAAGACAATTATTAAACAAAATTTTGATGAATAGGAGGGTAATTTAACATTATGAGTTGCTGGACTGTTTTAGGAATAACACCAACTAGAAATATTGATAAAATTAAGGAGGCTTATGTTGAATTAAGTAATTCTATAGATAAGAATGATCTAACTGCTAATGATTTAAACCTAGCATACAATAAAGCTATATCTTTAGCTACTGCATCAATAGGAGATTTGAATATAACATTATTGCATAACTCTAGTTTTGATATTTTGTCAGCACTAATAAATTCTTCAATAGATGATAAAGCCATAGATTCTATTGATAAGTTTATGAATAAAGTAAATGATATATATAATAATCCTACACTTAGATTTTCTAAAGATTCTTGGATAAACTTATTAACATTACCTATTTTAAATAACCCTACTATAAGCCAAGACTTAGAATTAGAGATTATTAAATATATATATAATCACAAATATATTCCTATAAGCATTTATGCTTTATTAGATTCTAGATTTAATTGGTCACATAGAGAATGTGAACTAAAAGATTCTCTTTCAATAGAATTAGTAGATTTTTTAATAAATCAAATAAATAATCCATTACCCTTAACTTATAATTATTTATCTAATATAAACGCAGAACAATTAGATGAATATCTTTTGCTTAGAGAAAAAGCCTATTTATCATTTAATTCTAATGAAGAAAAAAGTGATAAAAGTTATTTATTTGATGCATATTCCATATATAATAAAGATTTAGATTTACTAAAACTATTAGGAAGCTATTATCTTAATAAAAACGATACTCTTATGGCTTTAAATTATTTTAGGGAAGCCATTAACATAGATCCTAATGATATGTTTTGTCTTTCGAACTTTGGGCACTTATTGACAGAAACTAACCAATATTCAAGTGCAATATCTTATTTAGAAAAATATATAAAAAAACTTAAAAATACACTTGATATTGAACGCATTATTGATTTAGCTCACTGTTATCATTATTCATATGATTTACAAAAGGCTAAAGACTTATATACTTTATTAATTAAACTAAGACCTTGGGATCTTTCTATAAAGATTGAATTAGATAATATTAAAAGTAAGCTTTCTAAGGATTCAGTATCATTACCTTTAACAATTCCTATTTATAAAAAATATTTAAATCCTTATATTGAGCCTTTTATGAATAAATTAAAAGAAATCTATAATAATTTTTCATTAAGAATAAATGAAAATAGTTGGTCTGAATTATTTAGTTTACCTATAGCTTCAAATGAAACATTATTTTACTTAGTAGAACAAAATATTATAGAATTTATAACTAACAATAAAAACATTCCAAAAAATATTTTTACATTTTTAAATAGTAAATTTAATTGGACATCTAGACATGATGAGTTATTTAATATTTATCCTACATTAAAAATTGACTATTTATTCAACAAATTATATTTTAATGAGATATTAAGCTATGATTCATTGAAAGATATTTCTTCTGATGTATTAGAAGAATATATAGAAGTTCGTTCATTAGCTTATGATTTAATTAATAATGATTCAAATAATACTGAAGAATACTTAAATAAGGCATTAAATTTATACGACGGTGATTTCGAATTATATAAACTATTCGGCCAATATTACTTAAATAAAAATCTATATTATGATGCAATTAAGAATTTTAAAATTGCTATTTCACTTAAAGATGATGATTATTATTCTATTTGTAGTCTTGCATTACTACTAACTAAGACAGAAAAATACAAAGAAGCCTTATATTATTTAAATAAAAGTGTAAATACACCTGCAGGTGCTATGTTACTTGATAACGAAGACTTCTTAACAAAGTATGCCATTAGTTTCTACTATACAAACGATCTAATAAATGCAAAAAAATACTTTAAAAAGTTGTATAAAATAAACTCAGGTCTTAAATTTATAAATATTTATTTAAAAAATATAAACGATAGATTATCAGGTAAAAAAAGAAAAGTAATTCCTGTAATTGCTATTACTGATTCTAATTACTCAACTTCAAAATTAAAAAGTAAAACTAAGATTACACTCTCTAATATTATCACTAAATTTAAGAGTAATATTGCCAATTAATAAAAAGAAGAAGTAGATTATAATACTACTTCTTCTCTTTATAAACTCTTGCTATATTATGTTATATAATTACCTCCATATTAATCCACTTATTAATTCAAATAGCTCTAATATATTTTTAGGTTTTTTTCCAGTTAATTGTTTAATTCTATCTAATCTATAATTTAAAGTATTTCTATGTATTTTTAATTTATTTGCAATCTTAGTAATATCACCATTTTCCTCTATATATGTTTGCATAGTTTCAATAAGTTCTAAACTATGTCCGGCCTTATCAAGATTTAAAATTAATGAAATAAATTTATCTTTATTTTCATGAGATAAATTTATAAATAATTCAAATTCATCATATGAATATATTTGAGTAGATGGCTTTATCTTAACACCAAATTGCAATGCCAATTCTGCTTTTTCTACTGAATTAGCTATAATATCCTCTTTAGGACCAATACTTATTTTATTTATTATAGAGCTTTCTTTTAACTCCTTTAATAAATTATTATAGTCATAATCATTAGTTATAAAAAACATTCCTCTATTATTAATCTCACTGTAATATAAATATCTTTTATATTTATATTTAAAATCTACTAAATCATTACAGCTTTCTATTAGGATAACTTGACACCCTTTACTAATATCAACTCCATAACTCTTAGCAACTTCATAAAATTTATCATCATACTTTGTTTTTCTATGAGCTAATTCATAGTAGAATCTTTGCTTATTTAATCTTTTATTATGTAAATCCTCATCTATTTTTATTTGTTCAATTAATAAAACTGCGGTAACACGAACTAGTTTACTAAATCTTATAACTTCATCAGGATGACCAGTAATTCCTATAACACCTATTATTTCATCATTAAATATAATAGGTTCATTAACTCCTGGTTTCATTTTTTCATTATCTTCATAAATTTCAATTATATGCTTACTATCAATTGCCTTTTTGGCACCTTCATGGATATTTCCAATTCTTTCATTATCTCCGCTGCCTATTATTATCCCATTTTCATCCATAACATTTATATTATATGGTATTACGTTCATCATTTCTAAAACAATTTTTTGGGCTATAGCTTTTGATAGTTTCATATTATCTACATCCTTTAAAATTAAATTTATTTATTAAGCACTAATAACCTCTTCTGCTTTCTTAACTATTCTTCTCATAATAGAAACAGCTTCTACTGGATATTTTCCACTAGCCGTTTCTCCACTAAGCATTACTGCATTTGTACCATCAATAACTGCATTTGCTACATCTGAAACTTCCGCTCTAGTTGGTCTTGGATTATTCCCCATAGATTCTAACATTTGAGTTGCAGTAATTACTGGTTTCTGTGCCTTATTACATTTACTAATAATCATTTTTTGTATAAAAGGTACTTCTTCTAATGGAACTTCAACTCCTAGATCACCTCTTGCAACCATTATTCCATCAGAAACTTCAATTATTTCATTAATATTATTTACACCTTCATGATTTTCTATTTTAGAAAATACCTTAATATGATTTCCACCACATTCATTTAATACTTTTTTTACATCTAAAACATCTTGAGCACTTCTTACAAATGATGCTGCAACAATGTCTATTCCCATTTTTACTCCAAACTTTAAATCTTCAATATCTTTTTCTCCAACTGCAGGTAGCTTAGTAACTACACCTGGAACATTAACATTTTTAAAGTTTCCTATAGTTCCTGTATTCTTAACTATAGTATAAATTTGATTTCCATCTATTTTTATAACTTCTAAAGCAATTAACCCATCTGCAATTAAAATTAAATCTCCATTTTTAACATCTTCATATAATTGCTTATAACTTACAGAACAAATAGTATTATCTCCAATTATATCTTCACCACATGAAACTATATAATCTGACCCCTCTAATAAAGTTACCTTATCACCAACAAATTTTCCTGTTCTTACTTCTGGTCCTTTAGTATCTAATAATATTTCTACTGGCTTACTCATTTTTTCTCTAAGCTTTTTAACTAAATTAATCTTATCTCCATTTTGCTCATAAGTTCCATGTGAAAAATTATGTCTTGATATATTCATTCCTGAATTAATTAGTTTTGTAAGTACTTCCTCACTTTCACTTGCTGGTCCTATTGTACATATAATTTTAGTTTTTATCATATCCTATTCTCCTACTTTCAATAAATTCAAATAATTAGGCTATGTCAAAATTTTATTGTTTAAAATTAATTTTGATATAGCCCATTTGTTTATTATATTAATTTCATAAGTCTTATTACATTTTCAGATGTTTTTTCTATATTTTCTTTACCTTTTTCTAAAGCTTCTTCAATAGAAGTAACACCTTTCATAATTCCAAATATAGAATCTATACCTTTTTCATATAAAACATCTATATTATCTCCAACTCTTCCTGCAAATGCTATAACTGGTTTATCATACTTTTTAGCAACAGTTGCAACTCCTAATGGTGTTTTACCATATTGAGTTTGGAAATCTATACTTCCTTCTCCTGTCCAAACCATATCTGCATCTTTAACCTTTTCTTCTAATCCAGCATATTCTATTACCATTTCAATACCCTTTTTTAGAGTTCCGTTTAAAAATGCCATTAGCCCTGCACCTAATCCTCCAGCTGCACCTGCCCCTGGTACCTCTAGAACATCCATGCCAATTTGTTCTTTAATTATATTTGCATAATGTTTTAAATTATTATCTAATAAAGAAACCATATCTGGTGTTGCTCCCTTTTGTGGACCAAATACATTTGACGCACCCTTTTCTCCACAAAGTGGATTGTTAACATCACATGCTACCTCTACAACAACATCCTTTAATCTAGGGTCAAAATTAGTTAAATCTATATTATGTAGTTTTCCTAATTCTCCTCCGCCAAATCCTAATTCATTTCCATCTTTATCTAATAATTTTCCTCCAAGAGCTTGTATAACTCCTGCTCCCCCATCATTAGTTGCACTTCCACCAATACCTATTAATAACTTCTTTACACCCTTATCTAAACAAGCTTTAATAACTTCACCAGTACCATAAGTAGTAGTTATTAATGGATTTCTCTTATCTAATGAAACTAAATGTATTCCACTAGCACTAGCCATCTCTAAAATTCCTACTTCTCCATCTCCTAAAATTCCATACTCGGCTTGCACCTTATTCCCTAATGGTCCTACAACTTCTAAAGAATAAGTCTTTCCATTTGTAGCATCTACTAATGATTGCATAGTTCCTTCTCCCCCGTCTGCCATAGGAACATGTACACATTTAATATTTTTATCTACCTTTTTTATTCCTCTTTCCATTGCTATACAAGCTTCTTTCGCGCTCATACTTTCCTTAAAAGAATCTGGTGCTAATACTATAACAAAATCTTTCTTCATTTTACTCTCTCCATCCACTTTATATTTTTAATCTTACTTATTATATTTACATTCAAATTCATTTACTTATCACACTATAGTTTCTTAATAATACTTTACTTAATTATAAATCCATATACTATAGTTGCTACAATTGCCATTGATCCACCCACTATTGATTCATATGGAATTAACTTCATACGATCCTTTATATTCATCTGAACTGAATCAGCTGTTACTAAGAAGAAGTTTCCATGTGGTAAATGATCAATTACTACAGCTCCTGCATGAACCATTACTGCTGCGCTTAATGGCGATGTTCCCATAGATAATATTGCATCTCCAAAGCTTCCTGCAGCAACTATTGCAGCGGTTGAAGTTGAAGCTGTTGCAGCTCCCATTAATATACCTGATATAGGTGCTAAGAATACTCCTGAAATTCCAGTTGACTTAACAAGATTTACAACAACCTCACTTAAATTAGAGTTTGAAATAATTCCTGCTATTGCACCTGCCCCAATTAATAGTATCGCTGTTCCTGTCATTTTATTTAATCCAGATGTTGTATATTCAATAACTTTATTAAATTTACCCATTGCTATTAATCCTATTATACCTGCAAGTGGTAATATAATCATTGAATCAATTTTAATCTTTTCTAAAAATTCTATATTTAACATACTTCCTATTGGACTAATTGCTAATAATACAATTGCTACAACAGGAGCCACTATTGCTCTTCCAAATGTAGGTTTATTATCATCTTTATCTGCTGAAGCTTTTGCCTTTGCATCATCTTCAGTATATCTAACTACATCACCTTTTTTATTTAACATTGAAGCTACAAAATATGTAACTACTATTCCTACTAATGCTGGAATAAATCCATTAATCATTACTTGTGCTAAATCTACATTAAATCCTTTTGCTACTGCAATAGTGTTTGGATTTGGCGAAATTATATTTCCTGCCTTTCCTCCACCAACCATTGCTAAAAGTATTGCTGCTCTAGTTAATCCACCCTTTTTAGCTACTGATAAAGCTATTGGTGCTACTATTATAATTGCTACAGTAACAAATACTCCTACTGAAGTTATTACCATTGTTGCTAGTGCAATTGCCAAAATTGCTTTCTTTTCTCCAAGCTTTTCTACTATAGTTTCTGCAATCTTTTCTGCTGCACCTGATTCTATTAAAACCCCAGCAAGAACACCCGCTGCCAGTACCCTAACTACAGCTCCCATTACACTATTAGTTCCTTCTATTACTATTTGTGTTGTTTGAGCTAAACTAGCTCCTCCAAGTAATCCACCTACGATAGCTCCTCCAAATAAAGAATATACAGGGTTTACTTTTCTTAAAATTAATATTATAGCTATTGCTAAACCTAATATCGCTCCAAACCAATGAATAGCTGGCATATCTTCATCCTCCTAATCTCTTAAAATACAATTAAAACTTAGTATTTATTTTTTCTTCAGTTAACGTTTACTTGATGATTTAATGATAATATATTAATTATTAAATTTATATTGTTGTTTTAACGTTTTTTATTGTTCATTTGCACAATAAACTCTATATTTTTAAACAAAAAAAACATCTATTGGAATTAAATCCAAGTAGATGTTTTTTTTACTACATATTTTATTATCTTAATACTCAAGCTCTTTACTCTAAAAGAATTTTTTTCCTTATTATTTTATAATTACTTTAATAAATTTTTTCTTTCCTATCTGAATTACTATTTCATCTGTTATTATTAACTCTTCAATATTATTCAATTTTTCTGCATTGGCCTTAACACCGCCTTGCTCCACTAACCTTCTGAACTCGTTTTTACTTTTTACTAACCCATTCTTAACTATTATTTCTGATAAGTTAAACTCCGCTTTCTTTACTTCAACAGTTTTTATATCATTTGGTATTTCATTCTTTTGAAATACTAATCTAAATCTTTCTTCCGCAGCCTTTACTGCATCTTTACCATGATATAATTCAACAATCACTCTTGCTAACTGTATTTTTATATCTCTAGGATTAACCCCTTCCTTTAAGGATTTTTTAATTTCTTCTACATCATCTGGATGAACATCCGTAACTAATTCAAAGTATTTAATTATTAAATTATCAGGAATAGTCATTATTTTTTCAAACATTACATTTGCTTCTTCATCTATTCCCACGTAGTTTCCTAAACTTTTGCTCATCTTATTAATACCATCTAATCCCTCTAATAAGGGCATCATTATTGTACATTGAGGTTCCTGTCCAAACTCTTTCTGAAGCATTCTTCCCATAAGTAAATTAAATCTTTGATCAGTGCCTCCAAGTTCAATATCAGCTTTTAACTCTACAGAATCAAAACCTTGCATTAATGGATAGAAAAATTCATGAATACTTATTGGCATTTGATTTTCATATCTTTTTTTAAAGTCTTCTCTTTCAAGCATTCTTGCTACTGTCATTTTAGATCCTAATCTAATTACATCCTCAAAATTCATTTTAGAAAGCCATTCACTATTAAATTTAACATCTGTTTTTTCTTTATCTAAAACCTTGAAAATCTGCTCTTCGTAAGTCTTGGCATTTTCTAAAACCTGTTCTGTTGTTAATGCTTTCCTAGCTTGAGACTTTCCAGTTGGATCACCTATTTTTCCGGTAAAATCACCTATTATTATTACAATATTATGTCCTAAATCTTGAAGCTGTCTTAACTTCCTTAAAACTACAGTATGCCCTAAATGAATATCTGGAGCACTTGGGTCTAATCCTAATTTTACAGTTAGTGGTTTTTTCTTAGCTAACTTTTCCTTTAATTCATCTAACCCTATTATTTCATCTACACCCTTTGAAATTATTTTTATTTGTTCATCTATATTTATCATTTTTAATTTCTCCTCACTCATTTTAATAATCTTTTAATAATCTTTTGATAATTAACGTGCACTTTAATTATCAAAAGATTTAATATATATATAAGCTGCGCAACTTTACTTTTAATTTATTTTTAAATACAAAAAAAGCCCTCATCCTATATTAATAGGACGAAAGCTATATACTCACGTGTTACCACCTAAATTTATCATTATTTCACAATAACAACCTCTTCAGGTACGCCAAAAAAATTTCTTGGTTATACCCTAGCACTATAACGTGTGCGATACGACATCTGCCTACTAGTTGTTATCTTTCGGAGTGCTGCTCAGAGACGTATTCAAATTAACTTGTTTTGCCCCTTTCACCAACCGGGACCTCTCTGTAAAACTCTATTAATTCTACTCTTTCTCTTCAAAGCTTTAATTATTATATTTATATTTTATTATATGCTTCTTTTTTTCTTTGTCAATAGAATTTAACTCATTTTATTTTTGTTTTTCTTTATATTCAATTATACAGTTCTTACAAATACAAGCTTTTCCTCTTAAATTTTCTGGTATCTGCTCTCTTAACTCTTTAGGAACCTCAATCTTTTCACACCAGCATCCTTCATGTGATAAACCATTCTCATATCCACAATTATTAGGTTTTCCACAAATAGGACAAATACCTTTATTAACTTCCATTAATTTCACCTTCTTTTTCTTTATACTACTATTAAGAACTTAGTTTATTTCTATACTCATTTGCAGAACATCCCTCAAATTTTTTAAATACTCTTGAAAAATGTCCTATATCAATAAACCCTACCTCTTCTGCAATATTACCAATTCTCATTGATGGATTCTTTAATAAATCCTTTGCAACATTAATTCTTATTTGATTAAGAATATCAGAGAAGCTTTTTCCTGTATGCTTATTTAAAAGCTTACTTAAATACCATTGACTAACATAGGTTTTCTCTGCAACTTCAGATAATGTTATCTTTCTTGTATAATTTTCTTGTATATATTTTAATGCATTTTTTACAATAAAACTATTTGCACTATTTAACTCTGTTTCTTCTGATTCGGTACGTATATTTTTATTTTTTAAATTTAAAACCATTGTTTTAACTGCTTCTTCAATTTCTGTTAATGTTGATGGCTTTAATATTAATCTTGTTACTCCTAACTTAATTGCCTTTTGAGCATATTCAAACTCACGAAATCCTGTTAAAATTGAAATCTCCATATCCGGAAACTCAGCTTTCAATCCAGCAATCATAGCTAATCCATTCATACCTGGCATAGAAATATCTGTTATTATTAAATTTGGTCTAACATTTCTTATAAGCTTTTGACCTTCAACACCATCATAAGCTACTCCAGCTACAAGGCATTCCCATTTATCCCAAGGCATAGTTCTGGCTAATCCTTCAACAATAATTGGTTCATCATCAATTATTACTATTTTATACATACCTTTTCATCCCCTTATAATTCCCATAAGTACCCTTTAAAAAAATTTTATCCCTTTACGGCTCCAGCTGTCAATCCTTTGATAATATTCTTTTGAAGCAATAAATAAATAATAAATACAGGCACTAAAATAATTGCTACTGAGGCTGCCATTAATCCATAATCAGTTCCATATTTAGAACTAATTTCGTTTAACAAAGCACAAACTGGATAATTTACTCTTCGTCCTATCATAGTAGTTTGAACAAACAAATCATTATATGACCATAAAAAACTAAAAATAGCTACAGTTGATATTGCAGGTTTGCTTATTGGTACAATAATTCTAGTAAATACAGTAAATATACTTGCTCCTTCAATATATGCTGATTCCTCAATCTCTAATGGTATTGCCCTCATAAATCCCATCATTACAATAGTTGCAAAGCTTAAATTACTTGCAATTTGAGGTAAAATAACAGCTATTGGTGTATTTAGCAACTCCCATTTAATCATCATTTGATATACAGGAATTATAGTTGAAAATACCGGAAACATTAAACTAGCTATAAGTATGGCATCTAAAACCCATTTCCCCTTAAAATTATACCTTGTTAATGCAAATGACATCATTGATGCTAATATTATTACTCCTATAGTAACACTGCCTGATATAAAAAAACTCATTCCATAAGCTCTTAATATATTTAAGTTATCAAATGCATTTTTATAATTATCTAATGTAAATTCCTTAGGCAAGCTAAAAGATGAAGTTAATAATTCTGACGATGGCTTAAATGAATTTATTATTACCCATACAAAAGGAAAAATAGTAGTAATAGCCCAAACAATTAAAATAGTATATATTATATATTTACTAATATTAATTTTCTTTTTCGATTTCATAATACTCTTCTTTTTTAATATCCTATTTTCACTCATATTAGCCTACCTCCTATCTATCTTTATCAGGTTGAACAATAGTATTTACAACTCTTGAAACTACTATACCTAATATTACAATCAGTACAGCTAAAGCTGATCCATAATCATAATTGTTCATACCAAATGTACTTTGATACATGTATGTTCCTAAGAAATGTGTCAATCCTTGTGGTGCACCATTAGGTACCAATACCCATGGTAAATCAAATACCTTTAAGGCTCCAGTTACTGCTAATACTACACAAGTACAAATTACACCCCTAAGCATTGGTATTGTAATATAGAATACTTGTTTAAATTTACTACATCCATCAATTGATGCAACTTCATAGATTTCATCTGGTATATCACTTAATCCAGTTAATATTATTACAAAATAAAACCCTACATAACTCCAAAGTGTTGGTATAGCTACCATTATAAAAGCTAATGTAGGCTTTAACCAATTTACCGGTTCTTGCCCAAAAGTCTCCAATATTTGATTTAACATTCCTCCGTTATAGTTATAGAATAATTTAAATATTAAACCTATGGCTGTTGCTGAAATAACTACTGGAAAGAAATATACTGTTCTAAAAAATTGTTGCATCTTTTTTATATTACTAACCAAAACTGCCAATATAAAAGCAATTCCTACTTGAAATATAATTGTTAAAACCATCATCTTTAATGAATTCCAAATAGCAATTCTCAAATCTGGGTCTGTTAACATTCTCCTATAATTATCTATACCAACAAATTTCCATACTTGTCCATCTAGTAATACCGGTGTAGTCATATCAAATAAACTATTTTTTATATTGTTAAAAAACGGAATATATAAGAACACAATCAAGAATATAAGGCTTGGTAATAAGAAGATTATAAGTGGCCATTTCTTCTTATATATCATTTTTTATTCCACCTTTCTAAATATTTTAGATAAAAAATAGAGAGGTAGCTTTATGTACCCCTCTACCATTGTTTTAACTATTAGTTTGCTCTTTCAGAATTTAACTTTAATGCTTCATTAAGAACCTCTTCAGCACTTACTGAACCAGTTGAAATCTTAACTATATTTGCAATTATATATTTATATGCTTCTGGATCAATTCTTGAGTCAGTTGGAGATGATATAGATTTAGCTGAACTACTGTATTCTAAAGCTGAAACTGCTAATGGTGTCATATTATCTACTGGTTCTACTGCAACTGCCGCTTGACCAACAGCTCCGCCTGCTATCCAATACTTAGTAACTCCCTCTTTATTAGTATGAGCTTCAACAAACTTAACTGCTGCTTCTCTTTTATCAGTATCCTCCCAAGCTTTTTTTGTAATATAAAATCCTGAAGATATACCACCAACTATAGCTCCATCTGTAGCCTTCTGATTTTCAACACCTGGAAATGCTGCAACAACAACATTTTCTTGATCTGTTATACCACCAATTCTCCAATTTCCATCAAGTTGCATAGCTGCTTTTTTATCATTAAATAATTGACCAACATAAGCATCATCAACAGTGTCTGTATCTTCAGGAAAAGCTCCCATTTCCCTTAATTCTTTAAAAAGTTCTAAACCTTTAACCCAATCTTTAGGTGCCTTTTCTGGTATAGATGTGTATGAATCCTCACCTGCAGCATATAGCATTAAAAACTCAACCCAATAATGAGGAACATTATTCAATGAACATGCTATTGGAATTATTCCATTTTCTTTAAAAATTTCAATTGCTTTAACTAATGAGTCCCAATCAGTAGGAATTTCTACGTTATACTCCTCAAATAAATCTTTATTACAGAAAAGCCCTTCCCAATACCCTGTCGTAGGAACTGCTCTTTGAATACCATCAGTATTAGTTACTGCTTCTAACGCAGCATCTAATGTATCCTTAGCATAATCAGGATATTCTTTTTTTATATCCTCTAAAGACATTAACTTATCAGTTGCAATAATTGAATTTGCTGTTGCGTCCGTAAAAAATTGAATAACATCTGGCTCATTACCTGAAGCAAAATCAGTTGCAACTTTAGCTTTCCACTCTTCATCTGAAGCTTGAGAATTATCTTCTATTGTTATGTTTGGATTATCATTCATTAACTGTTGATTAATCTCCTGGTAAACTTTTGCATTTGGATCAGTTCCTCCAAACATTGATACTGTATTTAATGTAACATTATCCTTTCCAGTTTCCCCTACAACCTCTTCTTCTGTTGTCTTTGAACATCCAGTAATAAATGTAGCTAAAATAGTTGATGAAATTACTAATGCCAACACTTTTTTACTTTTAAGCATTTTCTCTCCCCCTAAAACATCATTAATACTTTAATAAAAGATTTATTCTATAGTTTTATTATAGCTAGTATTACGTTTACATTCATTGAATACTATTGATATTATTTGCCTAATATTGTTATCTTTAATTTTATATAATTTGCTCCTTATTTACTCTCCTTATCATATGGTATACATATTAATGACCTAGTTTTTCCTTCTTCTATAGGTTCAATTGTTAAACCATAGTTTTCACCATAAATTAACTTAATTCTCTCATTAACATTTCTAATTCCTAGTGATGCATGTTTCCCTGGTACTGGCTTTATTACCTCTGGATCACCAAATAATATCTTTTCAATTATATCTTTATCTTCTTTCGTCATTGGCTTTCCAGTATTAATAACTTCTATAAAAATTTTCTTATTATCATGATAAATTTTCAATTTAATTACACCAGTTCTTACAGTTTCTATTCCATGAACAACTGCATTTTCTAAAATAGGCTGTAAAATTAATTGAGGTAACATAGCTTGCAATAGCTCATTATCTATTTCACGTTCAACTATTAATCGTTGCCCAAAACGCATTGAAATTATATAAAAATAAGCATCTACACATCTTAATTCTTCAGATAAATAAATTAGTCTCTTATCTTCTCTATCCATATGATAATCTAATACAGTTCCAAGTGATTCTATCATCTTACAAAGAGTAATATCACCAGACATCCTAGCCTGCCAGTTCATAATTTCTAATGTATTATTTAAAAAATGTGGATTAATCTGTGCTTGAAGTGCTAATATCTTTGCATCCTTCTTTGCTAGCTTTTCATCATAAGCATAATTAAATAAATACTCAACTCTCTTTGACATATTATTAAAAGAATGCTGTAAATATTTAAACTCCTTATTAGGCATTTCCTCGCCATCAATAGTAACTCCTAATTTACCACTTTCCATTTCTTGAGAAGCTTGCACTAACTTTCTGATTGGTGCTGTAATTTGTCTATTCAAGAAATATGCAATTATTATAAGTACAGGTATTGTAATTATAAGTAATATAAAAATCATTCCATATAAATGATTCATTTCTGCATTTACAATACCTTTATCAATAGTCAATAAAATCCCTAAATGATAATCATCATGCTTTACTTGTAAAAGATACCCATAGTAATTTTTGTTTTGGCTAATTATCAACTTATTATTATCATCAGCTGAATAGTTTGTTAAACTATCTTTTAATATGTTACTCTTTCTTTCATCTTCAAAAAAATTACTTTTAGCTATTAAGGCATTTTTATCATTAATACAAAATGCCAAAGCTTATCCCTTATCTAAAACTATATCTGCAAACATATTCTTTCTATTAAGCTCTAAAACTAAAGTTCCAAATTTCTTGTAATCAGTAGTTGTATAAACATTTCTAACAATAAAAATACGTTCATCCTCTACTATAACTTGTGCATATGATGACTTCATTTCCCTTATTTCTTGAATACGATTATGAATTTTACTCATATATTCTTGCATAGAATAATTGCTACTAGATAAATAAGTAAAAGGCTGATTTTCGCCTTCTATATAAAAGCTACAAATATCAAACCTCTTATCCCAATAGAATTTATTTCTTAAGTTACTAGTTATAATTTGATAACAATCATTCCTACCCTCATTCCCTTGAACCTCATATTCATTCCAAGCTTCTTCTAAATAATATTCATATGATGGTTTCCTTGCACTTTCTATTGCTTCATCTAAATAATTAGATATAAATACATCTGTACTTCTTAATTTTTCAATAAATACACTCTTCAGTTTTTCTTGTATATTCTCTTTATATGATATTGTCATTGAAATATAAATTATAATTATTGGAACTACCCAACAAAATATACAGAATAATACTATATTTCTATTAAGTGATTTTTTTATTATTTCCCTGTTTTTTAACATACAAATCACCACCTTAATACAATTGTATAATTTTGTAAATATTTTTACAATTAACCCTTTGTTATTTTCACACTTTTCTTAACTTTACATATTTTGTATTAAGGTAATATTTTTATTTTTACCTAAACTAAAGAAAAAGGACGGTATTAAATTTATGTCTAATCTAAAAATTTCAGAAACTTACAATTACGATTACACCACATTACCAAATTCAATGACTGAATGTTCTAATGGAGATTTTATAATAGTTGGAAGAGCTTTTAATAAAACTGATAACTCATCTGCTTTTGCTATTAGAGTAGCAAGTAATGGTACAATGTTATGGGATAAAATATATGATACTCCATTTACTCAATTTTTCTCTTCAATCGCTACACTTTCAGATGGAAATTTTATTGCTGTAGGTACTTTTTCATACTCTATTTTTGCAGGAGATGAATATTTATGGATAGTTAAATTAGACAACGATGGTAATATTTTATTTCAAAATGCAATCGGAACAGTAGGTGTTCAAAGCAACGGCCTAGGTGTATGTGCAACCAGTGATGGAGGATATACTATAGTTGCTCAATCTATACCAAATGGTGTTCCTTCAAGTATTGTTCTAAAATTCAACTCTGAAAACAAGATTGAGTGGCAAAAAACTTTTGATGTAGGTATAGCTCATTCAATTAAAGAAACTATGGATGGAGGCTTTGTATTATCAGGTGCTAAGCTTATAAATGAATCTCTTTTATCTAATCCATTTATATTAAGACTTAACGAATTTGGTGATTCTTTGTGGCTAAATATTTTTGATGATTATAAAGTATATGTGCTTTTAGATAGTGATATTATCGAAATGGAAAATGGTCATTTTGCCATGGTTGCAAAATCAGTAATTCTTGAAACAGATGCTATGGGTAATCTTTTGTGGGCTAAACAAGATACTTCATATGTATTAAATTCTATAGTTGAAGTTAGTAATGAAAGTTTTGGTATTTCGGGTAGTGTAATTATTAACAATTACGATCATGCTTATATAGCTCTTATAGGTGAAAAGGCAAATTCAACTATATGGTCTAATACAGAAATTTTATATCCTAGTGCAATGCAAAAATTACTTTTATTAAATGACGATTACTTTGCAGCTTGTGGATATGCTCCATCAAATAATAGGAATTCACTTACCTTCTTTTCTATATTTAAATAATTAACAACAAAATTAAGGGGATTTTATATTATTTACTCTTACTGTTAATATAAAATCCTCTTATAAACTTTCTAAGTATTGTATCGTTACATTTCCTGCAAAATTGCTTTTCCCAAATTCTTCTTTTATAATTAATACTTAAAGGATGTGAAAATAATAATGGGATTTAGTCAAAAAAAAATAGCTCTTATAAATGATATTACTGGCTTCGGTAGATGCTCAATAGCTGTTTCATTACCTATTATATCAGCACTAAAAGTCCAATGTTGTTTTATCCCAACAGCAATACTTTCTAATCATACTGGGTTTAATAATTTCTTCTTCGAAGATTATACTCCTAAAATGAAAGAATATATAAATAATTGGGAAATACTCGATTTAAGTTTTGATGGAATATGTACTGGCTTTTTAGGTTCAAAAGAGCAAATTAAAATAGTTATAGATTTTTTAAAAAAATTCAAAACAAAAAACAATATAGTTTTAATAGACCCAGTAATGGGGGATTACGGTAAGCTTTATTCTACTTATACAGATGAAATGTGCAAAGAAATGCAAAATTTAATTAAATATGCAGATGTAATAACACCAAACCTTACTGAACTTTGTAGATTATTAGATATACCTTATCCTGATGAAACTCCTACACATGAAGAATTAAATTTATTATGTGAAAAGTTATCTCTTCAGGGGCCTAGTAAAATCGTAATTACAGGGCTACAAAGACAAGGTGCAATAGAAAACTTTATATTTGAAATTAATAAATCTTATAAGGTTATACAAGTTGAAAAAATAGGAGATGATCGTTCTGGTACCGGTGATGTTTTTTCCTCTATTGTATCTGCAAGTATTGTTAAAGGTGAAGATTTTGCATATGCCATCGAAAAAGCAACAAGCTTTATTAGTAAATCATTAAAATTTACTACTGAGCTAAATTTACCTGGAAGCTACGGAGTTTGTTTTGAAGAGTTTTTAACGGAATTAAAATAATATAAAAGGATGGGGTTATATGGTTATTCTATATACTATTAATAATAGTAATTTTATAAACTTAAAAAATATAACAATCGAAGAAATGGAAGCTAAAGGCATTAAAAAGAATATATATGTAAATTTAACTAATCGTTGTCCTTGTGCTTGTACATTTTGTTTGAGAACAACAAAAAAGATGACTGAAAGCAATAGTTTATGGTTAGAAACTGAACCTACTGTTGAAGAAGTAATTAACGAATTTGAAACTATTAATATTAATCTTTATGATGAAATTATCTTCTGTGGCTTTGGAGAACCAACTGAAAGATTAGATTCAATAATTGAAATTTCTAAATACATAAAGAAAAGAAATCCTAATATGCCAGTAAGAATAAATACTAATGGTCTTGGAGATTTAATTAATAATAAGGAAGTTGCCCCTTTATTAAAAGGCTTAATTGATACAGTTTCAATAAGTCTTAATGCTCCAAATGCAGAAGAATTTTATGAAATAACTAAAAATAAGTTTGGAATAGAATCCTATGAAGCAATGAAAAAATTTGCTGTATCATGTAAATCTTATATTCCTAATGTTGTTTTTACTGTAGTTGATTGCATTGGTGAAGATGATATTAAAGCTAGTGAACAAATATGTGATGAATTAGGTATAAAATTAAGAGTTAGGCCTTTAGAATAAAAGTTTTATATATAATAAATATAACCAACCACAAAAGTGATTGGTTATATTAAATACATTATTTTAAAGATTAATTGAGACTGTAGATAATTTTGTGTAATATAGTTTCTTATAAATTAAATATTACTGGAAATTTTGATTTCCAGTAATATT
>NZ_JADPEL010000052.1 GCF_015667795.1 Clostridium sp. D53t1_180928_C8
GACGTGCGAGTAGCACGGCCAGTAACAGAGCCTTATAGGCGTAGAGCAAACCACCCGTTTTACGGGTGGTCCTGATTGTTAAAGTGGGTTTAATATAAAAACAGCAAGATATTGGTTAAATATGTAATAAAGTTGCGATTACATTGACCAAGATATTTAGATTTGTTAGCATGAAGATAAATGGAATAACATGTAAGTTAAACAGAAATAAAAAATGCTTATTTATAAAAATAATCGGTGTAGTTAAATTAGGAGAATTAAATATGAGGAGGGGGATTTTGTACTAAAAAGCAAAAAAATGATGAAAAAAGCGGGGTAATTTTTATGAGGAAAAGAGGAAAAAGAATTTTAGCTGCAATGCTAAGTACGATGATAGTTACATCATTATATCAGACAACCTTTGCGGAAACTAAATTAGAAAAAAATTATAGCTTTAACGAAAACGATTTGAGAATGTGGTATACAAAACCAGCATCTCAAGGTGCAGCAAATCTTACGGAAGACAATATGTGGCAAGAGTATACATTGCCTATAGGAAATGGTGATATTGGAGGAAATGTATACGGAGAAATTATTAATGAACGTATAACATTTAATGAAAAGACACTTTGGACAGGTGGACCAAGTGAAAGTCGCTCTAATTATAATGGCGGTAATTTAGAAACTGCTAGTAATGGTAAAGCAATGTATGAGGTATTGCAAGAAATTAGAGAGTTATTTGCACTTCATACAGCAGAAGGAGATTCTAAAGCTAGTGCGTTATGTAATCAATTAGTTGGTACTAGTAATGGTTATGGAGCTTATCAAGCTTGGGGGGAAATAAATCTTAATTTTAAAGGAATTAATGAAAGTAATGTTACAAACTATGTACGTGATCTTAATTTAAAAAATGCAATTTCAACTGTAAGTTATACAGAAGGAGATACACAATATAATAGAGAATATTTTGTGAGCCATCCAGATAATGTTATGGCTATAAGAGTTGAGGCTAATGGTAAAGAAAAACTAAGTTTTGATGTAAGTTTTCCCTCAAAACAAGGTGCAACTACAATAGTAGGAAATGATACTATAACATTAAAAGGTCAGGTTTCTGATAATCAGTTAAAATATAATTCTCAATTAAAGGTTATAAGTGATGGTGGAAATATTATTGAAGGAGATAATAAGCTAACAATAGAAGAAGCAACTTCAGCAACAATTTATATATCAGCAGCTACAGATTATAAAAATGATTATCCAATTTATCGTACAGGAGAAACAGAAGATGAATTAGATAGCAGAGTTTCTGAAGTAATTAAAGCTTTAAATAACAAAAGTTATGATCAAGTAAAAGCAGAGCATATATCTGATTACAAAAGTATTTTTGATAGAGTTGATTTAAAATTAGGACAAGCATTACCTAATATTCCAACAGATGAACTTTTAAGTGGATATGGTAATAATACAGTATCTGAAGAGGCTAGAAGAGCACTTGAGGTAATGTTCTTCCAATATGGAAGGTATTTAACTATTTCATCTTCAAGAGAAGACTCACAACTTCCAGCTAACTTACAAGGGGTTTGGAATAATAAGAATGATCCTGCTTGGAGTTCAGATTATCATATGAATGTAAATCTTCAAATGAATTATTGGCCAACTTATTCTACAAATATGGCTGAATGTGCTACTCCATTAGTTAATTATATTGATTCACTAAGAGAGCCAGGTCGTGAAACAGCAAGAATTTATGCTGGTGTAGAAAGTGCTAAGGATGAAAATGGAGAATATATAGAACAAAATGGATTTATGGCTCATACTCAAAACACTCCATTTGGATGGACTTGTCCAGGTTGGAGCTTTGACTGGGGATGGTCTCCAGCGGCAGTGCCGTGGATATTACAAAATGTTTGGGAAATGTATGAATATACTGGTGATGTTGAGTATATGAGAAATATTATTTATCCAATAATGAAAGAAGAAGTAAAATTATATGAAAATATGTTAGTATGGGATGAAGTTCAACAAAGAATGGTTTCTTCACCAACTTACTCTCCAGAACATGGACCAAGAACAGTTGGTAACACATATGAACAAACATTAATATGGCAATTATATGATGACACAATTACAGCTGCAGAAAAATTAGGTGTAGATTTAGACTTAGTTGAGGATTGGAAAGATACTCAATCTAAATTAGATCCAATTCAAATTGGTGATGATGGTCAAATTAAAGAATGGTATGAAGAAACTACTTTAAACAGTATTCCAAGTGAAGGATATGGACATAGACATATGTCTCACCTTTTAGGATTATTCCCTGGAGATTCTATTTCAGTTGAAACACCAGAGTTATTAGATGCTGCTTTAGTATCATTAAATAATAGAACAGATGTATCTACTGGATGGGGAATGGGTCAAAGAATTAATACTTGGGCTAGAGCGGGTCAAGGTAATAAGGCTTATGAATTGATAACTAAGCAATTAAAGAGAGTTGGAACAGGACAAGCAGGTGGGGGAGGAACTTATTCTAACCTTTGGGATGCACACCCACCTTTCCAAATCGATGGTAACTTTGGAGCAACAGCTGGAATATCTGAAATGTTAATGCAAAGTAACATGGGATATATAAACTTCTTACCTGCACTTCCAGATGTATGGGCTAATGGTTCATATGATGGTTTACTTGCAAGAGGAAATTTTGAGGTTGGAGCTAAGTGGGAAAATGGAAAAGCATATGAATTAACTGTTACATCTAAAAATGGTGGAGAAGCAGTAGTTAAATATGATGGATTAAACCTTGCTAAAGTAACTAACTCTAAGGGAGAAAATATAGAATTTACAATAGTTGAAGAAGATAAGATTTCATTTAATACAGAAATAAATGAAACTTACACTATAACTGAAATTCCAGGAAGAGAAGAACTTTCAGATGCACCTACTGGATTAGCTGCAGAGAGAATAGAAAGTAATTCTGTAAACTTAGAATGGAATGCTATAGAAGGTGATGATGTTACTTATAATGTATATCGTCAAATTGGCAATGGGGATGTTATAACCGTAGCAAAAAATATTAAAGAAGTAAGCTTTAAGGATACTGATGCAAAAGATATATTAGGTTCATTTAGTTATATGGTTTCTGCAAATATAAGTGGAAAAGAAACAAAAATATCTGAAGCTGTAAAAGTAAATGATTTAAGAAATATGGCTGGATATATTGATGATAGAGATTCACGTATTGTTTATTCTGGTAACTGGGGTAATTGGAGTGAAGCTGTAAATCATGATGGAACAATTAAGTATATTGAAGATCCAGTTGGAACTGAAACAGCTACATTAACATTTGTGGGTACAGGAATAGAAGTTATTACTTGTACAAATGCTGATAGAGGTAAGTTTGAAATAAGCATTGATGAAAAAGTTATAGGTGAGGTTGATACTTATAGCCCATCAACAGTAAGAAAAGTAACTATATTCTCTAAAGATGACTTAGAGTATGGTAAGCATACAATTACAGTTAGAGCAACTGATACTAAATCAGAAGCATCAAGAAAAACAAAGGTAGAGCTTGATGCATTTAAAGTATTAGATTCACAAATTCAAAAACCAACTTCAGTTTCAGTTGGAACTAAGTCTGGAATAACAACAATAAGCAAAGAAAATAGTTCAGTTAAAATGGTTGCTACAGTGCTTCCAAGTGAAATAAACAATAAGGAAGTAACATGGTCAGTAAATGATTCTACTATTGCAACTATTGATGAAAATGGAGTATTAACAACTAAAAATGTTAATGGAACTGTTACAGTAACAGCTACTTCAAAAGAAGATGCTTCTGTAAGTGGTTCAATTGATATAAAGGTAGTACTTCCAACAGTAACTTCTGAAGAGGTTATAGTTGAAGATGAATATAAGGATAACACTAAAAATCCTGATATAACATGGGGTGGAAATTGGTCAGTTTGGGCTGGTGAAGCAGATAGACACCATGGTGGAACTAAAACAGAATCAACTACAGGTTCAACAGCAACTTATACATTCACTGGAACAGGAATAGAAGTTTACTCTCAAAAGCACTCAAACTTCTCAAGCTTCGATATTTCAATAGATGGAGAAGCTAAAGGAAACTTCTCATTAGCAGGAAGTGGTACTGGTGATGACCAACAATTAGTTGCAGCATTTAAGGAATTAGAAGATGGTGAACACACTATCGTTATGACTGCTGTAGATAGAGATGGAAAAACTCAAGTTAACTTAGATTATTTTAAAGTATTTAAGGCAGTTACTAGTAATATAGTTGATAAGTCAGAATTACAAACAGAAATAGAATCACATAGTAATAAAGTTGAAGCTAATTATACAGCAGAAACATGGAGCAAGTTTAAAACTGCATACGATAACGCTGTAGCTGTTATTAATAATGATGATGCAACAGTTGAAAATATAACAAGTTCTTTAGCAGCGCTTAGAGAAAAAGCAAATGGATTAGTTGCTCAAGAAGCACAAGGGCCAGTAATCCCAGATAGCGCTAAGGTTGAAGCAATTGGAGTTGAAAGCAAGACATTAGTTCTTACATGGTCTTCAATAGATGGAGCATCAATTTATGAAGTTTATGAAGGTGAAGCTAAAATTGGTGAGACAGTTAATAATTACTATAGGGTTAATGACTTAACTGCAGATACTGAATATAACTTTACTGTTAAAGCTGTAAATGAGGCTGGAAAATCAACAGCATTTGAATCTGTAACTGTAAAAACAGAATTAGCTGTAGATACAGAAAGACCAAGCAATATAGAGGAAATATCTGTAGAGGCTACTTCAAAGACAAGTGCTGAAATCTCATGGAGTGAAGCAACTGATAATGTTGGCGTAGTTGGATATAAGGTTTATGTAAATGGAACTCTTAAAGATAAGGTAGATGGATTAAACTATACAATTGAAGGATTAGAAGAAGGTGCTAAATATACAGTTAAAGTAGTTGCTATAGATGCAGCTGGAAATACTTCATTAGTACCTATAAGCGTAAGCTTTGTAATTGGAGATGAAGAGGTTCCACCAACAGAAACTGTTGATAAATCAGAGTTACAAGCTGTAGTTGATAGTGCAGAGCTTTTAATTAAAGATGATTACACAGTAGAAACTTGGGCTAATTTAGAATCAGCATTAGAAAAAGCTAATATAGTTTTAGTTAATGAAGATGCAACTAATGAAGATGTTGCAACTGCAAAAGCTGAATTAGAGGAAGCTATTAAAGCTTTAGAAGAAAAAGAAGAAGATACTGAAAATGTATTTAAGATGCATTTAGAAATAGCTGTAGAAGAGGCTGAAAAAGTATCAGAAGCTGATCTTGAAAATGTTGTACCTGCAGTTGTTAAAGAATTTAAAGCTGCACTTGCTGAAGCTAAAGAATTATTAGCAAATAATAAGGCTACTCAAGAAGAAGTAAATGCATCATTTGATAGATTAAGCGAAGTAATGCAAATGTTATCTTTTAATAAGGGAGATAAAACTCAATTAGTAAGTTTAATAGAAAAAATTGAAGCTTTAGATTCAAGTAAATATATATCAAAAACTTGGGAAAGTTTAGCTACAGTTTTAGAAGCGTCAAAAGCAGTAGTTGCTGATGAAAATGCTTTAGAAGAAGAAGTTGCAAAATCTTATGAAGGATTATTAAGAGAATTCTTAAAATTAAGATTAAAACCAAATAAGGATGCTTTAAATGATTTAATCAATAAAGCACAATCTCTAGATTCTAGCAAGTATACAAGAGCAAGCTGGAGAGCAGTTGAAAAAGCAGTAGAAGAAGCAGATAAAGTAATGAAAAATGAAGATGCAACAGAGAAGGAAATTGCAAAAGCTGAAGAAAATTTAAAGAGTGCAATTTCAGATTTGAAAATAGCATCAAATGATACTACAAAGAGTGAAACTAATAATGGAAGTAATAATAAAGATGATGATAAAACAACATCAAATTCAAAGCTTCCAAAGACAGGTGGAACAAATACTGTTTATATATTAATAGTAGGTGCTATTTTAGTTGTTGCAGGTGGAGCATTTATGTTCACTAGAAAGAAGAAATCTGATAATTCATCAAAATAATTAAATAATAAAATTTAAAATTGAGGTTGTATCAAAATAAAATATTATAAATTTGATACAACCTTTTTTTATAATTAAAGCTTAATTAAATTTGCGCAAATTTTAGATGATTTTAATACCATAGATACACCATTCCCAGGATGTACTGAAGCACCTGTAAAATACAAATTCTGAATATTAGGTAAGGTACATTGAGGTCTAAAAATTAAGCTTTGATTTAAATTATGACTTATTCCAAATGCAGAACCTGAAGTAGTATTAAATATGTTTTTAAAATCTAATGGAGTTAGTCTATCTTTAAATATAATATGTGACTTAATATCTTCCAATCCAGGAATTTTTGAAACTATATTTAATAATTTATTTTCTAAAGAAATAATATTATCATTAGTCCAAGATATATTGTTATAAAATAAATTAGGAACTCTCACCATTACATTAATAGTTTCACAATTTATTGGACAAAGTGTGGAATCTATAGAACTAGGACAATAAATATATAATGATGGATCAGAAGAAAGCATTCCTTTAAAAGGTGCTTCTAAATTTTCTTTAAAGTTTTTATTTATAAAAATATTATGGATATTAAGTGATGGATACTTCTTATCTAAAGCTAAATACAATATAAATGTAGAACATGATTGCTGGAATTTAGTAGTAGGCTCTAAGTTTGATTTAATACTTTCAGGTTTTATTAAATTATCAATTGAGTAGCAATAATCACTGGAACAAACTACTAAGTCGCTATATAGAGAGTGTTTTTTAATTTTAACTCCTATAGCAGTATTATTTTTAAATAAAATTTCATCAACAGGACATGAAAGATTAATTTTACCGCCTAAATCTAAAACTAATCTTCTTAATGAATCTATATATGAATACATACCACCTTTTATGTAATAAAGACCATTATATTGAGTTGCAGTAGGGATTAGGTTATAAATATTAGGTGAACTATAAGGGGATACCCCTACGTACATGGATTGAAACATAATATAGTTTATTAACTTTTTAGATGATATAAATTTAGTGCAGTCCCTATAACAGGATTTTAAAGTATGAAGCTTATAAACTTCATTTAATGTATAAGGATTAAAAAAATCATTATTTTTTATAAATGGAGCATTTAAAAAATAGCTTTCTGCTATTAAATATCGTTTATAGTTAAGAGATAAAAAGTTAAAATAAGAATATTTATCTTTTAAATTATTATTTGTTATTTTATTTATAGTTTGGCAAAGGTCGGGATAAGATGTTGAAAAACTGTAATTAGTACCATCATCATAAAATACTTTATAAAGTGGATTAATAGGAATTAATGAAAAATAGTTTTTATAATCTTTATCACAATATTTAAAAAGGTCAATATAATCAGTAGGAATCATCAATAAAGAAGCGGTTAAGTCAAATTTAAAATCACCAAGCTTTAATGTATTAGTTTTACCACCAATAGAACTATTCTTTTCATAAAGCTCTACCTTAAAACCTTTATGTAAAAGTCTAGCAGCAATAGATAAACCTCCAATACCGCCACCAATAACAATAGCTTTTTTCATAACAACACATCCTCAATTTAAATATTAGCCACCTAATGTTATATCTTGTGAAGAATACCATTCTAACGCATCATAAACATGTTGAGGTTTGAAATCAGGCCAATAATCATTAACTACATAAAAATCAGAATAAACGGATTGAATTGGTAAAAATCCACTTAAGCGTCTTCTTCCACCCCAACGAATTATTAAGTCAATTCTAGAAATATCTTCAGAATGAAGAACTAAATCAAGATTATTTCTTTTCTTATATGTTTGTCTTGATAAATTTAAATCCCATTCCCAGCCATAGTTTACTAAAAAATTCACTTTTAAACCTCCTTTTCCAAATGTTTTTCTTTTTGTAAAGGGCAATAATTCAGGGGGAAAACAAGGAGATTCCGTATTACCTACAACTAATAATTCAGCATCTTCGTGAGAAAGTAAATTTACAGCATCAATACAAGCTTGGGTAAATGCATTTTTTTGATCTTTTGGTCTTTTAGTATTATCAGTAGTAAATCCATAGTAGGTTATTTCTTCAATACCGAGCTTTTGACATAATTTAAATAATAAAAGGCCAGGGTTAATACCAATGTTATATCCTTTTTCTTTAGAAAGACCATTATTTTCTGCCCAACGTCTATTACCATCAGGAATAATACCAATATGTTTAGGGACTCTCATAAAAACACTCCTTAACTTTACTAAATTTAGATTAAATATGTAATTTACTCTTATAGTATTACAAATTTTTATATTATTCATACTTTAAAATTTCTAAATAAAGTAATGAATTTAATAAAAAAAAACTAATAACACGAATTAAATTTAATAAAATAATGATAAAATTCGTTTATATAACGAAAAATATGTTAAAAAACACTTAATAAAGTTGACAAATATAAAATCAATTGGTAATATTTAATTAATACGAAGAATAAATATAAAAATGGAGAAAATGTTCGTGTTTTAAAGGTGGAGGTATAGGATGTTAGGGTTTAAGTGCATTTTTGTAGAAAAGAAACATGGTTTTAATGTTGAAGCTAAAAGTCTTATGGAAGATTTTAAAAGTAATTTAAGAATAGATAATCTTCAAGAAGTAAGAGTAATCAATAAATATATATTAGGTGAAATGAAAGAAGAGTATTATAAAAAATCTTTATATACAATATTTGCTGAAAAAACAGTAGATAATTTATACGAAGAAATTCTTCCAATAAATGAAGACGAAGTAGCATTTGCAGTAGAATTTTTACCAGGACAATATGATCAAAGAGCTGATTCAGCATCAGAATGTATCGGGTTATTAGGGGCTGAAGATAGAGTAGAAGTAAAATCAGCAAAAGTAATAGTCTTAAAAGGTAATTTAACTGAAGATGAAGTAAATAAAATAAAAAGTTATTATATAAATCCAGTAGATTCTAGAGAAGTAGCAATAGACAATATTGAACTTTCTTCAAAATTAGCAGAACCTAACGATGTAGAAATACTTAATGACTTTGTTAATAAGGATAGAAAACAAATAGAAGAGTTTCATAAGGAATTAGGTCTTGCAATGAGCATTGATGACTTAGTAATGATAAGAGACTACTTCAAAAGCGAAGAAAAAGTACCAACAATTACGGAAATAAAAGTAATTGATACTTATTGGTCAGATCACTGCAGACACACAACATTTAGTACTGCAATTGAAGATGTAACTTTTGAAATAGGTGAGTTAAATAATGCAGCTCAAAAGTCATATGAAGCATATTTAAAATCAAGAGGTTTTGTTTATGGAGAAACTGATAGAGACGAAACATTAATGGATATAGCAGTTATTACTATGAAGGAAATGAGAAAAAGAGGAATGTTAGATGACTTAGACATTTCTGAAGAAATAAATGCTTGTTCAATAAAAGTTAACATAGAAACAGATAAGGGTAATGAAGAATACTTAGTGATGTTTAAGAATGAAACACACAATCACCCAACTGAAATTGAACCTTTTGGTGGTGCAGCAACTTGTTTAGGAGGAGCTATAAGAGATCCACTTTCGGGTAGAACATATGTATATCAAGCAATGAGAGTTACTGGTGCAGCTGATCCAACAGTTCCGGTAGAAGATACAATAAAAGGTAAGTTACCACAAAGAACTATTACTTTAGGAGCAGCACATGGTTATAGTTCATATGGAAATCAAATTGGCTTAGCAACTGGACAAGTTTCAGAGGTATATCATTCAAATTATGTTGCTAAGAGAATGGAAGTTGGTGCAGTTATAGCAGCAGCTCCAAAGGAAAATGTAGTAAGAGAAGAGCCTAAGGCTGGAGATATAGTAATTCTTCTTGGGGGAAGAACAGGAAGAGATGGTGTTGGTGGAGCTACAGGTTCATCAAAAGAGCATACAGAAGATTCAATAAATGAATGTGGCGCAGAAGTTCAAAAGGGTAATGCACCTACAGAAAGAAAAATCCAAAGATTATTCAGAAATGCTGAAGTTGCAAAGATGATAAAAAGATGTAATGACTTTGGTGCAGGTGGAGTTTCAGTTGCAATCGGAGAATTAACTAGAGGTTTAGATATTAATTTAGATAAAGTACCTAAGAAGTATGAAGGTTTAGATGGAACTGAAATTGCAATATCTGAGTCACAAGAAAGAATGGCAGTAGTAGTTAATAAAGAAGATGTAGAAAGATTTATAGATTTATCTTCAGAAGAAAATTTAGAAGCTGTAGTAGTTGCAAAGGTTACTGATACGGAAAGATTAAGAATGTATTGGAGAGGTAAAGAAATAGTTAACTTAAAAAGAAGCTTCTTAGATACAAATGGGGCAAGACAAGTAACTAATGTAGAAGTTAAATTGCCAGGTGAATATCCTTTAGCAGTTGGGGACATAGATGTTAAGGAAGAATGGATAAATAACTTAAAGAAATTAAATGTTGCTTCACAAAAGGGATTAGTTGAAAGATTTGACTCTACTATAGGTGGGGGAACAGTTCTTATGCCATATGGAGGTAAGGACGCAAATACAGAACAAGAAGCAATGGTTGCAAAAATTCCAGTATTAAATGGAGCATCTAAAGAAGCTACAATAATGAGTTATGGATTTAATCCAGATTTAGGAGTATGGAGTCCATATCATATGGCGTACTATTCAATAATTGAAGCAGTTACAAAGCTAGCAGCTGTCGGTGGAGATTATAGAAAAGCAAGATTAACTCTTCAAGAATACTTTGAAAAGCTAGGAAAGAATGCAGAAAGATGGGGAAAACCATTTGTAGCATTACTTGGTGCATATCAAGCACAAATTGATTTAGGAATACCAGCAATTGGTGGTAAGGACTCAATGTCTGGAAGCTTTGGAGATATAGATGTTCCTCCAACATTAGTAGCTTTTGCAGTTGGAGTTGAAAAAGCTAAAAATATAATCAGTGCTGAATTAAAAGAATCAGGTTCACAATTAGTATTCTTAATGGCTGAAAGAAATGAAGATTATACATTAAAGGTTGATGGATATAAGAAGAATTTAGAGACGTTATATGAGCTTATTTTAGAAGGTAAGGTAATATCAGCAGCATCAGTTAAATTTGGTGGGGTAGCTGAAACACTTTCAAAGATGGCTTTTGGAAATAAAATTGGGGTTAAGTTCTCTAATCTAACTAAGGAAGAGCTTTTTGGATTAAACTACGGAAGTTTAGTTTTAGAAGTTAAGCCTGATGTAAACATAGATGAAGAGTTCAAGGCATGCGCTTATAAAGCAATAGGATGCACAGTAAAAGATGAAGTAATAAGTTCAGAAGAATATGATATAGATTTAAAATTAAGTGCTTTAGAAGAAAGTTATGAAGAAAAATTATCTAAGGTATTTAAGATAAAAACTAAGAGTAGCAATGAAAAAGTAGAAGAAGTTTTATTTGATAAAGTAAATCTAAATTCACCTATTATAAAGGTTGCTAAACCAAAAGTAATAATTCCGGTATTCCCAGGAACAAACTGTGAATATGATTGTGAAAGAGCATTTAGAAATGCTGGTGCAGAAACTGAAACTTTAGTATTTAGAAATTACTCTAAGGATGCTTTTGTAGAGTCAATTGAAAACTTAGAAAGGCAAATTAGAGAAAGTCAAATAATAATGTTACCAGGTGGATTCTCTGCTGGAGACGAGCCAGATGGTTCAGGTAAATTTATATCAACAGTATTCAGAAATGAAAGAATTAAAGATGCTGTTATGGATTTATTAAAGAATAGAGATGGATTAATGTTAGGGATTTGTAACGGCTTCCAAGCATTAATTAAGTTAGGATTAGTACCATATGGTGAAATAATTGATATTGAAGAAGATATGGCTACATTAACTTATAACGAAATTAATAGACATATGAGTTCAATAATTCAAACTAAGGTTATTTCTAAGAAATCACCATGGTTTAATGGGGTTGAACTTGGAGATATTCATAATGTAGCAATTTCTCATGGAGAAGGAAGATTTGTTGCTCCAGAAAAACTATTAAAGCAATTAGTTGAAAATGGACAAGTAGCAACACAATATGTTGATAATAAAGGAAATATAGCATTAGATATGCCATTTAATCCAAATGGATCAATGCTTGGAATAGAAGGTATAACAAGTCCAGATGGTAGAGTTCTTGGTAAGATGGGACATTCTGAAAGAATTGGAGATAATCTTTATAAAAATGTACCAGGAAACTTTGATCAAAAGATCTTTGAATCTGGCGTTAAGTACTTTAAGTAAGACTCCAAATATTCGATTTGGTTAGTCGAACTTACACCTACGAATATAAAGAAGTAGGTGTAAGTTAAAAAAACGGAGGTTTTAAATTATGAAGGTAGCAATATTTTTTGGATCTAAATCTGATACAGAAATAATGAGAGGAGCAGCTAACTGTTTAAATGAATTTGGTATTGAGTATAAGGCATTTGTTTTATCAGCTCATAGAGTTCCAGAAAAGTTAGAAGAAACATTAAGAGAAGTTGAGGAACAAGGATGTGAAGTTGTAATTGCAGGAGCAGGTCTTGCAGCACACTTACCAGGTGTAATTGCTTCTCAAACTACAATGCCAGTTATAGGAGTTCCATGTAAGGGGGCAATAGAAGGCTTAGATGCATTATTTTCAATAGTACAAATGCCAAAATCTATTCCAGTTGCGACAGTTGGAATAAATAATGCTTATAATGCTGGAATGCTTGCAGTACAAATGCTTTCAGTAAATGATAAAGAATTAAAAGCTAAATTAGTTGAATATAGAAAAGAAATGAAAGAAAAATTTATATCTGAAAATGGTGAAGGAGTGGATTTATAATGGAAAAATTAGAAATGATGTATGAAGGTAAGGCAAAGAAAATATATGCTACAGATAAGGCTGATGAAGTAATAGTTTATTACAAAGATGATGCAACTGCTTTTAATGGAGAAAAGAAAGGGCAAATCGAAGATAAGGGTGTTTTAAATAATGCAATTACTTCAATGTTATTTGAAATGTTAAATGAAAAGGGAGTTCCAACTCACTTTATTGAAAAGTTAAATGATAGAGAACAATTATGTAAGAAGGTTGAAATAGTTCCACTAGAAGTAATAGTAAGAAATGTTGCTGCTGGTTCTATGGCTAAGAGATTAGGATTAGAAGAAGGAACAGAGCTTAAGACTACAGTATTTGAATTATCATACAAAGATGATTCTTTAGGAGATCCATTAATAAATGATTATCATGCAGTAGGTATTGGAGCAACTACTTTTGAAGAGTTAGAAAAGATTTACTCTTTAACAGCTAAAATTAACGATATTTTAAAAGATATGTTCTTAAAATCTAACATTAGATTAATAGACTTTAAATTAGAGTTCGGTAGATTTAATGGAGATATAGTTTTAGCAGATGAAATTTCACCAGATACTTGTAGATTCTGGGATGCAACTACTGGAGAAAAGTTAGATAAAGATAGATTTAGAAGAGATCTTGGTAATGTTAAAGATGCTTATGTTGAAATTTTAAAGAGAATTCAAGAATAGTTACTAGCTAGGTTTAAAATTTATGTGAAGAGTTGAAATAAATTACTAAATAAATTGCTTCGCACTTTATATATTATATGGCATAAATCATTTAAACAATTAAAGGCTTTTATTAATAGTCAATTAACGGGGGTAGGAGTATGAGTCCAAAGTTAGATAATATAATAATGGATCCAAGTAATGATAAATTTAAAGATGAATGTGGAGTATTTGGTGTTTACTCTAACAAACCATTAGATGTTGCTTCAGTAGCATATTATGGGCTATATGCGCTTCAACATAGAGGTCAAGAAAGTGCTGGTATAGCAGTTGCAAATGGGGAAGATATAAATATTAAAAAGGGAATGGGACTTATAACAGAAGCATTCTCTCAAGATGATATAAATAGCTTAAAAGGATTTGCATCAATTGGACATGTTAGATATTCAACAAGTGGTGATACTAGAATAGAAAATGCACAGCCATTATTAAGCAAAACTAAGTTAGGGCCAATAGCTATGGCGCACAATGGAACATTAGTTAATGCTGATGTTATAAGAGAATTACTTGAAGATGGTGGACATGTATTCCATACATCAATTGATTCAGAAGTAATTGCTAACTTAATTGCCAGAGGGGCTAAAAAAGGTGTTGAAAGAGCTGTATTAGATGCTATTCAAGCTGTTAGAGGTTCTTTTGCAATGGTTATATTAACTGAAAACAAGCTTATTGGTGTAAGAGATCCTCATGGAATAAGACCTCTTTGCCTAGGAAAGATTGAAGAAGGTTATGTTTTAACTTCTGAAAGCTGTGCTTTAGATGCAATTGGAGCAGAATTAGTTAGAGATATTGATCCAGGAGAAATTGTAGTAATTGATGAAAGTGGAATAAAATCATATAGATATTCTGAAAATACCCAATGTCAAACTTGTGCTTTTGAATATATATACTTTGCTAGACCAGATTCAATTATTGATGGATTAGATGTTCATGAATCAAGAGTTAGAGCTGGAGAACAACTATATAAAGAAAATCAAATTGAGGCTGATGTAGTTGTTGCAGTACCAGATTCAGGTATACCAGCAGCAATAGGGTATGCTAAGGCATCAGGTATTCCTTACGATACTGGATTTGTTAAAAATAGATACGTTGGAAGAACATTTATTACTCCTTCTCAAGAAGTAAGAGAAAGAGCAGTAGCTGTAAAATTAAATCCTTTAAAAGTAAATATTAAAGATAAGAGAGTTATTCTTATAGATGACTCTATAGTAAGAGGAACTACTTCAAAGCATTTAGTTGAATCTTTAAGAAGAGCTGGGGCAAAAGAGGTTCACTTCTTAGTAGCGTCACCAGTAGTTCAATATCCATGCTATTTTGGAATTGATACTCCTTATAGAAAAGAACTTATTGGAGCTAATAATTCATTAGAAGAAATAAGAGAAATAATTGGTTGTGATTCATTAGGATATTTAACTATGGATGGTATGTATAAATGCTTTAATGCAAACCAAGGATATTGTGTAGGATGTTTCAATGGAGTATATCCAGTTGCAACACCAATAGAAACTGAAAGGTAGGTAATTTAAATGATAACTTATAAAGAGGCTGGAGTTAATATAGAAGAAGGTTATAAGTCAGTAAAGCTTATAAAGGAATATGCACAAAGAACAATGAGTGAATATGTTTTAAATGGTCTTGGAAGCTTTGCAGGAATGGTTGAATTACCAGAAGGATATAAAAAGCCAGTTTTAGTTTCTGGTACAGATGGTGTTGGAACTAAGCTTGAATTAGCTTTTAAAACTAAGAAATATGATACAGTTGGAATTGATTGTGTAGCTATGTGTGTAAATGATATTTTATGTCATGGAGCAAAGCCATTATTCTTCTTAGATTATATAGCTTGTGGAAAGCTTGAAGCAGAAGTTGCTGCTGATTTAGTTAAAGGTGTTTCTGATGGTTGTGTTATGTCAGATTGTGCTTTAGTTGGAGGAGAAACTGCTGAAATGCCAGGTTTCTATAAAGAAGGAGAATACGATATTGCAGGATTTGCAGTAGGTATTGTTGATAAAGATAAGATAATAAACGGAAAAAACATTAAGCCAGGAGATAAGTTAATAGGTTTAGCTTCATCTGGTGTACATTCAAATGGTTTCTCTTTAGTTAGAAAATTATATACAGATCTAAATGAAAAATTTAATGGTGAAGAAGTTTGGAAAACATTAATCACTCCAACTAAGATATATGTTAAACCAATATTAAGTTTAATTGAAAAATTTGATATTAAAGGTATGTCTCATGTAACAGGTGGAGGATTTATTGAAAATGTTCCAAGAATGTTTAACGGTTCAGAATTAACTGCTGAAATAAACAAAGATAGTTATCCATTACCAGCAATCTTTGAAGATATGATTAATAAAGGTGTAAATAGAGATCATATGTATAATACATTCAATATGGGGATTGGTTTTGTGTTATGTGTTGATGAAAAAGATGTTGATGCTGTTATTAAAGAACTTATTGAATTAGGTGAAAAAGCTTATGAAATTGGTGTTGTAACAGCTGGAGGTGAAGGAGTTTGCTTAAAGTAGCAGTACTTGTATCTGGTGGAGGGTCAAACCTCCAATCAATTTTAGATTATGGACAAGATACTTTTAAGGTAGAAATGGTTATTGGAAGCAAAGAAGGAATTTATGGCTTAGAGAGAGCTAAAAATGTGGGTATTGCTACTTATGTTGTTTCTAGAAAAGAATATGGAAATGAGACTTCTAATAAAATATTAGAATTAACTAGGGGGACAGTTGATTTAATAGTTTTAGCAGGGTATCTTTCAATATTAGATGGGGAAATATTAAAGGCGTTTAAAGATAGAATAATAAATATACATCCTTCACTTATACCAAGTTTTTGTGGAGATAAGATGTATGGAATGCATGTACATAATGCAGTAAGAACTTCAGGAGTTAGATTTACTGGATGTACTGTTCACTTTGTAAATGAAGAAGTAGATGGGGGAGCAATAATACTTCAAGAGGCAGTTCCAGTATATTTTGAGGATACTGCTGAAGATATTCAAAAGAGAGTATTGGTAGAAGAGCATAAGTTATTGCCTAAGGCTATTGATTTATTAAGTAGGGGTAAAATTGAAATTATAGATGGAAGAGTAAACATTTTAAAATAGGGAGGATTTTTACATGATAAAAAGAGCATTAATTAGTGTATTTGATAAGACTGGTGTTTTAGATTTTTCAAAGTTTTTAGCAGAAAACGGAGTTGAGGTTGTTTCAACTGGAGGTACTTATAAGCACTTAAAGGAAAATGGAGTTTCTGTAACTGAAGTTAATGAAGTTACTAACTTCCCAGAAATGCTAGATGGAAGAGTTAAGACTCTTCACCCAATTATTCATGCAGGAATACTTGCTATAAGAGATAATGAAGAGCATATGAATACAATTAAAGAAAGAAATATAGATACAATTGATATGGTAATAGTTAATTTATATCCTTTCTTTGAAAAAGTTAGAGAAGATTTAAGCTTTGAAGAAAAAGTAGAATTCATTGATATCGGTGGTCCTACAATGCTTAGAGCAGCAGCTAAGAACTTCCAAGATGTTGTTGTTATTTCAGAAGCTTCAGATTATGAAGCTGTAATGGCTGAAATTAAAGAAACTGGAGATGTTAGCTATAAGTTAAGAAAGAAATTAGCAGGTAAGGTATTTAACTTAATGAGTGCTTACGATGCAGCTATTTCAAACTTTATGCTTGCTGATGAAGAAGAATATCCAGAATACTTATCTGTTTCATACAAAAAGAAACAAAGCTTAAGATACGGTGAAAATCCACATCAAAGTGCTGCATACTACGTTTCTACTGAATTTGATGGTGGAATGAATGATTATAAAATATTAAATGGTAAAGAGCTTTCTTACAATAATATTAAAGATTTAGATATAGCATGGAAGGTTGCAAATGAATTTGATGAAGCTTCATGCTGTGCATTAAAACATAACACTCCATGTGGTGTTGCAATAGGTGAGACTCCATATGAAGCTTACACTAAAGCATACGATGTAGATCCAACTTCAATATTTGGTGGAATAGTTGCATTTAACAGAAAGTTAGATAAGGCTACAGCTGAAGAAATGGTTAAAATATTCTTAGAAGTAATTGCAGCTCCAGACTATGATGAAGATGCATTAGAAGTATTAAGAACTAAAAAGAACTTAAGAGTTTTAAAATGCAATGTTAAACCATGTGATGAAAAGTTCATGGTAACAGTTGATGGTGGAATATTAGTTCAAGAAGAAGATAGACAATTAGTTGATGAAATAAAAGTTGTTACAGAAAAAGCACCAACTGATGAAGAAATGAAAGATTTATTATTTGGTATGAAGGTTGTTAAATACGTTAAGTCTAACGCTATAGTAACAGTTCATAATGGTGTTGCTGTAGGTATTGGTGGAGGACAAGTTAATAGAATTTGGCCTACAATGGACGCTTTAAGAAGAGGTGAAGGAGCTACAATCTTAGCTTCAGATGCATTCTTCCCATTTAGAGATATAGTTGATGAATGTGCTAAATATGGAATTAAAGCTATAATCCAACCAGGTGGTTCAATGAGAGACCAGGAATCAATTGATGCTTGTAATGAACATGGAATTGCTATGGTAATGACAGGAATAAGACACTTTAAACACTAAAATATAATTAAGTCGCCTTCGGCTAGTTAAGGCGCTACGCTAGTTAAGAGTTTCAATACGCTATGCTGTTGAAACAGTTAAGAGCAGACGTTGTCAGCATAAGGAATAAATCGGTTAAAGCTGATTTGAAAAATACTTAACTATTGCCAAAGGCAATTACTTAACCATTTTAACAAGCGAAGCGAGGTTAAAATACTTAACTAGCCGTTAGGCGACTTAACTTAGTTAATGATTAAATAAAAGAGATATGATAATTATTAAGATATTAGAAAAGAGGTAAAGTTATGAAAGTATTATTAGTTGGTTCCGGTGGGAGAGAACATGCTATTGCTTGGAAATTAGCTAAAAGTGAAAAGGTAAGTAAGATATTTGTAGCACCTGGTAATGGTGGAACTGCAATTGAAAATAAATGTGAAAATATTAATATAACTGATATAGATGAATTAGTAGTATTTGCAAGAGAAAACAATATTGCTTTAACTTTTGTTGGACCAGAAGATCCATTAACAAAAGGTATAACTGATAAGTTTAAAGCAGCAGGACTTAGATGCTTTGGACCAGATGCAGCTGGTGCTCAATTAGAAGGCAGTAAAGCTTTCTCTAAGGATTTCATGAAGAAATATGGAGTTAAAACAGCTCAATATGGAACATTTACTGAGTGTGATGCAGCTAAAGCTTACTTACAAGACTGTGAATATCCAATAGTTATTAAAGCAGATGGATTAGCGGCTGGTAAAGGTGTTGTTATAGCAGCAACTAAAGAAGAAGCAATGGCTACAATTGATGACTTCATGGTTTCAGATATATTCAAAGGTGCTGGACAAAAGGTTGTTATTGAAGAATTCTTAGATGGTGTAGAAGCTTCAATTCTTTCTATTACTGATGGTAAGACTTTAATACCATTTATATCAGGAAAAGACCATAAGCAAATCTTTGATGGAGATAAGGGACCAAACACTGGTGGTATGGGAGTTTTAGCACCAAATCCATTTGTTACTGTAGATGTAATGAAGGATTTTGAAGAAAACATAGTTGCTAATACTTTAAAAGGAATTCAAGAAGAAGGATTTGATTTCAAGGGAATTATCTTCTTTGGATTAATGATTACTAAGAAGGGGACTTATCTTTTAGAGTACAATGTAAGAATGGGAGATCCTGAAACTCAATCAGTTTTAACTTTAATGGAAAGTGATTTAGTTGATTTAGTTGAAGCAGCTTTAGATAGTAGATTAAATGAAGTTGAAGCTAAATGGTATGATGGAGCTTGTGTTAATATTGTATTAGCATCTGGAGGATATCCAGGAAGTTTTGAAAAAGGCTTTGAAATAACTATTGATGATAGCATAAGAGATAAGGTATTCTTAGCTGGAGCTCAATTGGTTGATGGAGTTTTAAGAACTAGTGGAGGAAGAGTTTTATCTGTTGTTGGAAGAGGTAAAACTGTTCAGGAGGCTAGAGAAGAAGCTTATAAGTTAACTGAAATGGTTAATTTTGAAGGAAAGTATTTTAGAAGAGATATATAGTAGAAAAAGCACTATCAGCATAAAAGTTGATAGTGTTTTAGAATAATTAAGAATGAACTGTATCATAAATAAATGAGGTTTTTACTGAAATTGGATAATAACAACTTTATTTAGCTAATTTGATAAGATATAATAAGAATAACTAAATATAGAGTAACATGGGGGAGAGTTTTAAAATGAAAAAAAAGTTAAAAATATTTCTAAAGGGAGAGTAGATGAATTTGTGTAAAACACAAATCTATCTACTCTCTTTTTGTATGATAAGTTGGTAGATTTGGAATAATATACTATAAAGATTTTTTAGGAGGTTTTTTAATGACAAGAAAAAAC
>NZ_JADPEL010000053.1 GCF_015667795.1 Clostridium sp. D53t1_180928_C8
TTATTTTTCATAAGAAGGATTGGAGAAGAGGAAAAGCCGTTCTTTGCAGTTGAAATAAATAAAGATTTTAAAGTAGTGCAAGTAAGAGGTAAAAGAAATTGTTTAAGCACAAAAGAAGTAAAAGAGTTTATGGAAGTATTCGAGAAAGAGAAATTAAATAATAAGAAAAAGAAAAGTAAGGTAGCGTAAAGGAGAAGAGGAAATGAGTAATTTAGTAATAAATAGAACTCCAGAAATTATTGCAGCAGAGATTAATAGTATTAAGGAGCAAACAAGAAGGGTATTTTTATTCAACAGCATAGAAATAGGGAGAAAGCTGACAGAGGCAAAAGAATTAGTAGAGCATGGATCATGGGGGCAATGGTTAGAAGAGGCAGTTGATTATTCGAAGTCAACTGCAAACAACTTAATGAAGTTATTCCAGGAGTATGGAGCAGATCAAATTACTTTATTAGATGATAATTTAAAGAGCCAAGCGTTTGGAAATTTAACTTATAGCCAAGCAGTTTTGTTATTGGGAGTTCCAGAAGAGGATAGAGAAAAATTTGTTGAAGAAAATAAAGTTGATGAAATGTCTACAAGAGAATTGAAAAAAGCTATAGATGATTTAAAAAAATCTAATAAAGAGAAAGATAAAGCTTTAAAAGAAAGAGATGAAGCTATAAAAAAGCTTAGTGCAGCAGAGGAAACAAATAAGATATTAGAAGAAACATTTAATGAAGGAGCTGCAGAAAGAAATAAATTAAATGAAGAGATAGTTAAACTTCAAAGAGAGTTAGAAGAAGCTAAGTCAAAGGAAACTGTACAAGATATTGATTATATAGAGATAACAGAAGAGGTACAAGCTAAAATGAATGCTCTTATTGAAGAAAGAGATGATTTAGAAAGAAAATTAGAGCAGGCAAAAGCTAAACAAAGCAATAGTTCTGTAAAGTTTAAAGTTTATTTTGAAGAAGCAGGAAAAACTTATCAGAAGTTATTAGAAGAGTTAGAAAATATTAAAGTTGCTGATGAAGTTGAATATATAAAATATAGAGCAGCTACAGAAAAGTTTTTAAATGCAATGTTGCAAAGAGTTAGTGAGTAGGAGGTTTAGAGATGAAGAAATTAAAAACATTAACATTAAAGCAAAAGAAGTTTTTAGAAAATGAAGGTTTGGATCCTAACAACTATTTATTAGAAAGGGAAACTGCAGAAGAATATAGATTTTATGATAAGGGTAGAGATGTAATTGTAGGTATAAGGAGATAGTGATGGAGAAAATTAAATATAAGATTTATAACAGTGACAAAAAAGAAGTTAATGAGTATGTTAATGCTAGTATAGCTATAGATGGGGGAGTACAGACATTTGGGAAGGATGGAAGAATACAAGGTACTTTAATTAATAGACATTTAGTACCTATGCTATATGCTGGGAAGAAAGATATAGATGGAAATGAAATATTTGATGGATATATTGTTAAGAGAGAATCAACAGGGCCAGGTGAAGAGGATATAGTTGGAGCTATAGTTTTTGATGAATGTTCATGGTGGATAGAGAATAGAAAAGAAGGTAGAGCAGTAAGATTATTTTCAGAAACTGCGGTAGATAAGATTATAGGTAATTTATTTCAGGATGTAGAGTTATCAGAAAGTATTGGATTTTAGAGTAGATATATGGAAAAGAAAAAAGTTAATAATATAATAAAGTTCCTAAATGATGATAGTTGTGGGGATATGGAAAAGCCTGAATTAACATTATTAATAAAAAATGTATTTGATTTAACAGAAAATCAAGCAAAGAAAGTATATGGAATGTGGAAATGCCAATATATGAAGCCAAAGGCTGATTAAATATAAATGTTGGATTTGGATTAACTCCTATAGTAGCAGGGATTACAAATTGCTAATTAAGGAGTATATAAGGGAAGTTAGTAAGCTTCCCTTATAATTAATAAATAAAAAATAATGAAGAGGTATGATGATGGGATATATAACAGAAAAAGACTATGAAGAAGCTGAAAAGAATGGGATTTGTAGAAGTACATTAAGAACTAGGATTAGTATGTATGGATGGGATAAAGAAAAAGCAATAAACACACCAATTAAAGCTGATGAAGGAAAGTATACAAGCTTATAATAGATGGTCACAAATAAAATATGAAGTGAAGAAAGAGCTGAAAAGGGGAGAAGCTACAGCTACAAAGGAGAGATTAGAAGAGATATGTATTTACTTAAAGCATATTCATACATCAACTAAATCAACATGGCTAAAAGCTAGAGAGGATATAAGACAGTATAATTAAGAGAAGAGAGGTGCTATTAATGGGAGAAAATAATGAGAAGATAATTAAAAAGCTTATAAAAGATACAGCTAAAGAGGTTGTTAAGGAATTAAAAGGTAATGTATTTAAAGAAGCTGCAAAGGAAGTAGTAAATGAGTTGAAGAGTAATAATATGATAAAGAAAGAAATGAGCTATTATAAAAGGGTGGAGTTATTATTATATAACTATGAAAACTTAAAGCATGCAGTAAGACAAAAAGAAGAGGATATAGAATATATAGATAAACATGGATTACCAGAGAGTAGTAAGAGTGTTGTAAAATATAATTTATCTGGAGGATTATCTAAGGAAGATAGATATGTACAACTTAAAGAAAAATATGCTAGAGAAAAAATTGAAACTGAAAGGGATTTAAAGAGAATAGATAATGCATTAGATAAAATAAAAAAAGATAGATATTATGACATAATAAAATTAAAGTATTTAAATTCAGAAGAGGAAAAGGTTGCTACTGATGAAATGTTAGCAGATGTTTTAAAAAGAGATAGAAGCACTATAATTAGAAATAGAAAGAGACTAATAAATAAATTAATAACAATTTTATTTCCTGAAAGCATCAAGGATGTAATATAAAAATGCAACAATTAGTGCAACAATTACTGCTATTGAGTGTGCGTAAAATAAATAGTAATATGATATTAGGCAATAGCGCTCAAACATATTTCTCATTTATCTCATACCCTAATTTTGAAGCATCTAACTTAAATGTTAGGTGCTTTTTTATTTTACATAATTAATTTAATGTAAAATACTTTAGTTATTTAGAACGGAGGGCTGGTGATGAATATAAGAAATGGCTAGAAAACTTAATCCAAAGGCTAAAATAGCTGAAAAACTATATAAAAAAGGCTGTAAATTAGTAGATATAGCTAATCAAATTGAAGTTCCAGCATCTACGGTAAGACGATGGAAACATCAATATGATTGGGATAAAAAACGTTCGGAAAATAAAAGCGAACGTTCAGATAAGAAAAATAACAATAAAAGTAATGTTAATAATAAAGAGGTTAATGATCTAGTAGAAAATGAAGAATTAACAGATAAACAGAAGCTTTTTTGTATTCACTATATTAAATGTTTTAATGCTACAAAAGCATATCAAAAAGTATATAAATGCAAATATGAAACTGCAGCAGTTAATGGGAGTAGACTACTAAAAAACACTAAGATAAAGAAAGAGATAAAAGAATTAAAGGGGAATAAGTTAAATAGGGCGTTTATAAGCAAAGAAGATATATTTCAAAAATATATAGATATTGCCTTTTCAGATATCACAGACTTTGTTGATTTTGGGAATAAAGAAGTTGATAGAGTTTACGAAGATGGGAGTAAGGTAAAAACTGATATTACTTATACTGTAGCAAGAAATGCTGATGAGATTGATGGAAGTTTAATAAGTGAAATAAGCAATAGCGAAAGTGGTGTTAAAGTTAAACTTCAAGATAAAATGAAAGCATTAGCATGGTTAAGTGAACACATGGATTTAGCTACAGCAGAACAGAAAATTAATATTAAGAAAGCAGAGATAGACATAGAGTTAAAGAAAGCAGAGATAGAGAGTAAGGGATTTTAAGGGTGAATAAATGATATGAAGAAAATGTGTCCAAGATGTGGGAAAGTAAAAATAGATAAGGCTGATAAATACTGTATTAAATGCAATAAAGAATATAGGAAAGATGAAGCTAAAAGATATAAGTATTACAATAGGAATAGATCGTTAAATGAAGAAGAAATGTTTTATGTTAGATTCTATGCAACTAAAGCGTGGAAGACTGCTAGAGACACAGCAAATAATAGATGTAATTCATTATGTTTACCCTGCTTAGCTATCGAAGAAGGGGCAGAGAATGAGTGGGATATTATAGAGAATATTGGATATGGAACAGAGAATGCAGATGTAGTACATCATATAGTTGAATTAAAAGAAAATTATGATTTAAGAATAACACAACATAATTTAATTACTCTATGTGATAAGCATCATAATGTAGTTCATAATGAATATAAAACTAAGAATAAAGAAAAGGTTCAAAAGATACTGTCATCAACTTTAAAATGGTTTGAAAAAAATTTCTATACATTTAACAATGAAAAATAGATGTTGGTATTTTATTATCATGGGCAATTTAAATTTATATTTTACTAGATATCCGGGGTATCTTGTAATGTTAAAAAAGAAAGCTAAAAAAACCCGATAAAAACTCAATTACAAAAAAATTCCCTAAAATGAGATATTTTTTGAAAGGAGAAAATATATATGGCAAGACCAAGAAAGAGTCAAACATTAAAAAATTCACATCAATCACAAGAAGAAATTGAAAATATGCTTGAAGCTGAAGAAAAGCTAAAAGGAAATAATGATAATATATATCCACCAAGTTATTTATCAGATGAGCAATGTAAATTATTTAATGAAATTGTAGATGAGTTGGAATCAAGTGGTATTTTAACTAATTTAGATAATTATATATTATCTAATTGTTCTGTTGCTATTTCACGAATAAGGGCAATAGATAAAATGGTAAATGAAAATATAGCAAGATTAAATAATAAAGCATTGATGGGTGCGAGAAAAGATGCAGAAGCTGCTTTCTTTAGATGTTGTAATGAATTATGTCTTTCTCCTCAATCAAGAGCAAAATTAGCTGGATTGAATGCAGCTAAAGAAAATATTGAGGAAGACCCTTTGATAAAGGCATTATTAAATAAATGATACTGCTAGATAAAGCTTTGCAATATGCAAGAGATTGTATAGATGGTAAAGAGATAACTACCTGGGAAGTTATAGAGCAATGTAAAATTTTTATAAATGATTATGAAAATAGGCAATATAAAGATGATTTTTTATATTATTTTGATATAGAAAAATTACAAGTAATTAATAACTTAATTGCTTTGTTGAATTATGCTACTGGTTTTTTAACAGGAAAACCTATTTTACCTAATCTATCTAACCATCAAGCTTTTTTATTTGCTAATATTTTTGGATGGAGATTTAAAAATAATCCTAAAAAGTTTAGGTATAGAGAAGCTATGTTATTTATAGCTAGAAAAAATGCAAAAGGAACAGATTGTGCAATTATTATTATTTGCTTCATGTTAACAGAAGATGATTATTCGGAAATTTATTCTATTTGTGTATCTAAAGAACTAGCAGCAGAAATTAGAAAACAGATAGATCAATTAGTTAATGCTAGTCCAGCTCTTAAAAAACATTTTAAAATATCAAAGATGTGGACAGGACAAGTTTTATGTAAGTTAACTAAAAGTTTTTATCAACCAAGAACTGCAGAAGCTAATAAAAACAATTCTATTAGGCCAGGCCTAATAGTTGCTGATGAAGTTGGTAGTTTTACTGATGCAAGTAATATAAATGCTATGAAATCTGGGCAGAGGTCAGTTCTTAATCCTTTATTATTTAGAACTACTAGTGCTTATGCTGAAAGTAATAGTATTATATATGAAGAATTAGAATACTGTAGAAATATTTTAAAAGGTAATATTGTTAATGAAAGATATTTTTGTTTGATATATTATGCTAATAATGATGAGATTTGGAAAGATAGTGGAATATATAGAGCGAACCCACTAAGAATAGAAGAAAACTATCAAGAAATAAGAGAAGCTAGAGAGAAAGCTAAAGAAGTTGAATCTGAAAAAGAAGAGTTTTTAACAAAATCATTAAATATTATGTTAGAAACATCTGAAAAAGAAGAACATTATCTTGATATGGATCTTTGGAAAAAATGTAGAGTTGATAAAATAAGCTTTAAGGGTAAGAAAGTAATAGTATCTGTTGATTTATCTAAGACAATAGATTTAACTGCAGTTGGAATTATGTATAGAGAAGATAATAAGTATTATGCTAAAGTACATGGTTTTATACCAAAAGGAACATTAACAAAGGCTAAAAGGCATGAAAAAATAGATTATTATGCAGAAATGAGAAAAGGAAACTGTACAATACATGAAGGTAATAATATAAAGTATATTAAAATATGTGAGCATATAAGAAAAATAGAGGAAAAATATGAATGTGAAATAGAAAGCATTGCAATAGATCCTACTTATGCTGATGTATTAATAGAGGAATTAGAATCAGATTATGAATTAATAGAATTAAGACAAACTTATACGGTTTTATCACCACCTACCCTAAGCATGAGAGATGCTGTTTATGAGGGTAGATTTTTTTATGAAAAAAATACATTGCTAGATTGGAATATGAGTAATGCTTTAGTTAGTGAGGGTAAGGCAGGAGATATAATGATTATGAAACATAGAGCAAGTAATAATACAAGAGTTGATATGGCTGTAGTATTACCTTTTGCATATAGTCAATTGTATTTAAAACCATGTGAATATAATCCAGTAGATGTACTATTAGAGCAAGATTGGGGGTGATTAAGTGAAATTAATTAAATGGTTTAAGGTTAAATATAGAAAAGTAAAAACATTTGTTATAGAAAATTTAACAGATGTTTTAATTTTTTTAGCATTATTTATTATAGCTATTAATTCTATGCTAATTAATTTAAATTTTGGGATGTATGTATTAGCTGTAGAATTGATTTTAATTGCTTATAGCCTTTATAAGAAAGGAGGTGAATAAGTTTGAGTATATTTTTTAATCGTGAGAAAAGGGCCATAACATATGATGATGTATTTGGGAAAAGTTTTTTAGAGTATAAAGAATCTAATCAAGGTATTGGAGAAAGTTCTTATTTTGCTTGTGTGAATTATATATCAAAAGCTATAGCTAAATTACCATTAGAAATTTTAAATATTGAAAATGGTAATAAGATACCTGATAGAACACATAAAAACTTTGAAAAGGTTAATCTAAGGCCTAATAGAGTAATGAATGCATATAATGCAATGGAAATGTTTATAGCATGGGGACTTCACAATGGAATAAGTGGGTTATATATAGATAGAAGCACTGGTGATTTATATCCAGTTGAGATAAAAACAATATTTGTTGATGATGCAGGAATAATAGATAGCGCTAAAAATTGTCCAATACTTTATACTTGTAAGCTTAATAATGAAATATTTGATGCTCTAGATAAAAATGTAATTATATTTAAATATGGATATAGTAATGATGGAATAAAAGTTGTTCCAGTTAGAAGTATTTTAACTAATACTATGGATACTTTAGTTAAGGGCCAAACATATTTAAATGATATATTTAAAAATGGTCTCGTTGGGAAAGCTGTAGTACAAACTACATCGACTATTGAAGATGAAAAGCAGTTATCAAAAATACAACAAAAATTTAGCAAGTTATATAGCAATAATGGAAGAGTGTTTACTGTTCCTGCGGGATTTAATGTAAGTTCTTTAAATTTATCACTTGCAGATGCTGAATATGAAGCTATAAGAAGATTAAGCAAAAAGGAATTATGTAGTGCTTTTAACTTGCCATCGACAATTTTAAATGATTATGAGGATGTAAATTATAGCACTGGAGAACAACTTCAATTGCAAATTTACTCTGATGCATTACAACCTATTATAATTCAAATACAGCAAGAATTTACTTATAAATATTTAAGTAAAATAGATAGAGAAAAGTATTCAGTAGAATTTGATGAAGATCAACTTTATAGAATGGATTATGAAACTAGAGTTAATTCAATTACAAAATTAGCTGATAATGGATTAACAACTAATGATGTTCGTAGAGAATTTGGTTATGAAGCATTAAAACATGAAGGAGCTGATGAAATACTTGTAACTAGTGGAAAGATGCCATTAAGTACATGTATTAATTACTATGATAAATCTGACACTGTGAAAGGGGGTGAGGATATTGGAAATAAGGATGCATGATAACTCCATTGTAGTTGAAGGATATGTAAATACAGTTGCTAGAGATAGTAAAACAATACATTCGCCTAATGGAGATTTTGTTGAGCAAGTACTTCCAAGAACTTGGAGTAAAGCACTTAGAAAAGCTGATGATGTAAAAATACTTTTTAATCATATTGAAAGCAGAGAATTAGGTTCAATTGAAGAAGGGAATTTACAGTTATTTGAAGATGCAATAGGATTAAGAGTTAAAGCAACTATTACAGATGAAGAAGTAGTTAAAAAGGCTAGAAACGGTGAATTGAGAGGTTGGTCATTTGGGTTCTTAACTAATAGAGATACTTGGGAAAAAGTTAATGATAAACTTCAAAGAAGATATTTAACAGATATTGATTTGTTAGAGGTATCAATTTTAACTGTAGAACCGGCATATAGTGGTTGTTTAGCTGAAGTTAGAAAAGAAGGAAGCCTAGCAGAGGTAAGATTTAATCCGGATATTGTTAATGAGATTAAAAATAAAGATAATAATGAACTTGAAGAATTAAGAAAATTTAGTCAAGCAATAGAAGATATATTTAATTAAATAAATGGAGGGTTTCAAAATGAAAGCTAAAGAAATTAGATCTTTAATAGAAAAAACTAACAAGGAGTTACTTGAAGCTGTAAATCAAGAAAACTTAGATTTAGCAAAGGAAAAAAGAAGTGAAATTAAGAAGCTTACTAAGGAATTAGAAAAGGCAGAAGAGGAAGAAGATGAGGAAGAAGATGAAGCTGAAAAAAGAAGTTTGCAAACTCAAAAGAGGAATAAGGGAGGGGATGAAATGAATAAAGAAAAAAGAAGCTATGAGAATGCAGCAAAAGAATTAGCAGCAGGTAGAACTATTTCTACAAGAGCTATCCAAGTTTCAGGAGAATCTACAAAAGCAGTTGTACCAGAAGAATTCTTGAATGATTTAGAAACTTTAGAAGCTGGATATGGTTCATTAGAACAATATTGCGAAGTTATTCCGGTAACATCACTTACTGGGAAAAGACCAGTATCAGAATTAAGTGGGAAGCTTAATAAATTGACTCCAGGGCAAAAGATTCCAGAGGGAGCTTTAACTTTTACTCAATTACAATATGATTGTAATGGATATGGTGAATTAGTTGCTGTAGATAATCAATTAGATGCAGATAGTGCAGTAGATTTATTTGGTGTTATAAAAGAAAACTTTGTAGTTAAATCAGTTAATACAAAAAATGAATTAATATTAGCACAAGTTGAAGCAAATAAAGAAAGTGATCCTATTTCTTTAGCTACTGGAAAAGTTGTAGATTTAATATGTGATGGAATTGATGCTTACAAACCTTCAGTAAGAAGATTTGTTAAAGTATTAGCTACAAGTGCTTTAAGATCTAAGCTTAAAAATGCTATGGTTTCTGATGGGCATAGGGATGATAGAATTACTGTAGAAAATGGGAAAGTATTTGTAGATGGTCATGAAGTAGTAGAATATGATTCAACACTTGGAAATAGTGAAGCTTTAGGATATGTTGTTCCTATGAAAGCTATTAAGTTCTTTAAAAGAAAAGCAATTGAAATAGCAACATCTAATGAAGCATTTTTTGATTCAAATGCTCAAGCTATAAGAGTTGTAGAAAGGTTAGATGTTAAAGCGTTAGATAAAGCATTACTTAAATCTAAGAAAATAACAGCATAATAGTGAGGTAATATCCTCACTATTTTTTATGCGAAGGGGGATAAATGTATACTATATTATCAAGTGATGAGTATAGAACAATATTAGCTAATAAGCCTACAGAAGAACAAATTGAAAAAATAAAAAAAGAAATCAACTCACAACTTCAAGATGTAATTTCATTTTGTAAAGTAGATTTAGATGATGTAGAAGAATTAGTTGATATAGTTGATTTTACAGAAATTGCAGATATTTATATAGAAAGTACTGTTGGGCCAGACTTTAGAAAAAGTGAAAAAAATTTAAAGTTAGCAAGGATTTTACTCAGAAGGCTTGTGAATTCTATGTATTTTAATCGTTCATATGAAATTGCTTCATCTGCTAAAACTGATATTATAACTAGAAACATTTTATCGAAATTATCTAATTTGGAGGAAATATAATGATACCAACAATTTTAGATAAAAAAATAAAATTTATTATAAATGAAGATAATGGAGAAGCTTTTTCAAATAAAAATAATAAAAAAGTTATTAAAACTTTATATGCAAATTTACTTACATTAACTAATAGTGAAGCTGTACAAGCTTATTCTAAAGATGAAAGTGTTATTATATCATTCAGAGTTATAAATACAAAGTGGACTAAGGAACTACCATATAAAACTAAAGACTATCAAATACTTTTCAATAACTTAACTTATGATATTATTGCAGCCGTTCCAAAAGGAATTAATTATATAGATATTAAATGCAAGGTGGTTATTTAATGAGTGGATGTGTAATTGAAGGTTTAGATACTTCTTTAGATTTATTTGATGAAATTACTGATGATGATATAAAAAAGGCTCTTAATGAAATAGGTAAAAAGGCAAAGAAGGCAATGCAAGTAGCTTCAGCTGTTGATACAGGGTATGCTAAAAGAAGTGTAAAGAGTAGACTAAAGAGACTTCCATTTGGTTTTAAGTTGGTAACGAGGTTTACAGAAGAATATTATGCTTATCAAGAGTTTGAAAGTAAAAAATCAGATCCTAAAAACATAGGAAGAGCATATAGAGCATTGAAAGAAATTGATAGAGAAGCAGAAGAAATTTTAAGGAAGCTTCCAATTAAGGGGAGTGGATTATAATGGAAAATATTTTTGAAAAAGATTTAAAAGATAAAAAGATATTAGAGTTATGTTCTAATATCTTTTTTTATGATAAGCCAGAGAAAATTAAATCTAATGAATATATAAGATGGTTTATTCTAGATGAACAAGAAAGAGCATTTGCTGGTGGAGAAAGTTTATATACAGAATTTGATATTCAAGTGGATATATATACTTTAGGTAGTTATAGAAATTTATCAAATTTGATTATAAATACACTAAGAGAAAAGAAATATAACCTTATAGAAAACAGTAATTCAGTTGTAAAAAAAGGTGATATAAAAATTTACAATAAAACTTTAAGGTTTAGATTTAATAAATATAATGTGAAAGAGGGTAATAAGTAATGGCAGCAAGTACAGTTGTAAGATTAACAAATGGACTTAAAAAAGTCCTAATGGCGGATATTCAGGAAAATGGTTCATATGGAGAAATATATGAGGTAGCTAAATTAACCGCTATGACTGCAGAAACTGGAGAAGGTTCTATTTCTTTAGCAGCAGGAAATGGAGTTATTTATTCAAAAAAATCAGTTGGCAAAACATCAGGATCATTGTCTTTCTATGGAATGTCAGATGCTACAGAAATGAAATTATTTGATGTTAGAGAAGGTAAAAGTGGTGGGAAAATATATGGAATGAAAGCTAACAAGGGTTATAAAGCTGTTATTGTCGAGGCAACAACAGTAAATTTAACTAGTGGATTAGAGGAAGATGCTCATTTTATATTCCCTAAATGTTCATTAGGAAATATTTCAGATGAAGGTACTACTAAAAGTGAAGATGGAACTGAAACAATTAATACAAAAGCATTATCTTTTGATGCATTACCATTAGATAATTCTTTTGGAACTTATAAATATTTTAACGTTGGAAGTACACCAAGTGCTTTAACAGCTGAAATGTTTGAAGAAAAGGTTCTACCTGCAACAGTTGATGTTTCAAAAGTTGGGCAACGAGATGTAGTTGTATAATTTTTAAAAAGGACACTATATATTAGTGTCTTTTATTATTCATAGAATTATAGGAAAGGAGTTAAAGTATGTTATTAACAGAAAATCCTAAATTAAATTTAAAAGTTAATGGATTAGATATTACTTTCAAATTTGATTTTAATACTATACAAAATTTATATTATGGATTGAAAGATGAAGTTATATGTAAAAGATTAAAGATAGAGCCAATAACTCCACTACAACTTTTAGAGAAGGTTGATAAAGAGTTTGAAAATGGATATTTTATATTATTAATACATTCATCTATGAATGGGAATATATCTTTAGATGAAATTATAGAAAGTATAAAACATTTAGATATTAATATGAAAAAAGATATTTTATATATAATGCAGGCAGTTATGATCCAATCGTTAGTTTATGTAGATAAGTTTCAAGAAAGAAAAGATAATTCTGATGATAAGAAAGAAGAAAAACTAGATGCTTATGATGTATTCGAGGATTGGTTCAATTACTTTTATGTTATGGCAATTGATAAGTTAAAAATATCATTTGATGATTTTTTAAAGTCAACTGCAGCACAAATTAAAGAAAGAGTTAATAGGATTAATATTGATTTTAAAAATAATTTTGGTATTTATAACACTAATATAGCTGATAATAAAGAAAATTCAATAGAAGAGGTTAGTGATATACGTGATTTCTTCAATATGATTTAGGAGGGGAATATGGCTGGAGATGGAAAGATAAGTGTTACTTATGTAGTAAATAGTAGTCAGTATAATAAGAACATAGCTGATATGAAAAAGAATATGCAATTATTAAATCAAGAAGTTAAAACTTCAGCGCAGGAAGTTAATACTTATGGTAAAAATATTCAAAGCTTAAGTAAGCAACAAAGTACTATTAATCAAGCATTAACACAAAGTAAAAAAATACTTGCTGAATATGAATCTTCATTATCAAAAAATAATACTAGTTTAGAGAAAAATAAAAAGAAATTAGGAGAATTAGCAAAACAAAAAGAGCAAGCTAATAAAGCTTATAAAGAAGCTGTAAAAACATATGGTGAAGAATCAGAAGAAGCTTTAAAAGCTAAAGAATCATTAGATGAAGTGTCTAAAGCTTATCAAAAACAGGAGAAAGTAGTTAATAGTAATCAAAATGCTATAAGGAATAATTTAACTCAAATTGAAAAGACAAAACAAGAACAATTAAAATTAGAGCAACAATTAGAACAAACTAATAAAGCAATATCAGAACAAGGGGATAAATTTGCAAAATCTTCAGAAAAGTTTGCTACAGTTGGTACTGCATTAGAAAAAGCTGGTGGAAGTATAAAAAATTGTGGAGAAGAAGCGCAAAAAGCGGGAGCATTAATAGTTGGAGCTAGTACAGCGTTAGCTACATTAGCTATGAGTGCAGAGACTGGATTTGCTAAGGTTAATACGTTAACTCATGATAGTGGAGAGAACTTAAAAAAATACAAACAAGATGTTTATGAGTTAAGTGATGATACGGGGAAAAGTGTAGAAGATCTTACAGATGCTTTATATAATGCAATAAGTGCTGGTGTTGATTATAGTGAATCTGTAGATTTCATGAATGATGTTAATAAGGTTGCTGTTGGAGGATTTGGAGAAATTGCAGATGCTTCAAGTGCATTAACAAGTTTAATGAATATATATGGATATACAGTTAAAGATGTATCTTCTATATCTGATAAATTATTTACTGCACAGGAAAAAGGAGTACTTACAGTAGGAGAAATGAGTGGAGTTCTTGGAGAATCAGCTTCAAGTGCTAAAGCTTATAATGTAAACTTAGATAATTTATTAAGTGGATATGTTTCTTTGACTAAAGCTGGTATAAATGTTAACATGGCCAACACTAAAATGAAGTCGTTATTTGATGAGTTAGGTGATACTGGATCTAATGTAGGGAAGATACTAAAAGAGAAAACAGGTAAGTCGTTTACACAATTAATGGAAAATGGAAGTAGTTTGGCAGATGTAATGGGAGTTATAAATAAATCTGTAGACGGCAATAAAGATAAATTTAATGCATTATGGTCATCTAGTGAAGCTGCAGGTGCTGGATTTATAATTGCAAGTGAAGATGGTAAGGTGTTTAATGATGCATTAGACGGTATGACTAATAGTGCTGGTAAGTGTGATGCAGCATTCAATGAAGTTGCGAATACTAGTGAATTTAAAATGAAAAAATCTATAAATGAAGTTAAAAATAGTTTTGCTAAATTAGGTGATTCTTTATTACCTTTAGTAGATGATGTGTCTGGTGGTATAAGTAATATTGCAGACTATATTTCTAAGTTGAATCCAGAAACTATAACAGCAGTAGCTAAATTTGGAGCATTAGCATTAGTATTTGGTACAGTAACAAAAGTTACAGGAAGTTTAGTTGGTATACTTGGTAAAGGGGCAACAGGAATTTCTACATTATTAAAGATAGCAAGCGATACTAAGTCTTTAGGAAGTTTTACAAAAGCGATTGGTTCAAGTGATACAGCAGTAGGAGGGTTAGTAAAGGGGTTAGGTGGATTAACTCTTACAGGCGGAGCAATAGGACTTGCGGTGGCAGGAGTAGGTGCGCTTGGAACAGCACTTTATATGAATCAGAAAGATATAGAAAAATCAGAAGCTAAAATTATTGAAATGGGAGATACTTATGAAGATTTTACAGGAAGATTAAGAACACAGGAAAGTATATGGACTCAATTATTTGGAAAAGAATATAATATTAAATTTGGAGATGATTATAAACAGGCACTAGAAAATACAGAAACTGATGTAGTAAATTGGGTTGAGGCATTGAAGTTAAAACAAGAAGAAATAAATAATATTCTTAATAATACAGAAATTGATGATAATACTAAGAAAGAACAACTAAAGACTTTAGCTAATATGTCACCAGAAACTAATAAAGAACAACAAATGAGTAGCTTTAATACTACATTAACAAATAATAACTTTGGAGAAGAGATAACAAAACAATATTCAGAAGCTTATTCTAAAGCATATGATGAAGCTATAAATACAATAAATCAAGGAGAAACAGAAATTGCAAATATTATTTCAAATTCATTAGATGCTGATGGGAACATAACACAAGATGGTTTAGATAAAATTACAAAAATAAGAGAAGGTTGTCAGGATGAAATAGCCTTTTTACAATCAAATGATTATGATACACAATTAGCACAAACTGAAAGCTATTTAAGAGATGAACAAGCTATTTATGGTAATTCTTCTAAAGAAACAATTAAAGGAAGACAAAATGAAATAGAAGCGCTTGGTGAAGCTAATAAAAAGAAATTAGAACAGGATAAAAAGGCAATTGATGAATTAAGTGGTGTATCAGAAAAAGAAAAGAATAGACGAAAAGAAATAATAGATTGGCAAATAAGAGATGAGCAAATTCTGACAGAAGCTAAGAAAAAAAGTTTAACTAGAAGAGCAATGTATGATTCTGAATATGCTACAAATTATAATATGACAGTAGAAGAAATAAGCGATGGTATAACGAGAGTTATAGACAGAGAAAATAATTTAATGTTAACTTATGCAGATAGTAGCGAAGCTCTTAAAAAATATGCAGATGATAATGGTTTGTATTATAAGCAAATAGTAGATGAAAATGGAAATATGACTGAAGTAGTTACAACTAGTGCAGGTGATGTTGTAGCAACTTTAAGTGATACATCAAACAATGCATCTTTATATTATGGTAATATGGCAAGTGCTATAGGTGGATATGCAGAAGCAGTAGCAAATGGTTCTATGACTACTGAAGAAGCTATGACATCTATTCAAAAGGATTTAGAAAATGGAAAATATTCAGCGGAACAATTTGGAATGACTGATGAAGAATTTTATGCAGTTTCTCAAGCAATGATAGGTGCAAAAGGAGATTCTAGTGCTTTAAAAACAGAACTAGAAAAAATACCCAAGGAGGTTAATACTAAAGTAGAAGCTAAGGTATATGGTGAAGAAAAAGTTACTAATTTGTGGGATAGTCTTAAATCTATAGCAGGGAAAACATGGGATGTAATAGTTAATACTGCTACAAGTGTTGGAACTAGCATAATTGGCAAAAAGAAGGAGTCTGGAGGATCTATAGAAAAATCAGGTATTTATAATATAAATGAAAGAGGAATTGAATTAGTTGATACAATGGGACAAGGTGCATATACACTAGGAGATGCAGCACAAGGAGAATATGCTTATTTACCTAAAAATTCTAGAGTTACAAATGCAGTTATGACAACTCAAAAAATGAGCGATATGATTGATTCTAAACTTAATAATACTATTGGTGTATATTTAAAAGAAATGAATAAAGTATTATCTAATTCTAATAATGGCAAAATGATTAGTATACACATAGATGAAGCACATTTTGAAAATAAAGAGAATGAACAAAAAAGTATTAATAATATTGAGAGAATATTAGGAGGTATAAAGTAGGGCTTATAGGAGCTCTATTTTTATTTTTGAAAGGAGTAAGAATGATTTGCTATAATAAAATATTTATTAATGGGTTACAAGTTTTAGGAGATCAATGTCCTTATTATGCAAATTTATATAATTTTTTATTAGATAGTAGCAATACGAATAGTGATAGTGAATTATATTATCATGGTAGTTATTCTGGTTCTAGTAAAATAAATTCTAAAACTTTTACTTTGATTGTTAGTACCAAAGTAGATAATGATATTAAGTCAGCATTGCAATTAAGTTATATAGTACGAGCTGGAGATGTAGTAATAAATGCAGATATTGAAGGAATAGGAGAAGTTGAATGTAAAGCCAAAAAAGAATCTATAATTACAGATGATTTTGGAAATATGACAATTACTTTTAAAATGTGTGATCCGTATATTTATAAAAAGCATTTTAAAGAATTAACTTTAGAGAAAGTAATTGAAGGAGGATGGAAAGTTCCAACTAGTGCTTTTATAGTTCCTGAAGGTTGGGTTTATACAGAAAAAACCTTAGGGAATATAGGAGAAGCTATAAATGAAGGTTATGCAACAGTTTATCCAATTATTCAAATAAAAGGGCAAGGTAACAATTTCAAAGTTACAAATGAAACAACAGGAGAGAAACTTAGTTTAAATATATTCATTGAAAGCGGAGATGTGTTAAGTATAGATTGTAATCCTAAAAGTAGAAGTGTAAAAGTAAATGGAGTTAGTAAAATACAATATAAAAGTGGGAATTATATTAGTTTAATTAATGGATCAAATCAAATAAAAATTGATTATGATGGAGAATGTTTAGTTTATATAAGGTGGAAAGAAGCATGGATATAAAATATTTTATAAAACTTTATACTAAGCAGCATGAGTTAATTGATGAATTGTATGTTTTATCTAATATATCTTTTAGTAAAACATTAAATGGAATTGGAAGCTGTACATTCAATTCTCCTATTAAGTATTTATCAGAAAAAGAAATAGAGCTCATATTAAATCAACATATAGAATTATATAAAATTGAAAATAATAAAGAGGAGTTGCTATGGTTTGGAGTTGTAAATTCACCATGTCCAGTTAATGAAGACATTCAGTGTATATGTTTAGGTTATGCTTGTTTATTTCAAAATAGAAACTTTATTGATATAGGATTAAATTCTAAGAATGAGTTTAAAAGGGATTATCATAATAAAACTTATGGTTCATTAATATTTTCTCTTATTAGTGAAATAAACAATATAACAAGAACAGGTATTGAATTAGGGGAATGTGAAGATAGTACTTTGAAAACTGATAGAGTTATTGAATGGTCAGATGATCTTTATGAAAAAATACAAGAATTTATAGAAGCTAGTAATTGTTACTTTCAAATTACTGAGGAAAGAAAATTTAATTTTTATAAAAATTTAGGTGAAGATAAATCTGAATACTATGAAATTAATGATTATAACATAATAGGTTCATTAGATTACATTATAGACCAAACACAAATAGCAAATGTAGTTAGTGCAAGAGTTTCGTGGGAAGAAGATAAAGTTTTTAATGCATTAATGTCAACTGCTATTGATTATAATTCTTTAAATTTATATGGAAGACGAGAAAAAGTAATACAAGTTAATGATATAAGGTTACAAGAGACCTTAGATAAGCAATGTGAAGAAGTTTTAAATGCTTATAAGGATCCTTTGATTAATTGTACAGTTAAAGTAGGAATATCAGAAGTGTTTAATATTTTTGATATTGGAGTAGGTGATTATATTAAATTAAATACAGAAAAATATAAACTTAATATAAAAATAAAAGTTCTTGAATATAAAGTTGATTTAACTGAAAATACAGTAACAATTACTTTAGGAAATTCAATTTTTAGAGATAATAAACCAACTATTTATAGATACAAGTAATTATTTTAAAAAGGGCTCTTATGAGTTCTTTTTTATTTTAAGAAAGGAAGAAGTTTTATGGCTATAAGAGGAATTTATAATGCTGATGGCATGACTACTTATACAGTAGCAGATGCACATTTAATTACAAGTAAAAGTTTAGGGGGGAAAATAGTCTTTGGAGAAAATGATTTAAAAGTAACAGCACAAAGTTCACCTGCAATGGCAGTTAAGGTTTCTAGTGGGGTTTGTAGTATTAATGGAGCATTACTTCAGAATACAGCCAGCTACACAATTGATATAGAAAGTAATACTGAGAGTTATCCTAGAATAGATGCAATAGTAGCATATATTTCAGGAACAACTAGACAAATAAAAGTGTTGAAAGGTACAGCAAACCCAAGTCCTTCAGCACCTAGCACTACAAGTTCAAGCTATGTAAAATTAGCGGAAGTATATGTAGGAGTAGGAGTTTCAGCTATTCAAACTGTAAATATTACAGATAGCAGAAAGACAAATAATCAAACTGTTATTAATAATTTATTAGAAGAAATTAATTCTATAAAAGAGTTTAATACGGAAAATCAATTGTTATCTTCTCTTGGAAGGCAGGAGTTTTTGGGTGGACTAAAAGTTCAATGGGGAAGTTTTATAACAACACCAGGAGCAGGGGCTGGAGATGTTTGGGTAGAATTTTCTAAAAGTTTTGCTACTTGTGTATATGCAGATTTCGTTATGAAACCAGCTACACCAGATGTTGTAGATACAAGCAATAAAAGAGTGGAATGGAATAGTAATAGACTTAGAGTAAGATTCACAGGAGCAAGGCAAGAAAACCACGCAGTATACTGGTTTGCGCTAGGATGGTAATATATGAAGGCTATAGAATATTACGATGGATTAACAGAAAAGGATGAGAATAAGGAGTATAAGTTAGTTAAAAGAGTATCAGATAAAGATACTCTTTTTCTATATTTTAAATCTATTGAAATAGTAATTGATGAAGAAAAAGAAAATTTAAAAAATAAAGTAAATGAATTGGATGAAGTTATTGAAAATTTAATGATAACAATAATGGATATAGTGCCTTAGAAGGGGGTGATAAAATGTTTCAAAAGTTATTAGATATGTATGTTGAAAACAGAATTAATAAAACTTATTTAGAAAAGGCTGTTAAATTAAAATGGATAACAGAAAAAGAAAAAAATGAAATAATTGAGTTTAAATTGACAGTAGATATTAATGATACTTATATAGAGGAGGAAGTTTAATGGCAGTTAATTTTAATTTTAGAAGAAAAGATTGGCAGACAGGAGAGGTTATAAAGGAGCAATTTTTAGATAACATTGAAGCAGGAATTGAAGAGGCACATACTGCTATTAAAAAAATAGATTCGGACTTGGAACATAATACGAAACAAATAATTAAATATAACAATAGTTCAATTTATGGACAAAGAGCGAATGGAAAAAGAAG
>NZ_JADPEL010000054.1 GCF_015667795.1 Clostridium sp. D53t1_180928_C8
AAAAATAAGATAATTGCATAAAAAAAGATAATCAATATAGAAATACTATAATGATTATCTTTATACTTATTATGATTTAACTTTATCAATTTTATTTAAAGCTGTTATTACCAAAGCTGATATTATTACTAACCAAATCATAAAATTTGATGCTCCTAAAAAATCATTTCTTTCCTGCATATAACTAACAAATGTTGACACTTCTTCATTTGTAAAAAATAATTCTGTTTTAAATAGAATATTATATAAAACTAAAATAAAAATACCATATATTAATGGTTTAATAATTAATATTCTTTTCATATTTCCCCCATACTTAATTATTCTATAATAATCTATGTAAACATTATTACTTATATGTTTAGTTAAATAAAAAATTGAAGTCAGATTGTAAGAAATTAAATTTAATTTATGAACTAATTCTTAAATATAAACTCTTTATGTAATTGCCATGTATTTTCTTCCCACTTATAAATACAAATATTATCAAATGTACATTCAAATGTACATTTAAATCTTGTTATATAATCCCATAATTCAGTATATATTTTTTGAATTTTTTTAGAGCTTAAAGTTATATGAAATATTTTATCTTTACCATCACTTTTAGTAAAATTAATATATGGAATTTTAGAAAGAGTTTCAATAAGCTTATCATGAACATTCTTTCCTTCTGTTGACATATTTACATCCATATAAATTACCCTATTGTCAAAATGGTTATATCCATCTATTATATATGGTGCAGCTTTTTCGATGCTACAAATTTCCTTTATACTATCCTCTAAATCTTTAATACTTCCATCATATTCAAATGGAGCTTTTATTGTAAAATGAGCAGGAAGCTTTGATGATCTAGCTTTAAATTTTTTAAATATATCTTTTCTTAAATCATTATTAAACTTTCCAGCTTCTCCTTTTACAACACTTACAATTACATATCTCATTAATTTATACACCTTCTTTTTTCTATTATATTTATATTTCCTAAAATTTTATAAATATTTTAAAATATTTACTCATATAAATCAATAAAAGAGTTAAAGATGGAGGAACTTTTATGCCAGAATTATCTACTCATATTAATTTTATTAAACATTTAAATGATATAAATTTTAATGATTATGATTTATACTATTTAACTCTCGGAAGTATAGCCCCTGATTATTATGTTGTTTTTAAAAATAAAGAAAAGGCTTGTTTATCACATTTTAAAGAAAAAATAACTGATAAACCTAATATTTATTCTTTTAAAAACAAAATTTCGAATTTAAAATTATCTTATTATGAGAAATCATATGTAATGGGCTATTACTATCATTTATGGTTAGATAATTACTTTAATGAAAATATAAATAATCTGCCTATAAAAAAAAGTACTTACAATTCATTTCTTGAAAAAAAGTTTATAAAAGAAAATATAAAAAACTATGATTTAAAATGTATTATTAATTTTATTAATTCAATAAGTTTATCCAACGCTATTGAATGTGATAACAATATACTTCCTGTTACAATAAAAAAGGCAAATAATATATTAAGAGATTTAAAATTTAAAAGTTCAATTATGGATTTAAAATTATCATGTCCTGTAATTATTGATAATAATGATTATAATAAATTTATAATAAAATCTGTTAATAGCTTAATATCATCTAATGATATTATTATTTGAATATATTATAAAAATTGCAATAAGGCTGCCTAAAAAGACAACCTTATTATTATTTATTAAATATTTCTAAACTCCTATCTAAAATGCCATTTAAGAAGGCTAAAATCACTCCATAATTTGTTATTGCTACGTCTTTATCATTACAGAGTTTTATTCTATTTAATATAATTTTTCTATTTATCATACAGCCACCACAATGAATTATTAAATCATATTCATTTATATTCTCTGGAAAATCATGCCCTACTCTAAATTCATAGTTTAATTCTGCACCAACGTACTTATTTAAAAGCTTTGGTATTTTTATTCTACCTATATCTTCATGAGAAATATTATGTGTACAGCTTTCAGAAATTAATATTTTTGAGTTTTTATTTAAAGTGTTTATTTTCCTTGCCCCATTAACAAATGAATTTAAGTCTCCTTTATGATTTGCAAATAAAATAGAAAAACCTGTTAATTTTATATCCTTAGGTACAATTTTATTTACTTTTTTAAAGGCTTGTGAATCCGTAACAACTAAATCAACATCTTTTATATCATTTAAAGCTGATTGAAGTTCTGTATCTCTTACAACATAGGTTTTAATACCATTGTCTAAACAATCTCTAATACATTGAACTTGTGGTAATATAATTCTTCCTTTTGGAGCCTCAGAATCTATGGGAACAACTAATATCACTTTCCCACCATAAGGTACTAAATCTCCTATTATAGGTATTTCGTTTTCAGTGTCTTGAAGCTTTGTTATTAATTGATTTTTTAATTCATCAATACCTTCATTACTGTAAGTAGATATAAACACAGCATTGATATATTTTTCTTTTATTCTATTTAATTTAGATTCTTCTATATCTTCAATCTTATTTATGACTAATAGATATGGTATATTATGTTTTTTAAATTCTAATTTTATATCTTTATAATCATTATCATTTATATTATTTGCATCCATTACATATAAAGCAAAGTCTGTTCCTTTTATTATATCCATAGTTTTTTTTACTCTAAGTTTACCAATCTCACTTTTATCATCAAGTCCAGCAGTATCTATAAATAAAACTGGACCAATTGGAATTAACTCCATAGCTTTAAAAACAGGATCTGTTGTTGTTCCATTAGTATCTGATACTATAGAAATTTCTTGACCACAAATACTATTAATTAAAGAAGACTTTCCAGCATTTGTTTTTCCAAATATAGCTATATGTTTCCTATTTGCATTTGGTGTACTATTCATTTTTCCCCCTAAATATAAATATCTCTTTTGCCTTCCTTTAATTTAATTATTCCTTCATTAACAAAACTTTTTATAGACTCATTGTTTATTTTCAGTATTTCATCATTTACTATTTTTTCTGTCTTATTGCATGTTTCTTCATCACCATAATCTAATGCATACTCCATTAATGTCATTAATGCATTTGGCTCACACATATTTTGTATTTCACCAGTTTTAGCTAACCCCATAAAAGTTTCACCAGTTCTTCCTTTTCTATAACATGCAGTACAATAACTTGGAATATAACCTTCATCCAATAACCAATTTAAAACTTCTAATGGTGTTCTTTCATCTGAAGTTTTAAACTGTTCAATACTGTTACCTTCTTCCCTTTGCTTATAGCCTCCAACTCCAGTAGATGAACCTGAACTAACTTGAGTTACCCCAAATTTTAAAGCATCTCTCCTCATCGCTTCATCTTCTCTTGTGGACATAATTATTCCTGTAAATGGAACTGCTATTCTAATTATTGCAACTATTTTTCTAAACATATTATCGCTTAATAAATATGGGAAATTTTCTAATGTAACTCCTTCTGCTTGTCTAATTCTTGGAACTGATATTGTATGAAAGCCAACTCCAAACCTTTTTTCTAAGTGTTCATTATGCATCATTAAAGAAAGTACTTCAAATTTAGGGTCAGATAAGCCAAATAAAACACCACCACCAACATCTTCAATTCCAGCTTCCATTGCTCTATCAAAAGCATTTAAATGATATTCATAACTAGATTTTAGTGAGTGCGGATGCATTATTTCATATGTTGGGTTATGATAAGTTTCTTGAAATAAGATATAAGTTCCTATATTTGCATCTTTAAGCTTTTTATAATTTTCCACTGTAGTTGCTGCAATATTAACATTTACTCTTCTAATATTTCCATTTTCATTTTGAGTTTTATATATAGTATCAAGACTTTCTAAAACATATTCTATAGGTGCATTTACTGGATCCTCACCTAGTTCTAAAGCTAATCTTTTATGCCCCATTTTTTCTAATATTTTAACCTCTTCTTTTATTTCAGCTTGTGTAAGTTTTCTTCTTTTAAAATTATTACACTTTTTATAACCACAGTACACGCAATTATTAACACAATAGTCGCTAATATAAAGTGGAGCAAATAAAACTACTCTCTTACCATAAATAGAGTTTTTTATTTCTCCCGCAACTTTAAACATTTCTGCTTCTAATTCTCTATCATCTAATTGTAATAATGAAGCAATATCTTTATGAGAAATACCCATTTTTTCTCTTGCTTTTTCTAATATATTTAATATATCATTTCTTGATGCTTTTTTACCTTCCTCTAATAATTCATATACCTCTTCATGATTAATATACATAAATAATTCTCCTACCATTTTATTTTACTAAAGTTATATTATTTAAATTAACTTCAAAATTATTTTTTATTTTTATATTTTTATATATTAAGTTTCTTTCTCTTTCTGATAGTACTAAGCTATCTCCTCTATCAACTTTTAATTTGAAACCTGCATTATTTATTCTTTTTTCGATACAGTCTCTACATTCAGCTGCTTCATCTCCAGTGCATATTTTCCCATTGTAAAGTGAATATTTTTCTCTTACACTTGTTGGAGAAAGATTAGGCATAACTACATTTCCACCGGCTTTTAACCCTTTCTCTCTTCCTAATGGATCAATACTTCCAAGTGCTGTTGTTGCAGGCAATAAAGTTTTAGGTAATATTAACCTTATTAAGGCTAACATTGTTATAGTTTTTTCAGCTGTACCTCCACACTCATTGGCAAGAGGTGTATCTATATGTGGGATAAATGGTCCAATACCACACATATGAGGATTTAATTCTTTTAAATACAATAAATCATCTACTAAATCATTATTATTTTGATTTGGTAGTCCAACCATAAATCCTGCTCCTATTTGATATCCTATCTTTTTTAAATTTTCAAGGCATTTTCTTCTATTTTCAAAACTTGAATTAGGATGTAAAGATTCATATAACATTTTATTAGCTGTTTCATGTCTTAATAAATATCTATCAGCACCAGCTTTAAACAGCTTTTCATATGATTTATATGAACGTTCACCAAGTGATAAGGTAATTGCATTATTAGGATATTTATTTTTTATATTTGTTATAATTTCAACCATTTTTTCATCAGTAAAATACGGATCTTCTCCTCCTTGAAGAACAAAAGTTTTATATCCTAACTTGTCACCAATATCTGCACATTCTAATATTTCATCTAAAGTAAGTCTATATCTATCTGCTTTATCATTGGATTTCCTTATTCCACAATACTTACAATCTCTAATACAATAGTTTGTAAATTCTATAAGACCTCTTATAAATACATTATTGCTATAATTTTTTAATGATACATCATGTGATTTTTCAATTAAATACTTCTTATCTTCAGTAGATATATTATCTAATAAAAATAAAAGTTCTTCATAGGAAGCCATAGATGTATTATAAAGTTTATTTATAATATCCTTAACATTCATAGTTTTATTTAAATCTCCCTTTTTGCAATTGCTGTTTTAACTACAACTCCTGGGATATTTCCTAACTTTCCAGTTAAACTATTAATATCTTCTAAAGTTCCTGTTACAGTTATACTAATAACAGAAATTCCTTCTTCAAAAGGTATACCCATTCTCCCTTTTATGCTACCTCTAAAATTTGAAACAATACTATTAAACTTTTCTTGACATTCTTTTGGTTCTTCTAAAATTGCACTTATTACAGCTATTTTCCTCAAAATTATCATCCCCTTATTCAATACTAATAAAAAAAGCTAGCTTTCTTTAAAAGAAAGCTAGCTAAATAAAATATATAAACGAAAAGAGGCGCTTATATATATTTACCAAACTTTTAATTACTCTCTTTTAGATCAGACTTAACTTTTCTATCAGATTTAATTATAATTCTTATATTTAATATCCTATATTTGTAAATAATTTATGTTTAAATAATACTCTCATTTCAAATTATTGTCAATAGAAAATATTTCTATTAAAGTATTCATTAAAATAGAAAAAATCAGAATTGAAATTTCAACTCTGACTTTTAAACTAATTATCTTCCATATTAAAGTTCCATTCATAATAAAACTCATTTAAAAATTCTTCCATATATTTATGTCTTGCTATAGCAATTTCTTTGGCTGATTTAGTGTTCATTAGGTCTTTAAGCTTTAATAATTTTTCATAAAAATGATTTATTGTATGATTATCGCTACTTTTAACTTCATCTAATGAGTTAAAGTTAATTGGTTTAATATTAGGATCATAAATAACTCTATTTTTACTTCCTCCATAGGCAAATGTTCTTGCAATCCCAATTGCACCAATTGCATCTAACCTATCTGCATCTTGTACAACTTTTCCTTCTATAGTATCTTGACTTGAATCAACTACGCCACCTTTAAAAGATATAGTTTTAATAATTTTAATAATTTTTATTAAATCTTCTTCAGTAACTCCAGAGCTTTTTAAAAAATTTTCTGTAGTTGTTGTATCTGTAATATTATTATTTGAAAATTTCCAATCATCTATATCATGTAATAAAGCAGTCATTTCTACTATAAAAAAATCTGCATTTTCTTTCTTAGCTAAGTATTTTGATAAATTATATACCCTTTCAATATGATACCAATCATGTCCACTACCTTCACCATAAAGTTTTTCTTTAACAAACTCTTTAGTTTTATTTATTATTAATTCTTTATCCATCTGTAAGCCCTTTCTTATATAAATAACTTTTAAATTATAAAATATGATTTAAATATATAAATAATATATCATAAAAAATATAACCTTGTTTCAAATAAAAAAGAACTAAGTATATCTAAATGATATACTTAGTTTCTTTAAATTTAAGTATTTTTTACTTATAAGATAAAATGTTAGGTAAAGATTTTTCAAGTTCTTCTCTAGTACATCCGATTCTTATTGCATAATCTTCAGCTTGATCTTTATCAATTAAATTAGAATTAAAATATCTTGATTTTTCTGAAGCAAAGTATAAGCCACATACTGATGATACAGGATCCATCATATAGCTTTCAGTTAGTTTTACACCTGTTACTTTTTCACCATCTAAAAGATCAAATAGTTTTTTCATTTGACTTTGATCACTAAGTGATGGATATCCAAATGCTGGTCTGATACCTCTGTAACTAGCTTTTAAAATTTCTTTCATATTTAAATTTTCATCTGTAGAATATCCCCAGTAATACTTTCTTACATCTTCATGAAGCTTTTCTGCAAATGCTTCGGCTAATCTATCACATACAAGTTTTAACATAATTGAATTGTATGAATCACCTTCTGATTCGAATTTTTTAGCATATTTATCTGCTCCAATTCCAGCTGTTACTATGAATCCACCTAAGTAATCAGCTATATCAGTTTCTTTAGGTGCAATAAAGTCAGAAAGGCATAAATAATTACCAGAACTTTTTTTTCTTTGCTCCCTAAATAAATTAAATGTTGTTGCTACACTATTATCGTTATTATAAACTTCAATATTATCCCCATTTGAATTGGCTTTAAATATACCAAAAACACCTTTAAGATCTATAATATTATTTTTTTCAATAAAATCTAACATATCATTAGCATCACTTAATATCTTTTTAGCTTCTTCTCCATAATTTGAATCTTTTAAAATATCTGGATATAACTTTTTCATTTCCCATGCTACAAAGAAGAATGTCCAATCAATATAAGGTTTTAAATCAGATATAGTATAATTGCAAATTTCTTTTATACCTATAAAATTAGGTTGTTCAATATCAGTGTTATTCCAATCTATTTGATATTTATTTTCCCTAGCTTCTTCTAATGATATCATCTTTTTTTCATATTTATTATAAGTGTTTCTTACATCTTCATATTCATATTCAATAGATTTAATATATTCAAATTTATTTTCACCTAATAGGTTTTTACATATTTCAACAGTTTTTGAAGCATCATATCCATATACTATTGTTCCACTATAATTAGGAGCTATTTTTAAAGCAGTATGAGCTTTTGATGTTGTAGCACCACCAATTATTATTGGTATATTCATATTTCTATTTTCCATTTCTGAAGCTATATGACACATTTCATCTAAGGAAGGTGTTATAAGACCACTTAGTCCAATTATATCAACATTTTCTTTAATTGCAGTTTCAATTATTTTTTCACAAGAGACCATAACTCCTAAATCTATTATTTCAAAATTATTACAAGCAAGAACTACACCAACAATGTTTTTACCAATGTCATGAACATCACCTTTAACTGTTGCTAAAAGAATCTTACCGGCTTTAGAGGTTTCCCCCTCTTTTTTATCATTCTCTATATATGGAAGTAAAAATGAAACAGCCTTTTTCATAACTCTAGCTGATTTAACAACTTGAGGTAAAAACATTTTTCCATCTCCAAATAATTCTCCAACTTTAGTCATACCATTCATTAATGGACCTTCTATTATATTAAGGGCTTTTGAATACCTTTTTATTGCTTCTTCTAAATCTTCATCTATATATTCAGTTATTCCCTTAATTAATGAGTAACTTAATCTTTCATCTAGGTTATTTTCTCTCCATGCATTTTTGTTAGTTTGGATTGAGGAATTTCCTTTTTTATAGTCTTCTGCTTTATCTAATAATCTTTCTGCTGCATCTTTACGTCTATTTAATACTACATCTTCAACAAGTTCTAATAAATCTTTAGGAATATCATCATAAATTTGTATCATTCCTGGATTAACTATTCCCATATCCATTCCAGCTTCTATTGCATGATATAAAAACACTGAATGCATTGCTTCTCTGATAGTATTATTTCCCCTAAATGAGAAGGATAAATTTGATACTCCTCCTGATACTTTAGCATAAGGAAGATTTTCTTTTATCCATCTAGTAGCATTTATATAATCAACAGCATAATTATCGTGTTCTTCTATACCTGTTGCAATTGCTAAAATATTAGGATCAAATATTATATCCTGTGGTGGAAATTTCAACTTATTAACTAATAAATTATAAGCCCTTAAGCATATCTCTTTTTTCCTATTAAAAGTATCTGCTTGTCCGTTTTCATCAAATGCCATTACCACAACAGCAGCACCAAAATCTTTAACAACTCTAGCATGAGTTAAAAATTCATCTTCACCATTTTTTAATGAAATGGAATTTACTATAGGTTTTCCTTGAATACTTTTTAATCCAGCCTCTATTACTTCCCACCTTGATGAATCTATCATTATAGGTTTTGAAGATATATCAGGTTCAGATGCTAATAGCTTTAAGAAATACTCCATTTCTTTAACACTATCTAATAATCCATCATCAAAGTTAACATCTATTATTTGAGCCCCATTTTCTACTTGATCTTTTGCTATAGACAAAGCTTCTTCATAATTCTTCTCTCTTATAAGTCTTGCAAATTTAGCAGAACCAGCTACATTAGTTCTTTCACCTATATTTATAAAATTATTCTCCTTATTGCTTCTAACTACCTCAAGACCACAATATATACTTTCTATTTTAATTTCTGGAATTTTTCGTGGCTCTAATTTTTCTACAACATCAGATATTGCTTTTATATGCTTAGCTGTAGTCCCACAACACCCACCAACAATGTTCACTTTCTTTTCTTCTGCTAATTGGCGTATAAATCCTGCAGTTATATTAGGTAGTTCATCATATTCACCTAATATATTAGGTAATCCTGCATTTGGATAAACAGATATAAACATATCTTGAGTATTAGCTAATTCTTTTATAAATGGTATTATATCTTCTCCACCAAAAGAACAGTTTAAGCCTATTGAAATTACATTTTCATTTCTAATTGATTGTGCAAAAGCATCTAACTTTTGACCAGATAATGTTCTGCCAGACTTGTCAGTTAAAGTTCCAGAAATCATTATAGGAAGATTTTTTCCTTTTAGATTATAAACATTATTAGCTGCAACTATAGCTGCTCTAGCATTCAGTGTATCAAAAATAGTTTCAATTAATACACAATCTATTCCACCATCCATAAGTGCAGAAATTTGTTCACTATAAGCTTCTACAAGCTCATCAAAAGTAATATTTCTATAACCTGGATTTTCTACATCAGGTGATAAAGATGCTGTCTTATTTGTAGGTCCAATAGAACCTGCAACAAATCTTGGTTTGTCTGGAGTTTTTCTAGTAAACTCATCTGCTACTTCTCTTGCAATTTTTGCTGATCTATAATTTAAATCATAAACTAAATGTTCTAATTTATAATCTTCTTGAGATATACTTGTAGAACTAAAAGTATTTGTTTCAATTATATCTGAGCCAGCCTCTAAAAAATCTCTATGAATTTTTTTTATTATTTCAGGCTTGGTTAGAGATAATACATCGTTATTACCTTTTTGTTCTTTATGAAAATCCTTAAGCAACTCACCCCTAAAATCTTCTTCAGTTAACTTAAAGTTTTGTATACTTGTTCCCATAGCACCATCGAGAACTACTATTTTCTTTTTTAAAATATCAATTAAATTGCCCCTATTCATTTGCTTTCCTGCCTTTACTTATGAGTTTTAGAATAATTATACATTTTTTTGATTTTATTTACAATATATAATTATAACTCAGTATATTTTTTACTATTTCCTTTAGATTTTTCCACAGGATATTTCTTTTCATTTTTATCCATCTTATTATTTATTATTTCATTAATATCAACATTTAAAGCATCAGCCATATGTAAGCAATAAACCATAACATCTGCTAATTCTTCTTGAACATTTTGTTTCTTATAATTTTCATTATCCCATAAGAATTCCTCTAATAATTCTGCTGCTTCAATAGAAATAGCTTTTGCTAAGTTTGATGGAGAATGAAATTGATCCCATTCTCTGTCTTTTCTGAATTTTCTTACTCTACTTATTGTTTCTTCCATTGATAGTACTCCTTTATAATTATAATTTTTATATATTCTACCATATATTTTATAAATAATCATATATAAGTATTATTTTTATAAAAAAGCTTAAAGGTCAGCAATTTGCCGACCTTTAGTTATTTTCTTTAAATTTAGACTTTATTTATTACTGCTTAACAAATTAACATAACCTAATATTTCGATATAGGGAAAGTATAAAAAATCATCCATTTTGAATTTAGAATTAGGTTGTATTTCAAGAAAGTCTGATGGAGAGTGGAAAATAACCTTTATTTCATTATTAACAATTTTTAAAGAGTTAGTTATGTCAATCTTATAGGGAACGTTAATATTATTAGAGGTTAATAGTAGCTTATCATTAAAATAAATATCAGTTAGTGTGCTAACTTTTTCCAAATTTAATATTACTTTATCGCAATAAAAAATTTCCTCATTAACATCAAAAAAATTTCTATATTCATAGGTATAGTCTATAATATTTATTTTTTTTAATTCATTAACATTAAAATAAAAATTTCTAATTTGATTATTTGAAATCGGATCCCCTAATATACTTTCTGATATATTAACCTTATTCCACTTGTCCTCTCCAGTTTTCCTCATTTTCCAATTTTTATTTAGTACTATCTTAAGCATAATATATTTTACTCCTATCAACCTTTAATATTATAATTTACAATTTCAAAATAACTTTTACATTAATTATTTATTGTAAATTTATTAATGTTAATATAAGCTTATTTTTAATTTATAAGTAATATTACATTATAAAAATAATTTACATAAAATAAAAAAGATTATATTATTGTTAAACGTATTAATATAATCCTTTTAATATTTATTAAATATATAGCTGCTAAATTTTATGATCTACTTTAAATTTTTTATAAAATGAAAATATACCTGCCCCTATAATTCCTAATACGCCTCCAAGTGCAAAGAAAAATAAAACATCTCCTACTAAAGATCCTGTTATTATTCCTATTCCAACACCACTTGCTAATCCTTTTGTTAAATATTCATAATCTTTTTCTGATAAAATTAACTTCTTCCACACTTCTTTTACACCCCATAATATACCGCAAAAATTTAATTTATATTTATTAGACTATTAATTAACATAAAAAGTTCCATAGATTCCTTTATTTTTTATTTTACATATAATTTTTACGCTCCTTCGTATTATAAAGGCTTTAATACACACTATTATATTCAGATTTATATAAATAGTTACTTAAAAATTATATTTTTTTATAAATAATATATAAGTTAAACCTAGTCTAATAAAACTTAAACCAGGTTTATAAATTATTTCTAACAATAGATATTCATTTTTAAATCTACTATTTCTTCTAAAATTTCTGCTGCATCTTCTACACAGCCTCTACAAGAACGTAACATTGTTCCAGTAGTAATACCTTTTAGCTCTTTACATAATACTGAAGTATTTTTATCTTTAAACTTTTTTTCAATTTCATTTAAAAGTTCTATATCATCTTTAACTGGTTCAGCCGGATTTTCTAGATTTATATTTCCATTTAAGTAATTAGCTATAACATATGCACCCATTACAGCCCCACATACTTTATAAGCCCCACCACTATATCTTCTTACTAAATCTTTCATCGTAGCTTCATCAACATCTACTAAATCACAGAATGCACATGCTACAGCTTGTGAACATGTATATCTATTTTTATGCAATTCTATTGCTTTATTTTTTCTTTTTCCCATTTTTTTATATCATCCTCTCTAAAGTCTTATTAGATATTTTTATTATATAGCTATTTGAAAAATTTGTCACTTTAATGCTGTGAAAAATATTCTATACCCATTGCTTCTCTTACTTCAGCTAAAGTGATAGCAGCTTTATTTCTAGCTATTTCACTACCTTTTTTCAAAATATCATATACATAATCTAAATCCTTTTCATAGATTTTTCTCTTACTTCTTATTGGTTCAAGCTCCGCTTGAATTATTTCATTTAGATATTTTTTTACTTGTACATCCCCAAGTCCACCCTTTTTATAATGTGATTTCATTTCTTCTAAGAAATCTTTATCTTTACAAAAGGCATCTAAATAGGTAAATACAGTATTATTCTCTATATTTCCTGGATCTTCAATCCTAATATGATTAGGATCAGTATACATGGACATAATTTTATTTCTTATCACATCTGACTCATCACTAAGATAAATTGCATTATTTAAAGATTTACTCATTTTAGCTTTACCATCTATACCAGGTAATCTCCCTAAGCCCTGCTCTGGTAAAACTGCTTTAGGTTCCACTAAAACTTCCTTATTGTAAATAGTATTGAAGCTTCTAACTATTTCTCTTGTTTGTTCTATCATAGGGAGCTGATCTTCACCTACTGGAACTATATCTGCTTTAAATGCTGTTATATCAGCAGCTTGACTTATAGGATAAATTAAAAATCCTGCTGGAATACTCATATTAAAATTTTTTTCTTTTATTTCATTTTTTACCGTTGGATTTCTTTCTAATCTCGCAACAGTAACTAAATTTAAATAATGCATTGTAAGTTCATTTAGTTCAGGTACTTGTGATTGAATAAAAATCATTGATTTGGTTGGGTCTATACCTACTGCTAAATAATCTAAAGTTACCTCTATCAAACTATTTCTTATTTTTGCAGGATTTCTAGAATTATCTGTTAATGCTTGTTGATCTGCTATCATGATATAACTATCATATAATCCACTGTTTTGTAAATTTACTCTATTTACTAGTGAACCCATATAGTGACCTATATGAAGTTTACCAGTTGGTCTATCGCCTGTTAAAAGAATTTCTTTTTTCATAATTATTGCTCCTTCTTTTTTTACTCAAATAGTACTATTTTTAAAAATAAAAAAACTCCATCCTAAATAAATAGGACGGAGTTTATATCCGTGTTGCCACCTAAATTGTGTAAAATAAATTATTAAAATTCACACCACTCTTAATCAAGTACTAACATACTCTATCTGCTATAAGGTGCAGCCCACCACGTAGATACTTTCAAATTTGATTTCTCATTGTTCCTCTGAGGCCCATTCATTAAATTATTTCTTGCTAAGATTCCACCATACCTAACTCTCTTTATTGAACCTAAACTTAATTACTCTTCCTCTTCGTAGGATATATTAATATTTTTAATATATTATATTCCTATGCTTTAGTATATGTGAAATATATTATAAAAATAATTCGATAAATTGTTAACCAATTTATTTATTTTGATTGACAAACTATTTTACTTTCAATATAATATCAACCAAGGAGGTTAGTTATGCTAATTAAAGGAAAAGTTTTAAAGATTTTAGAAGAAAACAAAGGTAAAAATATTTCAGGTGAAGAAATTGCAAAAGCACTGAATATATCTAGAACATCTATTTGGAAAGCAATTAATTCTCTTAGAAATGAAGGATATATTATTAATGCCGTTACTAATAAGGGTTATTCCTTAGATACTAATACTGATTTTATTTCAAAAGAAGGTATTTCCTTATATTTAAATGAGCCATGCTCTGATATAGAAATTTATAGTTATAAAACAATATCATCAACTAATAAAATAGCTAAAAATTTAGCTTTATCAGGTGCTAAACATGGAACAGTTGTTATTTCAGAAGAACAAACAGATGGAAAAGGTAGATTAGGAAGAATCTTTTATTCTCCAGCTAACACAGGTATTTATATGAGTATTATATTACGTCCAAATTTAACAGCTATGGATTCAGTATTAATTACTACATCTTCTTCAGTAGTTATCTGTAAGGCAATAAAAAAGGTTACTGGTATAGACTGTCAGATAAAATGGATAAATGATATTTATTTAAATAATAAAAAAGTTGCTGGAATATTAACAGAAGCCTCTACTAATTTTGAGAGTGGCACTATTGATTATTTAATCTTAGGAATAGGAATTAATTTTAATCAACCCAAGGATGATTTTCCTGAGGAGCTTAAATCAATTGCATCTTCATTATTTAATAATGATAACAACATTATTAATAGAAATATGCTTTGTGCAGAAATAATAAATAATATTTTAGATATGATTCCAAGAATTAAAAATTATGATTTTATATCAGAGTATAAAAAAAGAAGTATTGTCTTGAATCAAGAAATTATATATATAAATTCTGGAGTATCATCTAAAGGTAAGGCCATTAATATAAATAGTGATGGTTCTTTAGTAGTACGACATGATGATGGTTCTATTAAAATTTTAAATTCCGGTGAAGTTTCTATTAGGAGGTTAAATTAAATGAATAAACTTAATACAAAATCGCTTATTTTATGTTCACTATTTGCAGCATTAATTGCAGTTGGAGCCTTTATTAAAATTCCAATACCTGTTGTTCCATTTACCCTTCAAGTTTTATTTACTACATTAGCAGGATTATTACTTGGTCCAAGATTAGGAGCAATTTCAGTTGGCATTTATTTATTAGTTGGATTAATTGGTATTCCTGTTTTTACTCAAGGTGGTGGTTTAAGTTATATTGTTCAACCAACTTTTGGATATCTTATTGGATTTTTAGTTGGAACTTATGTTACTGGTTATATTACACATAAAACTACAAAACCATCTATTAAAAGGCTTATATGTGCAAGCTTAACTGGTTTATCAATAGTTTATATCTTTGGAATGGTTTATTATTACTTTATAGCAAATTATTATTTAAATTCACCTATTACTGTTGGTGCAGTAATATTTTATTGTTTTCTCATATGCGTTCCAGGAGATTTATTATTATGTATTATTAGTTCGATAATCGCTAAGAGAACAATTCCAGTAATTAAAGGACAGGTACTTGCAAATGAATATAATAGATAAACTAAAGGAAAAGATTTTTAATGGAGTTATATTAGAAAAAGATGAAATTCTTTCTTTATTAAATGAACCCCTTGATAAGTTATGTGTAGCTGCTGATGAAATACGCAGATATTTTTGTGGAGATTCTTTTGATATGTGTACAATTATAAATGGAAAATCAGGACAATGCTCTGAAAACTGTAAATATTGTGCTCAATCACTCCATTTTAAAACATCAGTTGAAGAATATTCTTTATTAGATAGTCAAGCTATATTTAATGATGCAAAATATAATGAAGAAAAAGGTGTATTAAGATACTCGATTGTTACATCTGGTAAAAGATTATCTCAAAATGATTTAAAAACTTTATGCAAATCTTATAGATTAATTAATGAAAACTTAAATATATCACTTTGTGCATCACATGGCCTATTATCTTATGATGATTTTGTAAAACTAAAGGAAGCTGGAGTTACAAGATATCATAATAATTTAGAAACATCTAGAAATTTTTTTCCTAATATCTGCACAACTCACTCTTATGATGAAAAAATCTCAACTATTAAAGCTGCTCAAAAAGCTGGTCTTGAAGTTTGTAGTGGTGGAATATTAGGTCTTGGTGAAACTATGGAAGATAGAATTGATATGGCACTTGAAATTAGAAATCTAGGAATTAAGTCTGTTCCTGTAAATATATTAAATCCTATTAAGGGTACCCCCTTAGAAAATAATAAAATATTATCTAATGCCGAAATTAAACTTACTGTCGCTATTTTTAGGTTTATACTACCCTATGGTGCAATTAGATTAGCTGGTGGACGTGGATTATTAGAGGATAAAGGTAAATCATTATTTAAGAGTGGTGCTAACGCTACTATTACTGGAGATATGTTAACTACTGCTGGAATTAGCATTAATGACGACTTTAATACAATAAAAGAATTAAATTATAAGGTGGCCAAGCTATGATACAATCATTAAAAAGTATACTATTAAATAGTAGAAAAGGAATATTTATTACAGCAACAGGCACTGAAGTTGGTAAAACTTATGTCTCTTCCCTTTTAATTAATACTTTAAAAAAAGAAAATATAAATGTAGGATATTATAAACCAGCTTTAAGTGGTGTAGATATTGTTAAGGAAAAGGCTATAGCAGGTGATGCAAATTATATTTGTAAAACATGTAATATAGATACTGATCCTAACTCCTTAGTATCTTATATTTATAAAACTGAAGTATCCCCACACTTAGCCTCTGTAATTGAAAATAATCCTATTTCATTATCTAAGATTTTATCAGACTATGAAAAGCATAAAAAAGAACATGAATTTTTAGTAGTTGAAGGATGTGGTGGAATTATATGTCCCTTAAACTTAAATAGTGAAAATTTGATGCTAACTGATGTAATTAAAGCTTTAAATCTAGATATTATAATAGTTGCAAATGCATCCCTAGGGACTATAAATAGTACTATTTTAACTATCGAATATGCTAAAGCTTTAAATATAAATATAGTTGGAATTATATTAAATAGGTATGATGAATCTAATTTTCTTCATATAGATAATAAGATTTCATTAGAGAAACTCACTGATATTCCAATTTTGACCTGCATTTTAGAAAATTCAAAAACACTTTAAATTTAGGCTGTATCAAAGTATATTTATTGATACAGCCTTTTAAAATTACCAACCTCTTGTGTATTCATTATAACAATCTAAACAAACTTTTTTCCCTTTTTCAATTCTTATCTTATGTTCTGGAGCTAACTCTCCACATTCTTCACACTTAATTGAATTAAATGATCGTGCATATTCTGGTACAATGAAATTTGGAGTTTTAATATCAAATAATTCTTTTTCAACTCCTTCTAATATATAATTTTGTTTTTCAGTTCTACTTCCATTAAAATTAAAGTCTTTTAGTATTATCCTAATGCTTCTATTATTTTTTCTATCAAAAAAAGAGAAAGCCATCTTGCCTGTTCCTTTATAAATTAAATTACCTTTTCCCATGGTACACCCTGTAATTACTTGAACAGCATCTACTCCACAAGCATCATTTTCAGTAATACAAACTATCTCTTCGTCCTTGGAAAAATTTAAATTTAGTTTTTCTTTAGCTATTTCACATGCTCTAAATCCAATTGCTAATCCAGGACATTCATGCCCATGGAATTCAACACACTTTTCCCATAAATCTTTCTTATACAATGTTAAAACCTCCAATATATAAAAAATAATTTTAAACTATATTTTACTATATATTGTATTATGATGTTGTTAGAACTTTTATTAATCATTAGATTAATTAAAAAATTAAAAATATATATGCCGTATAAAAACTATTAATTTATATAGTTAAGAGTGAAGAAGTAAGAATGAAAAGTTAAGTAAATAATTCAGCTAAGCTGAATTAAAATATATATTTTAAGAAACTACGATAGCAGTTTCAACCTTAACTCTTCACTTTTCCTTCTTCACTCTTCACTCAATTTAATTCGTAATATATTTAAAGTGTGTAGAACAAGATAGTTATACACTTACCACTACTTATCCAATAAGCTCTTCAATTAACTCTTTAACTTTAACAATTTTATCTAATCTATAAGCATTTGCACCACAAAATACAAGGGAATTATCAACATCACCTTTTACAGCACGTACTAATGCACCAGTTATGCAATATGGTATAGTTGACATATCACATTTTTTTAAGCATTTATAACATTTACTTATTTTTTCATTTGTTAATTTCCTATCTTCCATGAATTTATTACTTATAGCACGCCCTGGCATTCCAACTGGACTTTTTACTATCATTATATCTTCTTTTTTAGCGTTAATATAAGCCATTTTAAAGTTTATATCTGCATCACATTCTTCAGTTGCTACAAATCTAGTTGCCATTTGAACACCTGAACAGCCCAAACTAATATAATGATCAATATCAGCTCTATCATAAACTCCTCCAGCAAATACTACTGGTATTTTCTTATTATACTTTTTCTCATATTCTTTAATTATTTCTATTATTTCAAGAACTTCCTTATCATAACCCTTTGTTTCATATTCATCTAAACTTTCATTAGAAAAACCTAAATGACCACCTGCTTTTGGTCCTTCAATAACTACCATATCAGCAGTTCTTCCATAACGTCTGTCCCACATTCTTAAAATGACACTTGCAGACTTTGGTGGTGATACTATTGGAGCTATTTTAATATTTGAGCCTTCTGTAAGCTTTGGTAGGTCAGTTGGCAATCCTGCTCCTGATATAATTAAATCTGCACCATTATCTATTGCACATTTCACATATTCATCATAATTTCGTGTGGCACACATAATATTAACACCTATAATTCCACCATTTGATATTTCTTTTGCTTTTTTTATATGTTTTCCTAATGCTCTTATATTAGCACTTAATGAATCTTTTCCAAAATCATCCTCTAAATATCCAGGTTGTGCAGCTGATATTACACCTATTGCGCCTTCTTTCGCTACTGCTCCCGCAAGTGAAGACAGACTTACGCCTACTCCCATTCCCCCTTGTATTATTGGCACTTTTGCTACTAAATCTCCTATAATCAATGAATTTAATTTCATATATTAAACCTCCTAGTTATTCCAACTTATCCATGTAGTTTTTATAACTACATGATATAATGTTAGTATAATAAAGATATTAATTCCGCCTATTAAAGCCCTATTTTAATTGTAAACTTTATTTTGCTTTCTTCTGCTTATTTTATTCC
>NZ_JADPEL010000055.1 GCF_015667795.1 Clostridium sp. D53t1_180928_C8
AAAGACATGTGAAACATTTGAAGATCTAGTCAAAGAAATAGACAATTACATAGACTACCATAATAATTTTAGAGGACAATGGAACTTAAAAAAGATGACTCCTGTTCAATACAGAAATCATCTTCTAAATTAGTCTACTCTTTTTTAAACTGGCCTTGACAAGGGGTACAGTTTAATTCATCTACCACTTTTTTTATAGTTTATGTACATTAATTGCCATAGGACCTTTTTGTCCATCAGCAATAGAGAATGATACATTTTCACCTTCATGTAATGTATTGTCAGGTCCATTTTCTTTTAATTGTGAATGATGAACAAAAATATCATTTCCATCATTAGCTGAAATAAAACCATATCCTTTTTCTACATTAAACCATTTAACTGTTCCTGTATAACTTGACATAAAAAATCTCCTTAAATATTTTATATTTATTCAAAGATTATTTTATGTAAGTCAATAAAATTTATTCTTTAGAATTAATTTTATCAATTTCTTGCTTGTCCCAAATAAAAAGTTGTTCACTATTATTTAAAGCTGAAAATAGTTTGTCCTTAAGGTTTGGGAAATCACCATTAAGATTTTTTATTAATTCTTTAACATCTTGTCTTTTAGTGTGTCCATCTGCAGGACATGGATTTATTATTATCGGATAACTATAATCTTTAACAGCTTTTTTTATCATATATTCATCAATATATACCATTGGTCTTATAATAGTTAAATTATATTTTTCCATATATGATTTTGGAGAGAAGCAATTAATTCTTCCTTCATAAAACATTGTCATAACAAAGGTTTCAACAGCATCATCTTTATGATGTCCAAGTGCAACCTTTGTACATCCAAGTTTTTGAGCCGCATCATTTAAGGCACCACGTCTCAGTTTAGCACAAAGAGAACAGGGATTTTTTTCATTTCTTATATCAAAAACAATTTTAGCAATATCAGTTTGTATTTCATAAAATGGAACATCTATTTCTTTACATAATTTATGAAGAGGACCATTATCAACATTACCTGGATTTAATGTAATTGCAATAAGTTCAAATTTTACTGGAGAAAATTTTTGAAAGTTTTTTAATATATGAAGGAGTGTCACACTGTCTTTTCCACCAGAAAGCCCAACGGCTATTTTGTCATTTTCCTCTATCATATTAAAATCATTTATAGCTTGTCTAGTTTTGCTTAATAATTTCTGCATCATATGTTTTGACCTCCATTTTTTTATCATTAGTATTTTATCAAAGGTTGCTTTATTACACAAATGAATTTATGAACTTAAATTGAAATATATAGAATAGCTATTTAGAATTTAATAGATTAATGTTTATATTCATCTGTAGCTAAATCTTTTAGCTTATTAAGATTAAGAATTTGTATTGAATTTTTATACTTTTTTATTATTTTTTCATCACTTAGATTTTTAATTACTCTATTTAAATGACGATAACTCGCTCCAAGAAGATCTGATAAATTATTTATGCCATCTATATCTACAATTAAATCCGTTGAGCTATTAGATGGAAGTGATGATATTAAATAGCTAGCAAATCTATTTTCGATGGGAGAAAGTATATTTATACTCATATAGCTAGAATTACGTCTAAGCTTTTTTTGGAGTGAAGATATTATAAATCTTAAAAATACAGGGTCATCATAACCATAATCTTTAATTTTAGATATAGGCAAAGCAAGACAAATACAATTTTCTAAAGCTTGCACATTACAATCTGCATATGGATTTTCAATAAGTTCAATATCACCCATAATAGAAAGTGGAGTATTAAAGCAAAGTAAAAGAGATTTTCCACTAGACAAAAGAGTTGTAACCTTATATTTTCCATCAACTAAAAAGTACATATATAAAAGTTTTTCATTTAAAGTACAAAGGAATTCATTTTTATTAAAAGTATGAATCTCTAGATAGTTTAGTAAATTGTTATTTAAAAAATTATTTAGTGTATGTTTTTTTATGTAATATTCAAGTAAAGTAGGATTATTTAGTTTTTTCATAGTATCTCCCTTAAACTAAAAATAGTTATATGTATAGCATAAATAAAATATTTATCTAAAAAGATTATACTATTAAATTAAAAATAGGACAAATGTCCTAGTTGCTAGATGTAAGTATCTGATAAGATGTTTTTAGAAATTTTACTGGAGGAATTTGAATGTATAATATTTTAGCACTAGCTATAGGGGCAATTATTTCTATAATGATTTCTTTTAATAGTGGATTAGAGAGTTATGTTGGAAGTGCATATTCTGTAGTGATTATTCATGCAATTGGACTTATTGCAATACTTATAGTTGCAGCGATTAAAAAGGAAAAAATAGTAATAAGGGAAAGCTTACCTTTCTATTTATATCTTGGAGGTATATTTGGAGTATCACTTACATTAGTTAATATAATAACAATAGGAAGTATAGGAGTTGCATTAACAACAGCATTAGCTGTATTTGGGCAATTAATATTTTCATCTTTAGTGGATCATTTTGGATTGTTTGGATTAACTAAATATGAATTTAATCCTAAAAAGCTTGTAGGATTTTTAATAGTTTTTGTTGGGTTAGTTATTATGACAATGGCATAGGGGAGGTAGTATAATATGTTAATGATTTTATTAGCCATGTTTGGAGGAGTATTAACTACTTTATCTATGGTAGTAAGTTCAACAATAGGAAAGAAAGTTGGTTTAATTCAAAGTACAATAATTCATTATATAGGTGGAATTGTAGGTGGAGTATTTATTTTAATAGGATTAGGAAGTAGTTCAGTACCATCAATTTTAGAGATGAGTAAAATGCCATTATATATTTTCTTAGGCGGAATTATGGGAGTTATAGTAGTATATACATCTAATATAGTAATTCCTAAGATTCCAGTGGTATATAGTACATTATTAATGTTCTCAGGTCAAATGTTATGTGCAATTATTATAGATGCAATTGTTATGGGAGACTTTTCATGGAAAAAGCTTATAGGAGCTATAATTGTGATATTGGGTATTTTTTATAACTCTAAAGTAGATGCAAAAGAAAATAAAGAAGTAATAGAATAATAGTAAATCACATGTAGAAAATTAAGAATTGTCATATTGGCAAAGTAAATATTACATGTGATTTTTTTATTGGATAACTTATAAAACTAAGTTGAGATATTCATGTAATATATAATTAAAATAGAAATATTATACAATATATTGCTAAAATATAGTGGAATATTGTTTAAAAATCATTGAATACATAAAATGTTATAGGTAATATTGTAAAATATTTATTAATATAACGAAAGTTATGTAAACGTTTATAGAGGGGGAGTAAATATTATGGTTAGAAGAAATAGGTTAATAACTACTGCGATATTAGTAGCTGTAGCAACTTCAGTTACGGGACAAGCATTTCCTACTTATGCACAGATTAATTTAGAGTTAAAGGCACTATCAACAAGCTATGATAAGAAAATTAATCCATGGATTGGGGAAAAAACACCAGAGTTGGTTCAAGCAGAAACAAAACTTGGAGTAGATGATGTGAAATTTACCAACAAAGAATATACTGGTACAACTTATACAGATTTAAATGGAAATAGTGTTAATGGTGCTAGTGTTTTTGGAATCAATAGAGAGGAAGTCACAACTTCAACAATTGGATATCATAGTGTTGAGGAAGCAAGGCTTGGAGCTTTAAACTATGAAAAAGAAAGATCTAATTATTATCAACTTCTAAGTGGAGAAGGAAATGAATGGGATTTAACAGTAGTACAAAATGCAGAAGAGGCTCAGAAATTCTTAGATGGTGGATTTATGAATCCCAATTATGATATGAAGGCTGAAGATGGATGGAAAAATGTTAAACTTCCAGCAAGCTGGACAAGTCAAGGGTTTGACTTTCCAATTTACACAAATACTGAAATGCCATGGCAAAATGAATATGATACTAATATTGCAGCGCCACAAGCACCAGTAAATTATAATCCAGTAGGTTTATATAGAAAAACTTTTACAGTAAATGATGCAATGTATGAACAAGACGGTAGAGTTTATATAGCATTTGAAGGCGTTGAATCTGCTTATTATGTATACGTTAACGGTAAAGAGGTAGGATATAGTGAAGATACATTTAGACCGCATAAATTTGATATTACAGATTATTTAAATGGACCAGGAGAAGAAAATACATTAGCTGTAAAGGTTCATAAATTCTGTGATGGTACATGGATGGAAGACCAAGATATGTTCTATGATGGTGGAATATTTAGGGATGTTTATATAGAATCCGCTCCTAAGGTGAATATTTTTGACTATTCTGTAGTTACAGATTTAGATGAAAACTTTGTAAATGCAGATTTAAACTTATCTTTAAGAATAAAGAATTTAAATGAAAAAAAAGCTTTAGGATATACAGTAGATGTAAAATTATTTGATGCAAATGGAGTTAATGAGTTTGAAAAAGATCCAATGGTTATTAATATTTCAGATATAAATGCTGAAGATGAAGTAACTGTTAATGCTAGCAAATTCGTTGAATCACCAGAGTTGTGGTCTGCTGAAAAGCCAAATCTTTATACATTAGTAATGACAATAAGAGATAATAATGGCAATGAACTTGAAAGTATATCTCAACAATTAGGATTTAGGGAAATATCATTTACTAGATCTGATATTGATTCAAATAATAATAATATAACTTCAGAGTATGAATCTATGACTATAAATGGACAACCTTTATTGTTTAAAGGAACAAATCGTCATGATACTGATCCAGTATACGGAAAACATGTTCCAAAGGAAGTATATGAAAAAGATATAGAAACAATGAAGAGTTATAACTTAAATGCAATTCGTACTTCACATTATTCTAATGATGAATATTTATATTATTTAGCAGATAAATATGGAATGTATGTAATGGGTGAAACTAATGCAGAATGTCATGCCCTTATGTGGGATCAAAATCCTGTAGCTAAGTATTTAAAGCCTCTTACAATGGATAGAACAAACACTTCTTTCCAAACATTAAAGAATCAAACCTCTGTTGTAATGTGGTCTACTGGTAATGAAATGGCGTATACAGTAAATGGAGCTGATAATTTATATACTGATATGATTTCTCATTTTAGAGACAGAGATACAACAAGACCAGTTCATAGCGAAGGTCAAGGAAGAAATGGTGGAACGGATACAGATAGTAATATGTATCCAAATATAGATACAGTTAAAAGTAAGGCTGGCGAAGGTAAGATGCCATATGTCCTTTGTGAATATTCTCATGCTATGGGTAATGCAGTAGGTAATCTAAAGGAATATTGGGATGCTATAAGAAGTGGAGACAATATGCTTGGGGCATTTGTTTGGGATTGGGTTGACCAATCTAGGGCTAAGTCATTAGATGATCTTTCTAAGAGTTATAGAGTCACAGATAAAAGTATTCTTAATGCATCAGGTACAGTTTATGGAAGTAATGAAGTAAAGGATGCAGGTGAAGGCTCTTTAACAGGAAAATCTTTTGATGGATATACAGTAATGTCTAAAGATAATAATGCTAAATATAATGAAGTTTTATCTGGACAAGGAGCAGAATTTACCTTTGAAGCAATTGTAAATCCAAGCTCTACTGCAAAAAATAGTGTAATGCTTGCAAAGGGAGATTTACAAGTTGCTTTAAAGACTCAAAGTTCAGGTTCAGGATTAGAGTTCTTTTTATATAATAATGGTTCATGGATATCTTGTACAGCTGATTTCCCAGAAAATTGGGTTGGAAATTGGCATCAAGTAGCAGGAACTTATGACGGACAAAATTTAAAATTATATTGTGATGGAAAATTATTAAATACTAGACAATATAATGGTTCAATTTCAGCAAATAATGATGCTATAGGTGTTGGATATGATATAACTCATGGAAGAAAATTCAGTGGAGATATGTCACTTGCACGTATTTATAATAAGGCTTTAACTGCAGAAGAGTTAATAGCTCAAAATAGTGCAACTCCAGCTATAAATGAAAGTTCAGAAAATGTTGTGTTATGGGTTGATTATGCTACTGGTCTTGAAGAATTACCATCTGAATATTGGGATTACTATTCAAGTACTGATGAACATCAAGATTTATATAATGATTATATGGATGGTAAATTCTTTGGATATGGAGGAGACTATGGTGATAAGCCGAATTCAGGATCTTTTTGTGTTAATGGGTTAGTATCACCAGATAGAGATGTTCAACCAGAACTTTATGAAGTTAAGTACCAATATCAGAATTTCTGGTTTACAGCCGATGAAAATGAAATTCTTAATGGATATGTTAGCATTTATAACGAAAGTAGCTTTAGTAATTTAAATGAATATGATGTTACTTGGCAATTATTAGAGGATGGCAATGTTGTTGATGAGGGAATTATAAATGAAAGTGTTGAAGCTAGAGAAACTAAGGAAATAAAGATTCCTTATAATATGCCAACAGAAATTAAGGATGGAGCAGAATATTATTTAAATATATCAGTTAAATTAAAGAAGGATACATTATATGCTAAAGCAGGACATGAGGTATCTTATGAACAATTTAAAGTTCCAGCACAAGTAGCTATGGTTAAGCCAGAGATTAGTAGTGAGGTTACAGTTGATGATAGTTCGGAAAATGTAATTACAGTATCAGGTGAAGGTTTCTCATTTGAAATAGATAAGGCTACGGGATTAATGGGTAATTACCTATTTAATGGCGAAGTTTTAGTTGAGGAAGGTCCAAAACCAAACTTTTTTAGAGCTAAATTAAATAATGATGCTGGTTATGATACGAATTGGAGAAATGCTACTAATGATATAGAGGTTAATTCAATAGAAACTTCTAAACTAGAAGATGGTAGAACAGTTGTTACTTCAAAGCTTACTTTAAAAAGTGCTAATAATGCAACAGAAACTATAGTCTACACTATTAATGGTAATGGTGAAGTTACAGTTAATATGAGTATTGATGCAGTAGGCAATGGAATGGGCAGGTATCCTAAGGTAGGTTCTACAATGATATTGCCAGAAGGATATGAAAATGTAACTTGGTATGGTGATGGTCCAGTTGAATCTTATCAAGATAGAAATACTTTTGCTACAGTTGGCTTATATAATGAAACTGTAAGTAATTTCTTTTATCCATTTTTAGAAACTCAAGATACAGGTAACTTAACTGGAGTTAAGTGGATTTCTGTTGAGAATGAAAATAGCAATAATGGCTTACTAGTTGCAGGCAAGGATCAGTTAGAAGCTAGCGCACTTCATTTTACGGCAGAAGATCTTAATGATGCAAATCATCCATATGAATTAGGTGGACCAAGAGCAGAAACAATTTTAACTATAGATTATAAGTCACAAGGTAATGGTAATGCAAGTTGTGGCCCAGAGGTTTTAGATGCTTATAGATTATATAATGATAAAGTTTATAGTTACGAATATACTATGGTTCCATATACTAAAAATCAAGATAAGATGGAATTAAGTAAGGGCTGGAGAAATATTGAAAGCTTTGATAAAGAAGAATTTGATAAGCAAACAGCGCAAGTTGTAATTGATTCTATAGATAAGTTATTCATTTACTCTTACTCTCAATATGATGAGGTTATGGACTTAAAGGCAACTTATGATAAGTTAAGTGACAGTCAAAAAGCTTTAGTAACTAATTATGATAAATTAACTGAAGCTATAAGTAAAGTTGAAGCTATGGAAGGGCAAGAACCAGCTTATATAAGAGACTTAAGTTTAAATGAAATTAATCCAATAATAACTACTACATCTAAGTTATATAAAGATGAAACTGTAGGAGTTAAACTTTCAGGCAAGTTACAGCTTAATAATAATAAAGGTACTGATGGCGCTGATATATTTAATAGTATATTTGCAGGTAAAAATGATTTTACTGTAGAGGCTTGGGTAAACCCAACTAGAACAGATATGCATTATAATATGATTATGGGTAAAGGTGATAGTAACTTTGGATTAAGAACTAGAGATAACTTAAATGGAAGTATAATTCTAGACTTTTTCGTTAAGGCTACTGATGGAAATTGGTATACTGTTGAAAAAACTATTAATGTTCCAGATAATTGGATAGGAAACTGGCAACAAATAGTTGCAACTTATACAGGTAATGAGCTTAAGATTTACTTAAATGGTGAATTAATGGGTACATCTAATGAGAGAAGTACAGGAGGATTAGCTACTAATAATCAATCATTATGGCTTGGATATTGTCCTGAAACTAATAGAAATAGTTCTTATGAAATAGGTGCTGCAAGAGTTTACAGTAGAGCTTTAACAGATACTGAAGTAAAAGCTCAAAAGAATGGATTTATAGGAGAAACAGAATATGCAGTATTACCAACTGATGATTCTGTAGCAATGTGGTTAGATATGAAAAATATAGTTACTCCAGTAGCTACAGTTGATAAGAGTGAATTAATTAATCTTTATAATTTAGTTAAGGATTATAATAGTACAGGTTATACAGAAACTAGTTTTGCAATATTTACAGAAGCTTTAAATAATGCTAAGGCTATAATTGATAATAAAGATGCAACTACTGAAGAGGTATCTAATGCTATTAAATCCCTTAATGAAGCTATAGATGGACTTGAAACTATAGTTAATAAAGAAGGTTTAGAAGCTATTATTAATACTGCTAAGGATAAATTAAATAATTCATCTAATTTAACAGGTTCTTCAATTGCTTCATTAGAAGCTGCTATTGCTGAAGGAGAAGATGTATTAAATAATATTGCAGCAACTGAAGCTGAAGTTGAAGCTGCAATAGCAAGATTAGTAAATGTTTTAAATAACCTTGATACTATTATTAATAAAGGTTCCCTACAAGAATTAATAAATAGTGCAGAAAATAATTATAATGAAAAACTTTATACTCCTATATCTTATAAAGTATTAACTAGTGCAGTTGAAGAGGCTAAAAAAATAATAGCTATAGAAAATCCATCAGAAGAGGCTATAATTTCAAGCTACAACAGTATATTAGATGCTATAAGTAATCTAGTTGTAAGGGCAAATACTGTAGCTTTAAGTGATGCTATAGAGAGAGGTAATTTAATTTTAGCTAATATAGATAATTATGATAGTCAAACTGTAATTGGACTTGAGGATATAATTGTAAATGCAGAAATAGTATTAAATAATGCAAATGCTACTCAAGCTGAAATAAATGAAGAAACTACTAAGGTTAATGTAGCAATTGCTAAGGCACAATTAAAGCCAAGTAAAGCAGGATTAATTGAAAGAGTTGAATATGTAAAAAGTTTAGATTTAACTTTATATACTAATACAACAGTAGAAAATTTACAAAAAGTATTAAAGGTTGCTGAAGCGGTAATTGAAGACGTTAATGCAACAAATAAGATTATAGAAAATGCAACAAAAGAGCTTAACAATGCTATTTCAGGATTAAAGCTTAAAACTGATAAAGTAGCATTAAAGTATGTTATAGATTATGCTAATTATCAAGTTTCTATAGGAGCTTTAGAAGATTTAGTTCCAATAGTTAAAAAAGAGTTTACAGAGGCATTAAAAGAAGCTATTGATGTTTATGAAAATGTAAATGCTACAGCTTCTGATATTGACTTATCATATAAGAGATTGTTTAATGCTATAACTATGCTAGAGTTCAAGGCTGGAAATAAGGAAGAACTTCAAGCTCTTGTTACTTTAGTAGAAGCTTTAGATGAGAAAGAATATACAGAAGAAACTTGGGGAAATTTAGTTGTTGCGATAGCAAAAGCTAATGAGGTAATTGCTGATGAAAATGCTCTTCAATATGAGGTTGATGAAGCTGTTGAAGCTTTAAAGGAAGCTGTAGCTAATTTGGAAAAGGTTGAGGTAAATAAAGATGCCTTAAATGCTCTTGTAAATTTAGTTAAAGATAAGAAGGAAGATGAATATATAGCTTCAACATGGGAAGTGTTTAATAAAGCATTAAATAATGCAAATAAGGTATTAGAAAATTCAAAGGCAACTGTTGAAGAAGTAGATGAAGCGTATAATAGTTTATTAAGAGCATATTTAAAATTAAGACTTAATCCAGATAAATCAAAGTTAGAAGAATTAATAAATAAAGCTAATAGTATTGATTTATCAATTTATACTGAAGAATCATCAAGTAGAGTTAGAGCAGCTGTAGCTGAGGCTAAAAAGATAGTAGCAAGCAATGAAGCAGAAAAGGAAGACGTAGAAAAAGCAGTTAAAAATTTAGAAGTTGCTTTAAGCAGCTTAACAGAAAAGAATGATGGAGTAAATAGTGAGATAAGTAATGGTTCAAACAATAATGGTAATGAAGATAAGGAAATTGCATCAAACACTACTTCGTCAAACTCAAGTAACTCAAATAAGACAGGAAACTTGCCAAAAACAGGTGGAGCAAGTGGAGTGATGGAAGCATTAATTGGATTAACTACAATAATAGGTGGTGCTTTTTCAATTAAAAAGAAAAAATAATTAGGTTAAAACAAAAAAAGATGTAGAAAGATTTGTATTTTACAAATCTTTCTACATCTTAATTTTTATTTGAAATAGTTTTAAAAAATATTATATCATTTTTAAATGTATTTGATTACCAACATGATTTTGGAATAACTTTTTTATATTTACACCATAATTCATTAGTGCCCCACCTGAAAATACTTCATTAGTTTGAAGACTCATATAAATGGCATCTTCATTTAATCCTTTTAATTTAAGTCTTTTTAAGCTATTAATATTCTCAAGCGATAATCCATTAAAAGTAAGCAAAACTTCATTCTTATCTTTAGATACTGCCTCAAAACATTCTACATTGGCACTTCTAGAAAGATTATTTAATTTAAAATATTTACCATCTTTTACAAAAATACTGGTAACGTTACCTGTATTTCTTCTAACAGATTCGTTATTTGACGCTCCTTCGTTAATATTCATATATATCATATCAAATATATTATTATTTTCTATAATGCTTATTCCCATTGTAATATGCCCCCTATTATATGTTTATTTATTTAAACCGATATTTTAATCAGATATCAAACTTATTTGTTAACGTTTACTTATATAATATAGTATTTTACTAATATAATCAAGGGTTTTAATAATATATGTATAATTTTCAGAGGAAATGTATAATTTTTATAGTTAAATTTGTATATAATGTTTAAAAAGTAATAGATTTTATATAGCATACTAAAAAATATATGAGAAGAAATATTAAATTAAAGAGAGCGTATAAGATTGTATAGACAAGTACACGCTCATTAGTATTTTAAGTGAATTTTATATAGGGACATTCATTACCATCTTTATCATAAAATTTAATTTCTAATTCTGTACTTTTTTCATTATCAAAAAATCTATAGAAATCAGTAAGTTCATTTGTTTTTACAAATTTGGGGAAGGGCACTATAAAGTAATCATCCTCTACTATGTTTTCAATATATTTTGTACCATTAAAATTAATTTCAATAATATTAGCATCTTTATTTTTACCAAAGGCTACTCCAGAAATAAGATTGTTTTCAATTAGTGTCATAACAGAATAATCCCCACTTGCTACTTGAAAGCTAGTATTGAATTTTTCATCATACCATCTGTTATTTAAACAACGCTTAATATTTCTTAATTCTATAAATTCACCATTATCAGCAAGAAAAAAATTATAATTTTGAAAATCACGAGATATTTTATAGTCTTCAAAAGTATCTCCTACAAAGACTTCGATTGCTAATTCCTCATTAGAAAGATTGTCTGAAATAGTTTCATTATATAATAATCCAAAGGATAAAAATGAAAAAAGTAATATCATTGTTCCGATAGGTTTTCCTATTACTAAGAGTAAATTACCGTCATATGAGCTACTAATACTATTAATAAAGCTTTCAATTTTAGTTTTTTTAAATAGTATATAAATAATATTAAATATTATAAATCCTAGAACAGCACCAAATGTGTTAAAGATAATATCATCTATATCAGTAAAGTTATATGGAGTAAAAAGCTGAAGCAATTCTATAGTTAAAGAGGCTGTAAATCCATATAATATAACCTTAATTAATTTATTCTTTTTATAAAAAAATAAAGGGATACAAAATCCTAGAGGTATAAATAATAATATATTACCTAGGACGTTATAAAGTGCAAGGTGTATAGTTACAAAGTCATTATTAAACATATTTATTGTTTCTAAAAATGGAATGTAATTAATATAAAATTTAGTATCAAAATCTATAATTAATTCTCCATATTTAAATATTGTTAAATTAACTAGTATTAAAAAGTAAATGAAGAATAAATTTATAAAAATTTCTCTTAGTTTGTTTATAGGTTTATTTTTTTTATAAAATCTAATTCTAAATATTATCCAAATTATAGTAAATAAAATTGATGAAAAGATAAATGAAATACCTATCATACTTTCTATCCCCCTCTTAATTTAAAATATAAATTTATTTAATGTTAGTTTGTAAATGCAGAAGAAGTATTTCTAAATTTATAAATATTATTAATTATAGAAATAGCAAGTACATTTATAACTAATTGAGTTCCACCATAACTTATAAATGGCATACTTATCCTTAAAATAGGAGAAAGTGAAAAGTTAGCTAAAATATTTAAGATAAACTGAGTAGTAAATAACATACAAAGTCCACTGGACAATAGTCTTCCATAAGTATTTTTTGTACTACTTGAAATAAATCCAATTCTAATAATAAAGGATAAAACTAAGGCTATAACTAATATTCCAATAATCCATCCAAATGAATTATTGAAGTAAGAGCAAACTCCATATTAGCATCAGGAATAATAGAAAGATTAGAATTAGCTCCATTACCAAATAATCCGGCAGAATTTCTTAGTATATTTAATTGATTATAAATCCAACCAGCTCCATTTATATCTTGAGATGGATTTAAAAATATAAAAAATCGTTCTAGTCTATATGTTGCACCAAATATAAATAACAATAACAAAGAGCTTAACAAACTAAAAACAATAATTAAAGGTTTTATTTTAAAGCCTGATATATGCATAATAGTAAAGGCTGCAATTAAGTAAATTATTAGTGTAGATATTGATGAGAGTGACAAAAATAATATTACTGGAATAAACACTAAAGCAATGCCTTTAAAGAATGAAGTTTTATTACTCAAATTATAGTTATCAAAAATTCCTGCAAGAGAAATTATTAATGAGATAGGGGTAACGGCCAAAGTATCAATAGAAAAACCTCCTATTAATAGAAAACGTTTCGTACCATTTATATTTCCTGCAAAAGCTATTGTTAATAGGATTAGAAAAATACTACTTATATAAATTTGAAAAGAGTATTTTTTAAAATCCCTATAATCTACTTTTAATATAAATAATGAAAGTAAAATTGAAATAATTAAAAATACTAATAATTTACTTATATAGTTTATATAATAACGATCAGTAAGAGCGTTTATTTGAAGAAAAGCTGTAGTTAAAAATCCAAAGAATATTAAACCTGTTGTCATTATTAAAAGTAACCAATCAGAATTAGCCTTATGTGCTTTATTCAAATCATGACCAATAGTATTTACATTACCCATTTGTATTAAGGCTTTATCTGTTGCAGTATCTAGAGACATACCTATTTCTAAATAATCTTCAATAATATCATTTATATGTCCAGATAATTCTTCTCTAATTTCAGTATGAATCTTTTTGTTTTTTATTAGCTTACAAACATTATTTATATATTCAGTAACTTTCTTATTTTCTATCTTAGACATAAATTCACCTCCCATAAAACACTATTTACAGTTTCACTAAATAACTTCCATTCAGATTCTTTTTCAAGAAGAATTTTTTTGCCACTATCTGTTATCTTATAATATTTCCTTTTTCTAGCACCATTAGAATCATCCCAATAAGCTTCAATATAATTTGCATTCTCTAAAGTATGAAGTATTGGGTAAAGTGTCCCTTCCTTAAATGAAAATATACCTTTAGAACGTACGTCTATTTCTTTAATCATTTCATATCCGTACATATCTTTACGGTTAAGGATACTTAATATTAGTACAGTTGTACTACCTTTTAATAGTTCTTTGTTAATTTTCATGAATTCACCACCATACATTGTAATTCTATACATAGTATATCTAGGTATAATTATATTATAATATTATGGAAAAATAAATATAATGTGTAAAATTATATGAAAAAATGAATGGTTAATAATACTATTGAAAAATTAGAAAAAAAGGTGTATTATATAAATAGTAACAAATGATAATAAATGATAATAAAGTGGTAGTGAGATTATAAGGGAAAGAGGAAGTTAATTTATGTTTATGGAAGAAAGATTAGATGAAATATTAGAAATTATAAAATATGATAAAAAGGTATTAGTAAAAGATTTAAGTGAAAAGTTTAATGTTTCTGAAAGTATGATACGTAAGGATCTTCAAAGACTTGAAAAAGAGGGGAAAATAAAGAGAACTTATGGAGGAGCAATATTAGAGAGAGAATCATCATATGATGAAAAAACAACTTCTAGAGTTTTTATTAATTTAGAATCTAAGTCAAGATTAGGAGAGTTAGTTTTAGATATTATTGAAGAAAATGATGTTATATTTTTAGATATATCAACTACAAATCACACTATTGCTAATATGCTTAGTAATACAAAGAAAAATTTAACAGTGATAACAAATATGAATAGAATTGCAATGGAGTTCGATAGAACGCCTAATATTGATGTAATTTTAATAGGTGGATATTATAATAAAAAACTAGGTGGAACTGTTGGAAGTGAAGCAGTAGAGCAAATAAAGAAATTTAAAATTACTAAAGCATTTGTTGGAGCAGGTGGAATTAATATAGAAGAGAATTTTATTAGTAATTTTAATTATGATGAAGCAGCAGTAAAAAATGAAATTCTAAAATCTAGTAAGAAGAGATATATAGTTGCAAATTATGAAAAGTTATATAAAGATGGTGCTTATAAATTTGCAACGTTAGAAGATATAGATTATATAGTAGTAGAAGAAGAGCCAACAAATGATATAAAAGAAGCATTAGCAAAATTTAAAGTTGAAGTAATATATTAAGTTAAATAAAGGAGAAATAAATTATGATAAAGTTAATAGCAACAGATATGGATGGAACATTATTAAATTCAAATAACGAAATACAAGATGGATTTTATGATGTTTTTAATGAAATAAAAGAAAAAGGGATAATATTTGCAGCAGCAAGTGGAAGACAATACTATAATCTTTTGGAGAGATTTAAAGGTATAGACGATAATATGATGTTTATAGCTGAAAATGGAACTTTTGTTGTTTATAAGGGGGAAGAGCTTATAGTAAATTCTTTAGATATAAACCTTGCAAGGGAGTTAATTAAGGTAGGAAGAACTATAGATAATGCATATGTAATACTTTGTGGTAAAAACGCTGCTTATATTGAAAGTAGAGATAAAAGGTTAGTAGAACAAACTGAAAAGTACTATGCTAGATATGAAATAGTATCAGATTTAACTACTATTGAAGATGATATTTTAAAGGTAACAATTTGTGATTTTAGTGGATCAGAAAATAATAGTAATAAGTATTTTGATGATTATAGAGATAAAGCTCAAATTTGTGTGTCAGGTGAAATTTGGCTTGATATGACTGCAAAAGGAATAAATAAAGGACTTGCTATTAAAGAGGTTCAAGATAAGTTAAATATAAAATTTGAAGAAACAATGGTATTTGGTGATTACTTAAATGATTTAGAAATGATGGATAGTGCATATCATAGTTATGCTATGGAAAATGCTCATGATGATTTAAAAAAGGTTTCAAGATTTATCACTAAAAGTAATGATGAAAGTGGAGTTGTACACGCTATAAAAAATATTTTGAGTATTTAGTAATGGTATAGGTTTGAATAAGGAGTTAGTAGTTTTAACTACTAACTCCTTATTTTTGCTATTTAAGTTTGAAATTTTTAGGAGCGAGCTTATAAACTAGGATTAATGCTATTAACACATAAAGTATAGTTATTAATATTATAGCAGTTGTGAACCAAATAGAAGCTGTCTTAACATGAAGACAAGTATATGTAGATATATAAACTACAAAGGAAGCTATTTGATAAATTGGGCTTTTAATAGTTAACTGTGAAGTATATGGTTGAGCAATATAATATAAAAATAAATAGTGAACAGAAAAAAAGCATGATAAGGTTAATATGCTAATAAATATTGGAATAAACCTAATAATATCACCGTTAGCTAATTTAAGAATTATTAATAAGCCAAAAGCTAAAACAAGAGCAGGAATCAAGTTTAATAACACTGATATTTTCAATCTAGATTTAAAGTTTGATATTAATATTTTAGGTTCTTTATAAAATTTATATCTAAGTAAGCTATTATCACAATTAAAGAAAAATGCTTTAGTTATTTTTTCGCCAATAGAAGTAATATATATAATAAATACAAGAATACCGCTAGAAGCCATAATTAAATTAACAATATCTTTATGAAATTTAGGGAAGGATATTGTAAAAATAAATGCTAAAATGAAAAGTATTAAAAGTATAATTACCCTAATTTTAATAGGATTAATCAATATTTGCTTATGCCTTTCTATAAATTTAGAGTTTAAATAACTTAAGCCGTGCTTATCTTTATATTTATCTATTTTTAAATTAGTATTTTTAAACTTCTTATCATCTAATTGGACAGAAATAAAATTGGCTTCTGAAGAGATAGCATTAATTTTATCGATTTCATTTCTAGAAAGCATCCTTTTAGCTAATAAAGTATATTTTTTATAGCTTATTAAATAATAAAAAGAAATTATTGAAAAAAGTAAAACAATTATTATAAAAGGAATATTAAGTAATAATTTTTTTGAATAAAAAACAAAACCAATGAATGGAGATCCATATGCAATTAAAAATGGAATTAGTATTGCTGGAACTGTAAAGTACCATTTTGTAGTTAATTGAAATCCACTATAATGACTAAAAAGCAAATGAAGTCCTTGGGCTATAATCCTAAATGAAACAAATTCTAATGTGATTATAAAAGCTTCAGGAACGGAAAAGCCTAAAAGCATCATAGGAAATAAAAAGTAAATAAATAGTTCTATGTATGAAAAAAATATATTACTTAAATAATATTCTTTTGCATTAATTCTCATTAGATTAATCATATAAAAATCGGTGGATATATCAGACCAAAATTTATTATCCATAATAGATCCCATAATAAAGTTTAAAAAGAAGAAAATATGAAGTTTAATATTACCTCCATTTATTGATGTTAAATCACTAATAATCGTGCTTGGAATTATTACAATTAAAAACATGTAAATATATTTTTTAGCAAATCCAAATATAAACATAAATACTCTTAATATATTATTAAGAATAATCTTAGAAGAAGTTGTATTATAAATACTTTCAGGTATTGTTTTGCCTATAAGGGGAATTTTTTTTATGTAATAAATCCACATGTTTACTTTTTGAGTAAATGAAATTTCATGTGTCTTTAAAATAGTTTTAAACATGCTGTTCCTCCTTTAAAATATCCATAATTCTTTCTTCAAAATCACTGCTTTTTAATACGGAATTATCTATCAAGGTAAGCTTACCATCTTTTAATATAACAAGCTCATCACAAAGGTCAGTGGCTAATTGAAGTATATGAGTTGAAAATACTAATATATGATCTTTTTTTATTTCTTTAAGTAAATTTTTAATTTCTAAAGCAACTACTACATCAAATGATGTCAAAGGCTCGTCTAATAAAATTACATCAGGTTTAGTTATTAGAAAACATAGCATTTGAATTTTATTTTTCATGCCGAATGAGTAGGATTTAATTAATTTATGTCTATCAGTTTCATCAATCTTTATAAAGTCTAAGTATTCATCAATTGTAAGTAAATCTTTAATTTTATTTTTATGAACATCTATGAAAAATTTAATAAATTCATAACCAGTTAGGAAGTCAGGAAGTATAGGGTCAGAATATACATACCCTATATTAGATGAGTCTAAGCTTTCTTCTAAGTCATTATCATTAATAAGTGATATCTTTCCTGTATCTAAAGGCAGTTCTTCACTTATACAATTAAATAAAGTTGTCTTTCCAGCTCCATTTCTTCCAAGTAAACCATAGATTTTACCTTTTTCAAAAGTAAAATCAATATCATCTAATATTATTTTACTGTCAAAGTTTTTAGTAATATTTTTAAGTTTAAGTTTCATAATTTCCTCCAGTTTTTATAAAAATATTAATTTTTAATTATATATTTATGAATAAAATGTTAATAAATATAAATATAAACAAATAATAACATATATTTTATAAAAATTAAATTAGAAAAAAATTATAATAAAAAAAAATCCACAATATACTAAAAGTATAAATTGTAGATTTTTTTAAAGAATCGTATTTTATTTTCAATTAAATTTACTAGGTTTTACGTTGTCTTGGATATCCATTAAAGCTTCACCAAATCTTTGATAGTGAACAACCTCTCTTTCTCTTAAGAAACCTAAAATCTTTTTAATTTCTGCATCATCTGTTAAGTTCATCAACCATTCATAAGTAGCTCTAGCCTTTTGTTCAGCGGCCATATCTTCATGTATATCAGCAATAACATCACCTTTTGCTTGTATATAAGTTGCAGTCCATGGGTTACCAGTTGCATCTGTATAGAATAAAGCCTTTCCGTGATCAGCATAATGACCTGCTAATCCAGCAGCTTTAATTTGATCAATAGAAGCATTTTCCATTAATTGATAAACCATTGTTCCTAGCATTTCAACATGCCCCATTTCTTTAGAACATTTATGTTGTATATTATATGCGTAATTGAATATCCAAAGAGAAGTTATCAAGAGCATCGGGGTTCCAACGACCACTTTTATCGTTTTTAACATAGTAAACCTCTTTTATTAAAGATTTTAAAAGTGTATTTTTATTTTCTATATTTAAATCATAATAAGTGTTTAAACAATTTTCTAG
>NZ_JADPEL010000056.1 GCF_015667795.1 Clostridium sp. D53t1_180928_C8
ATTGAAAAACGATAGGTCTTAAGTCCCATTTCTGCCATTAGCTTAACATCTTCTTTAAATCTATGATAATGATCTACTGCTACATCTCCTGTAGTATGTTTAAATGTTTTACCTTCTATTCTAACAAAGTTGTCCCAATTACTTAGGCCTTTTCCATCCTCTAAATGAGCTCCCTCAACTTGATATGCAGCTGATGCACTTCCCCATAAAAAGCCTTCTGGCAACTTAAACTTTCCCATTAACTCTCACTCTCACTTTCTCAAAACTGTATAATTATAACTCATTCTAACAAAACATTATCTTAGTTTCTATAATAATATTTTGACTAATTTTACATTACTAATTAGAGATTATTCGTACTATATCCTTATCTTTAACCTTGTCTAATATTTCTTTTCTCTTAATACGCACACCTATATTTTCTCTATCAAATCTTAATTCATTTTCTCCAGTTAAAATAGATTTTATTTCGCCATTAATAACATCACCTTCATAAATAAAAGTAATAAGTTTATCAGCAAATAAGCTAGTTACACTACATTTTCCCTCTGAATCTAGTTGCGATGCATCTAATTTAGGCATAATTACTAAATCTCCTAAATCACCCTTAATTCCAAATACTTCTTCAACCATAGTTAATAATAACCAACTAGCAGATCCAGTTAAGTAATTATAAAGTCCTCTTCCTCTTTCATTTATATATTCAGGAATTCCTGGATATATCTTAGACTTATCAAAATCAACACAATGCTTATATATTGTATCTAAAACTTTATGTCCTTCTGCTTTAAATCCTCTTTTATATAAAGCATTAGCATACATAACAGCCATATGGCTAAACATAGCTCCATTTTCTTTATGTCCAAATGCAAATCCAAAACATCTTCCAAGGTCTAATTTAACTTCCTTAAAGTCACTATTTAATCTACATCCACCAACCTTTAAGTCAAATAGATACTCATCTACAGCCTTTACTATAGATTCAACCCTTTCTTCACTTGCAACCTTTCCCATTATACTGAAGACTTGTCCAGTAAGAGTCATTCTAACTCCAGATTCAAAGTCACCTTCTACCTTTTCAGCCTTATCATCATAATACCCATTAAACCAACCATGTCCATCTTTACTTTCAATCCATTCATTTTTATTTATGTTTTCCTTCATTTCATTTGCCATTTTACTTAATTTTTCTGCTAATTCAACAACATCTAATAGAAGTCTTTCTCCTGAAATATTATGCTCACAAATTTCAAAGTAGTTAGATAAAATATTATTCTTAAGTTCTATATCATGAAAATCTACATCTGCTAAAAGAATATTTAATTCTTTCATAAGTGAAATATTTTCTACATTTAACTTATTCTTTAAAGCTAATAATAACTTACTTAATTCTTCTAAATTGTTAGCATATAATGCAGTAAATGCAACACTTTCACCATTAATACTTGCCATATCAAAAGCATCATTCCAGTCTGCTCCCTCAAGTTTAATTATATTATGAGCTCCAACATTGAAATAAGCTGTAATATGTTGTATTAATAAATGCTCTAATATAGTTCCTGTATAAACTTCTCCATCTACATTCCTTTGCTTATTTCCATAAAGCTCTGTCCAATTTTCATCACCTCTTGAACCTCTTGCTGTAAGTTTATCCTTAAAGTAAGTTTGTTCCTTTAATAAGAAGGCTAAATCACCACTTCTATCTAAATATAATTTAGTAGTTAAGAATGGCCATGCCCCATGATCCATCCAAACTCTTGCAATAGAATTTCTATCTGCAATAAATTCTCCAGGCTCACTTCCAATAATAGTTGCATTAGAACCATCAACTCTTACACCACCAAAGTTATTCCAAAGAAGCTCTCTAACTTGTACAGGTTCCATTAATAATAATGCTAAGCAATCTTGCCATAAATCTCTCCATCCACGACCGCCCCTACCATAGTCATGATGTGGTAAGAATGAACATCCATATATACGTCTTAAAATAGGTTGTAATGTCACCCACTTCATCCAATTATTAAACTTATCATCACCAAATTTAAACTCCATTGTCTTAAGCTTTTCACTCCAATAAACCTTATTATTTTCTAATTCTTCTTCAAATGTATTCTTTGCTAAATACTTATTTACTAATTCTTTCATTTCAGAACCATTTTTATCTGCTGCTATAACAAAGTAATAAGTTCTCTCTTCTCCTGATTCTAAAATTATTTTATTAAAACTAAATGCGCCTATAGTCTCATATCCATCAATAGTATCTTCAACTTTATATCCTAAATCTATATTTTTAACAACTGCTTCTGGCCAGTCAAAACTACCACCTTCCCCTATAAACTCTTCCCATGAAGGATAAAATCTATTAGGTTTTTCCCCATTTTCATTGGTTCCAAAAACTCCATATGAAGTAGTATTTATTGTATGTCCTCTTTCATCAAAGCACATTGTAGGTTTAACCCAAACACCTTTTTCTTTTATAGTTGTTCTATTTAGTAATGATGTAACGTGTCTATGATCTCTTATATCACCAGCTGATCTACAATATAAAGGAACTGCAACTGTTGGTGTAAACTCTAGTTTTTCTTTTCCTATATTTTTTATTGTTACTCTATTTAATTCAACAGTATCTTCTGTAACTGGTACAAATGATGTAACTATTGCTTTTACTCCTAACTCCTCATTTTCTCTTCTGATTTCATGCCATAAAAGTCCTCCTACCATTGAAGACTTCTCTGCTTCTTCATTAAATTTAGTTGCTTTTTGTACTGCTGAATTTCCTGTTGCTGACCAAGAATTCTTTCCTTCTATATTAATCCAAAAGTTTCTTGATGAATTAGTATTGTGTAAATCTTCACTTGATACTGGTGGAAGTATAAATGTATTTTGATCTAATTTTATATCTCCATGTAAATTTTGAGTTATAGCTGACATCATTCCAGCATCATTGGCTAAAGGAAAATACATATATGAATTATTATCACTATTCTTTAATTCAAATGTTCCTTTATTATCTATAAATTTATATTTTTCCATCTCAATACTCTCCTTCTAATAACATTAATTAACTATAATAATTTCAGCTTTCGAAACCCATTTCGATAGATAGCAAATAAATATTCGATAATCTAAAATTATCGAAATTGATTTCGTTATTAGCAATTGTTTACATTGCTATTGTATACTTTTTATTATATCTTGTAAATATTTTTATAATCAACTTTTAAAATACTAGCTTAACTTAATTAAGCTAGTATTTTATACCTTAATTATTAATTTTATTTCTATTTATTAAATTGCCACCAATTATTAATATTATTAATGCTATTCCTATTAGTAAATATACTCTTTCTGCTCCTGTTTCTGGTAAAAACTCATCCTTATCACTATTATTAGTATCTGGTTTAACAACTATATTATCATATTCGGGTTTACTTTCTATTTCATTATTTTGATTATCATCTTCTGGCTTTTCCTGATCTCCTGAAGTATTATCATCATCTGCGTCATCCTCTATTGTAGCTTTAACCTTTAAAGTAACATTATCAACAATTATTTCATGAGCTTCATACTCTCCATACTTACCTAATAAGAAATTCAATTCTACTAATTCTGTTTCATTTGCCTTAAAATTATATTTAAAATTTTTCATTTCAGTATTAACTTCTATCTTATCTTCAAAAACTCTATAATATTCTGAATTTTGTACTACTGTTTCTAATTCTCTTTCTATAGTTGAACTTATGTCAAAGGATAGTTCATATTCAACATTCTTAACTAATTGTAATCCAGTTTGTTTGAATTGTACTCCCCATGTTTGTGATGAATCTCCTTCTTGTCCAAATTTAGGTATTGATATAATAGCTTGCTCATTTTCTATTTTAATATCATTTATAAAGTTATCATACTTTTCCCAATTCCATGCTTGCCATCCATCTAGTCCATTTTCAAATGTTCCGTTATATATTAAAAATTCTTTTATTTCTATTGGTTCTTCATGCTCTCCATCACATTCTAATACTACATTATCAATATATATACCTAAGTTATTTGAACCTAGCAAAAACTCTATTATTCCATTATTATCTATACCATTATTATCAAAGTTAAATAAAATAGTATATTCTTTATCTTCTTTTCCTATATTTAAATCACTACTAAATATTTTTTCTCCATTATTATTTTTAATAGCTATTTGAATATCTTTATTCTCAGTTGCCCTAGCATTAAAACTCAATTTATGATTTGCTTGTCCAACTAGCATTATTCCTTTTTGATTCAATACCACATCTTCATATTCTGTACTACCATTACCCACATTTACATATAATTCTCTAGTATCTTCTGCTACTGAATATTCTGCATTTCCACTTAAATTCCAATAAGTTTTTCTATCTATGTTACCTCTATCAAATGTTCCATTATAAATATGATTCCCACTACTTAATGGCTCTTTTATACCATCATAATCAATAGTAATATCAACTTCCTCTAAATTTACATTCCCTATCCATACTGAAGGATTCTCTATTCCAAGATTAAATTCTAGTCTTGCTTTAATATCAGTATCTTTCTCCATAGTAAATATATGCTCATATTGTTTTATTTCTGCTGTTAACGTTGGACTATATACATCCGAATAAACAGTCCATCCCCTATCTGCTCCACCTGATAACTTTACAGCAATATTTCTATTAGAATTTGATTTAGCTTCATAAGATAATTTGTATGTTCTCCCCTTTGCTAAAGTAACATTTTGAATTAATTGTACTGAATGAGCTACACTTGCCGAATTAATTATATCTATTTTAGCAAATTCTTTATTATCTATATTTTCTGTTGCTATAGATGCTTCTCCCCCAAACTCTTTTAAAGTTAGGAAATTCCATGTATTAGAGAACTCTTCATCTCCATTTATAATCTTATTGAACCCATATTCATAATTTATATCATAAACGTAATTACCATCAATAGCTACTTTTGAGTCATCTGGTAATTCTTCCTTTTCTAAATTTGGTTCCTTTGGCTCTTGATATTCATATCCTTCTGCTAAGTCATATACTCTAACATAATCAACTAACATTTCTGCCGATTCAAAATTTTCATCTGGTAAATTACCATTATCAAACCAACCACCAACAGCTAAATTAAAAATAATATAAAACTCCTGATCAAATGGTGCTGGAAATGAATACTTTAATTCTTCATCATTACCATTAGTATTCCAATTATTTTGAGTTTGATATAATTCACCATCTACATACCATCTTATTTCTCCTGGTTCCCATTCAATTGCATATTCATGAAAATCAGTTATATCAGTTCCTTCTTCAAATGTATACATATTGCCACTTGATTTATTATTAGGCCATTTACCACCATAATGTAAAGTTCCTTCAACTTCATCAAGAACTCTTCCCCTGGCTTCCATTATGTCAATTTCTCCTGATGCTGCCCATCCACCATATTGATCATCATTAGGCATCATCCAAAAGGCAGGCCAAAGGCCAGTACCTTCTGGCAGCTTCATTCTAGCCTCTATTCTTCCATATTTAGTTGTTACTTTATCTTGCGTTTTAATTCTAGTAGACGTATAATCACAATTATCATACTTTTCTTTATTTTCACTAACATTATTGGCTGTAATCACCATATTACCATCTCTAAATGATATATTTTCTCCAGCTGTATAATATTGTTTTTCGTTATTTCCCCAACCTGAATCAATTTTATTTCCTTCATCATCTATAATCCAATTTCCAACTTCATATGACCAATTATCCATATTTAATGTTTCATTATTAAATTCATCAGACCATAATAAATTCCATTTTTCATTCACTTTATTTTCCACGATATTATTTTCAGCAAATATAACCTGTGCATTACTTAATAATAAACTAAATGCTAATATGACTGTAAAGAAACCTTTAATTTGTTTTTTTCTTTTATTTCTCATTTTTCTCTCCCTTTTTTCTATTTCCTAAACCATTAAAATAATTTTACATTTAGACTATATATTATCGAAATCAATTTCGATAAATGGAATAACAATTGTAAAACGATTACATATTATTGAATAGATTTTATATCTAACTTGTAAATGATGCTAGCCTATTATACTAAAACTAGCATCATTTTAAGAAATACTACTTTATATTTTTACATGAATCCCTCTCAATTAAATCAACTGGAATTACTGTATTTTCATTTATTTTGCTTTTACTATCTATTTGTTTTACCAATAAATCTATAGCTTTTTTTCCTATTAACTCAGCATTTTGCCTTATAGTAGTTAATTTAGGAGTTAAATATTGTGCTAATTCAATATCATCAAAACCAATTATAGAAATATCTTCTGGAACACTAAGCCCAGAATCCCTAATTGCATCTATAGCTCCTATAGCCATTTTATCACTTGCTACAAAAACAGCTGTTGGTCTTTCTTCAAGAGATAATAAATCCTTCATTGAATTATATCCACCTTCAACTGCATAATGTCCATGATTTGCAATATATCCTTCTTTTATATCTAACCCAAACTCATTCATAAATTCTTTATAAGCTTTTTCTCTTTCATCACTTGGCCAATTATACCCTGGTTCTGCCCCTGGTATATGCGCTATCTTAGTATGTCCTAAATCATATAAATGCTTCATTGCCATCATTGCACCTTGAAAATGATTTGATCCTACAGATGCAGTTCCCTTAATATCTCTATCAACAATAACTATAGGGAAATAACTTTCTATCATTTCAAACATTTCTTTATCATTATCATCCGCACAAATTATAGCTATTCCATCAACATTTTTATGTTTAAAGTACTCTAAAAAAGTATTATTTCTTAGTCTATTATTCTTAGAACCAAAAAGCAAAGAATATCCATACTTATCTGCTTGCTTTTTAAAAGATTCTATAACACTACCAAAGAAAGGATGGTTTAATCCAAATCCTAAATCTTCATAATATACAATTCCAAGTGTCCATGTTTTTTTAGTTATTAATGTTTGTGCTTGAGAATTAGGATAAAAATTTTCATCATCTAAAATTTTCTTTATCTTATTTCTAGTTTTATCACTTACATCTGGATAATTATTTATTACTTTAGACACCGTTGTAGGAGATACCCCTGCCTTTTTAGCTATTTCATAAATTGTACTCATCTTTCACCCACATTTCAAAATTTTATATACACTATTACTTTTACATATAATTATATATTATAATTTTCTTATAATAGTGTAAATAGAGTTTGCTTGTAAACTAACATTTATACTATCATTACATACGTTTAGACTAATATTTTTTTCTTCATCATTTTCATTCATTACAACTATGCATAATGAATAATCTTCATTTATACAACTAACTGCATAAACCTTATCCATAATTACATTAGTATCTACTCTAATAGCATTCTTTTTAATAAATTTACTAAAATGAGCTATATAGTAATATGAACTATTATATATTGCTTCCTTTTTATTAGTATCTATAATTATTGGTGCATCACACAAATTATTTACATGATTTGGCCCTCCTGTTTCATCTAATACAATATTCCAATCTATCCATGCTTCAATATAATTATTTAAATCTCCAATAATATTTCTTCCATATCTTTCTCCAGTAATCCATGAACCTAGTTTTACTCCCCCTTCTTGGCAACCTTCAGTAAAGATTATATGTTTATCTGGGAACTCTTCATGTACTTTTGTAGTGTTTTTAAACTCCTCACTCATATACCAATGTATTCCAGTTCCCCATACATACTTACTAGCTTCCTTATCTTCGAGAACTACCTTTGCTCTATCATAAACAATATCTCTATTATGATCCCATATTATTATCTTTTTATCTTGAAGTTTATTTTCATGCATAATAGGACCTAAATAATTTTTAACAAAATCTCTTTCTTCCTCTGCAGTATATTCACAAGAATCCCAAACTTGTTTTGCTGCAGGCTCATTTTGTACCGTTATACCCCAAATGTCTATATTTTTTTCTTGCATAGCCTCTATATATTTAACATAATATTTTGCCCAAAGTTCTTTATATTCATCCTTTAATTTTCCACCATAGTTCATATTACCATTAGTTTTCATGTACTTAGGTGGACTCCAAGGACTTGCTAAAATATTTAAGTCATTTTGTATGGCTTTTACATCTCGTATTAAAGGTAAAACATATCTTTCATCTCTCTCTAAAGAAAATGTATCTAATGTTTCATCGCCTTCCTCTACATAAGTATAATTTCCTAATGCAAAATCACAGCTATGAATATGAACTCTAGCAAAGTTATATCCTATACCATTTTTATCACTATAATATGATTCTAAAACCTTTTCCCTATCATCTTTATCTAACTTAGCTAGTGCATAAGCACTAGCTTCAGTTAAAGCTCCTCCAAAACCAAGAATCCTTTGATATTTTTTATTAATATCAATATCTATTTTATTTTTACATTTATTTTCTACTATAAATCTTTCTAAATCATACTCCTTTAACCTATCAGCAGTATTTTTAGCTGTCACATATACTTTATATTTACTCATCCCTTTTATCCCCCTATAAAATTACAGCTCTTATTTCTTTAATTTTACAACTTCTTATTTTATTAGCTAACTCTCCACTAACTTTGTTTCCGTTAATAGTAACTATATTGTCATCATCATCTATTATTTCAATTTTAGTTACTAATCCCTTTTCTTCACCGAATGTATCTTTATTATTTTCATTAATATATACTAACTTTATTTCACCTAATATAGTTGTCTCAATTACTCCATTTTTAAAGAAATCTTTAGCTAATATTGGATTTAAGTTGAAGCTTAATTCATTATTTTCATATCTAAATAATTTTTCCCCTACCATCATTAGCTTCCAAATATTTAATACTTCAACTGTTGTACCACTTAATCTAGCTACAAACCCTCTTCCATGAGTTCTTTCATCTGGATTACTACTACTTGCTATAAATGAAGAATTCTCTAAAACACTTCTACCATATACTTTTGGATTCATAAATGGAGGCATAGCAGTTTTTATATCTTCAAAGAACTGTTCATATAAACCATTCTTTATTAACTCAAGAACATATTTAAATTCCATATGCATAAATATAGATTCTCTTTCAAGCCAACCTGCAGTAAATCCTCTTGCTCTACCAATTTCAAATCCTTCTCCTTCTAAGCTTTCAGAAGTCTTATACATTTTTAACTTTTTATCGTATATATCACTTTTTCTTATTTCACCATAAAGCTCTATTTCTTCTTCCTTAGTCAAGTTAGTTTTTAAATATCTTGTTGGCCCTTCTAAGAAAGATGGTAAGAAATTAACCTTAAATTCTAATGGTTTTATTACGTTATTATCTTCTTCAAATTTTGTTATATCATAATGCATAAAAGTAGGAATTTTTCCTTCATTTAAACTTTTAGCCTTTTCTATTCCTAAATCGATTTTGTTAATCATTTTTTCTATTAAATCAGCTAATTCTTCTTTTGATATAGAAACTTCTTTACCACTTACAGTGTATCTTGTTTTTTCTCTATACTCTTCTCTTAAGTCTGATACTTTGTTCCAATAATCTAAATCGCTTAAATCTAAGTTTAAAGTTTTATAAACTTCTGCTAAGCAATTATAGAATTCTTCCGGAATATTAACATTTTCACTAACATTTAAATTTTCATTAATGAATAATAATAATCTCTTTAATTCAGCTGTTTCAGCAAAACTTGAACCTATTAATCCTGGTAAACCATTCATAGCATCATTCCAACCTGGTTTTCCAGCTTCCATCTCAATTCCTATACCATATTCATCTAAAGTCATGAACTTAATTCCAGCTAACATTACTAATTTAGTTAATAAATTGGTTTTATATAATTCGCCTTCTTCAGTGTGTACCCAATTACTAGAAAGTTCTTCTTTTTCTGCTAAAGATACATATTGTCTAACTTTTCCTTTATCTAAAATATATTTATCTTTTCTTGGAAGAACATACTCTGGAGAATTAAAGAATTTATATGATTTTTCATCTACTAATAATTCTTTCACTTTATCAGGATATATATTTAAATATTCTTCTATTAAATCTAGATTATAAGTCCAGTGATCTACCCAGAACCCTTCTCCAAAGACAGCTTCTACTTCTTCTGAAGATAAATCAATTATAAAGTTCATAATAGCTGTTGCATCATTTTTAGTAAGTTTCGCTTTTTTTACTAATGCAGAATATAATTCTCCTATAGTAAACTTTTCTTTTAAAACATCACTTATAGCATTTAAAGTATTTTCATCACACTTATTTACTATTTCTGAATATTTTTTTTCATCTACTACAAATTTCTTACCTTTTACTACTAAAGGATTATATCCATCTAATTGTATTAAATCACTAAATAATTTAATATTTTCTTTTCCTATAAAAGGATGAATATATGAATCCATTCTTCTATTTTGATTAACATCTCTAAAATTACCATTTCCTTGAGAATAGAAGTTAGGTTCTATACTAAAAAAGTTATAATCTCTTTCTAAATCTCCATGTTTTCTTGAGTATACATAATAAATCTTTTTATCTTCATTTCCTATTTCTAAAGGATATCCACCTCTTAATAAATTATCTATATGACATTGCTTCACGTATTCATCAAATAGTGGATAATTTGTTTTAGTATAAACATGTTTATTTAAATCATCTATTATAGTATTTCCTACTGCTATTTTATTTTTAAAGTACTCTACATTACATATTTCATTTAAATATCTATCAACATCCGAGCTATTTTCCATGTATCCTATATAGCTATAAATTTCTTTTGAATCACCAGCCTCTAAAGAAACCTTATCTCCAACAAATCCACAAGGAACTTTATTGTAACTTATGGTATTATTATATAAGTTAGCTAGTCCTGTTCTTTCAAACTCCACTGCCTCTCTTAATGATGTATCAAATCCAAATATATTTTCTGGATCAACTATTGGTTTTAAAGTTTTTCCTGTAGAATCAAATCCTACATAAAAATAACTATTTTCAATTCTATCAATCTTAGTTGTATCTCCTGTAGATGCTCTTACTTTAAATATAGCTGTATTATTTTCTTTTACTTCACCTTCCATCCAACTTCTTAATGTATTTGATATTTCCTTATAAGCAGCATTTTCTGATCCATATGGTAATATTGATGTTAAACCATCTAAAACTTCAAATGTTACCTCATTATCACTATTATTTGTTACTTTTATTTTTCTTCCTAATGCTGCAAATTCTTCATTTGGAATAGTGAAATAATTAATTTCTATATTAAAATTTAACTCATTATTAATTTCTATTAACTTAAGTTCATTATTTTTTATCATAATGTTTCTTTGAATATTTTCATTACTTGTTGCTGAAAATGCCTCAACAACAGTTATTTCATTATTATTTTCTAATCTTAAAAATGTCCTAAATCCATTTGAATAAACCATTTTATATGCTTCATTAGCTGGGAAAAACTCCATTATACAATTTTCTTTATCCCTTATCCCTATACTGCTTACGCATTGTCCTCTATTTACATAGAAAGACCACATTGGAGTCCCTTCTGTTCCTGCTATAGCTGATAAAAAACTAGCAAATGGTAACTTCTTATCATAATTTTCAATTACATAATATCCATTTTCATCAATATAATCTGCTTTTATTTTAATATCATTATTCATAATTCACCTCTAAAACATATTATTTTTTATCTATGACCATTTCTATAAATAAGGCCCTGATAAATAAATTTATACAGAGCCCCTAATACTAAATTATTAACTTATTCTTTAACTCCACCGGCTGCAATACTGCTTATGATATATTTTGAAAGGAATGCAAATGCAATCATAATTGGTACTACTGATACTGCAATTGCAAGATATGTTGCTCCCATATTTGCCGTCATGTCTGTAGAAGCCTTTAATGATGCCATCATTACTGGTAAAGTAAACTTCTCTGGTGTAAATAATAATACTAATGGCATTAAGTAGTTATTCCAAGACCCTATAAATGTTGTAATTGCTATTGTTGCTATACCAGGTCCCATCATAGGTACCCCAATTTTATGAAATATCTTAAATTCACTTGCTCCATCAATTCTTGCCGCTTCTATAATAGACATTGGCATTACTGACTGTAAGTACTGTCTAAGGAAGAATACAACGAACGGACTAGCTATTGAAGGTATTATTAAAGGTATATAAGTATCCATTAAATTCATGGCATTAACTAAATCATAAAATCCAAGCAATCCTAATTGAGCTGGAACCATCATAAGTACCAATATTACTGTGAATATAATATTTTTAAACTTAAAGTTATAGACTGCAAACCCATATGCCGTTAAAGCTGAGAAATATGCTGTTAAAGCTGTAACACAAACTGATACAAATAAACTATTTCCAAGTCCCCTAAATATATTGAAATATTCACTCATTATATTCCAGTTATTAATTAAAGAGCTACCTGGTATTAATGTAAATCCACTCATAATCTCTTGACTACTTCTAGTTGCATTAACTAGCATCATTACAAAGGGTACTATACAAATAACACTTAATAAAATTAGGAAAATATATATAAGACTCTTTTTAATATTTTTAAACATTACTTAGCCTCCTTTTTAGAACCATACATAGTTTTAAATGTAATAGCTGAGAATATTGCAATTATAAAGAATAATCCATATGCTATAGCTGCTGCATATCCTACGTTATTATATTTAAATGCTGTATTAAATAGATACATAACAGTTGTATTTAATGCTCCTGAAGGAGATCCTATACCATCAGTAATTAAGAATGGAATATCAAATATTTGTAATCCACCTATTAACGAAGTAATTGCTACATATAACATAATTGGTTTTAATAATGGTAATGTAATACTTGTAAACACCTTCCATCTACCTGCACCATCTATATATGCTGCTTCATAGTAATCCTTTGAAATACCTTGAACTCCAGCCATAAGCATTAAGAAACTATTTCCAAACCACATCCATGCTCCAATTAATGATACTGCTAAAACTGCCGTTTTAGGTTGTCCTAACCAATTTATCTTTGAACTTATAACACCAGCATCTAAAAGCATCTGATTTATTGTTCCATATTGCCAATCTAATAACTGTGCAAATAAAAATGCTACCGAAGTCATTGCTATTAAGTTTGGTAAATAAAATAGCGCTCTAAATATGCTAAGACCTTTTATTTTATATTTAATATCACTAAATATTATTGTAAGTAAAAATGCTAATCCAAGTTGAGCCACTATATTAATAGACCAAATTTTCAATGTATTTCCAAAGGCCGTCCAAAATATACTATCACTAAATAAACGTTTATAATTGTTAAATCCAATAAATTGAGGATCCGTAAACCCATTAAAATCTGTAAAACTTAAATATAATGTCCTTAAAATTGGATATATACTAAATACTACAAAGACAATTATGAATGGTAGTATAAATAAAAAACCATAATTATCTAATTTCTTTTTCTTTTTAACTTGAACATTATCATTCTCTTTTTTCTTCTTCATTGAAACTTCCATATAATTCACCTCTCACTATTTTTAATAAATATATAATTAAATAAATTTTAATTACATATTTATTAAAACATTCTGCTATTCAATTTAATATTTAGGGTGAGACTAATCTCACCCCCATAGTATCTTAGTTATTAGGAACCTCTAATTCTGGATATATTGTTTTTACATTTTTATAAAATTCTTTTAATGCTTCTTCCTTAGTTTTTTCTCCTCTTTGAACTGATTCAATTGCTTGTCCAAAATAATCTCCAATTTGAGTATCATAACTAGTCACTAAAGAATAATCCACATTTTGTGCTTGTTCTAACCAGAATTCATAAGTTTTTTGTCCACCAAAAGCTGGATTTTCAAAATCTTTATTTGCTTCTAAAACAGATACTAAAGAAACAACATCTCCATTCGATGAATCAACCCACCATTGAGATACTTCTTCATTTAATGTACAGAATTTAACAAAATCCCAAGCAGCCTCTTTATTCTTACTATAACTATTTATTCCAATAAATGTACCACCTGAGAAATAAGCATTAGGTCCTGTTGTTATTCCGAAGTTGCCTTGATTTTCTCCAGCATTATCTCTAACTATTAAACTTCCCCATGTTGGTAATGCATATGAAAATACTTCTGTAGTTTCAGCACTAGAATCTATTTCAGCTACATCTGTCCATTCTGCATCTAGCGGAATTGAATTACCCATTGAACTATACCAAGCTGAAGACCATTCTGGTGCAAATGCAACTAATTTTTCTTGATATAACTCAACAGCTGCATCAAAATAATCTAATCTTCCCTCCGTCATCATTAACTTACCATCTTTAACCCATGGTTCTGGATTATTCCCATAAGTAAAATGTCTTAAATTCCCTGTATCTGCAAATATTCTATATCCAGCATTTTTTAACTCTTTAGCTGTTTCTGTAATAGTTTTAACATCTTTAAACTTTTCAGCTACAAATTCTGGTGAATCATTCCCCCAAACAGCTTTAGCTATATCTCTACGATAGGTAATCCCACCAGGTGTTACTTGATAGCTTAATGCTCTTACAACCCCATTTTCATCTTTACCCGCATCATATACATAATCTACAATTTTATCCTCATATTCTCCAACATTATAAGGAGCTTGAGTTAAATCCTCAAAAAATCCTGCTTTAAAGAAATCTGGAAGCATTTGAGGTTCTCCAACTATTACATCCGGAGTTGCTGATTTTCCTCTTAATGCAGCTGTAAGTTTTGTTGGATAGTCAGCTGGTGCTATGACAACAACTTCTATTTCCTTACCTTCATTTTCTTCTTCATAATGAGTAGCAAATTCTTTTAAATCATCTGCTAAACTCCATACTATAACTTTATCGTTTTTACCACTACCACCTACAGCACTTTCATCTTTTTCTTTTGACCCACAAGCAACTGATGTTAAAGTCAACATTCCAACCATTAATAATGATAATAATTTTTTAGTTTTCATAAAATCTCCCCTTTTCTTGGTGATATTTAAATTCTAAAGATTATTTTACACTTAGTAATTAGGTATTTTTTTATTCTTATTAACTCAAAATCAATATTTTACAAACCTTATTACAAATTTATCGAAATGGATTTCGTTTTTTCCAAAGTATTAATAAATTTATAAATTAATTTACTATTTTGTTAGATTTATTTCCTTAAATATTTTTTCGAAACTGATTTCGAAAACTACTAAAAAAAATAAATCTTCACTTCACTTTACCGATTTCGAATATATTAATCAAACAATTTATTCCTAATTGTGTACACATTTAACTAAATAACCTTCAGAAAATGTTTACAAGTTTATTATATATTATCTTTTTTATTATGTAAATATTATTTTGTATTTTTTTTATTTTTTATATTAATTCCTTAAAAATTAATTTTATTATTACACATGAATAAATTCATGTATAATAATAAAACCAGAGATTTATTTTCAAATTTTAAAATACTTATTTTGTTATTACATATACTATCTAAAATTACTACTATATTTATAAATATATATCAGACAATTCCATTTCAACACATTCTTTAACTTTATTCTTATTAAAAGTATTATTATTTTGATACTCTTCTTTAACAATTGGAAATTTCAACACAAATCTACTTCCTATATTTACTATCGAATCAACATATATCTTTCCATTATGTAATTCCACAAAGGATTTTACTATAGCTAAACCAATTCCACTCCCCTCATTTTTTCTACACAAACTATTATCAAGCTGAACAAATTTCTCAAATATACTATTTATATCCTCATTATTTATTCCAACTCCTTCATCTTCAATTATTATATAAAAATACTCTTCAAACTTTAAGGTTATTCTTATCTCACCATTTTCTTTAGAGAATTTAATAGCATTAGATAACAAATTTAAGATAATTCTTTCAAATTTATCAACATCAACTTTCATCATTACATCCTCTTTATTTGTATCAAAAACTAAACTTAAATTTTTACTCTCTAAATATGGAATTATTGATGTTACTAGTTCTTCTATTAACTCTACTATATTTATGTTTATTAATTTAAACTCATTTTCTCCCCCGATATTTTGTATATCAATAATATTGTTTATTAATCTCATTAATCTTTTACAATTGTTATTAATAACCTCAATATTATTTATATATCTATTAATTATGATTTTACCCTATTTGCCTCTTCGGCTGTATTCATTGCTTTTAATATCTCTTTTTCATATATCCTTTTTCTCCTAATGTAGCATATTAAAGTTATAATTATAACAACTAAACTTAATAATAATAAAATATTACTTATTATTATATTTTTATACTCTCTAATAACATCGATAGGATTATTAATTATTTTTGAACTTACCGGTAAATCAGATGTTTTAATTCCAAATTTCCTTAATGCTTTGTAATCAAAAATATACTCATTGGCACTATCATCTTTAATATATATATCCTCATTAGACTCTCCATTCAATAACCCAATAGCTATTTCCCCAGCTTTTTTCCCTTGATTAAAATGATTTATAACCTTACCTCCAACACTTCCTTGTCCAATATCATAATTTAAAATATTATATATAGGAATATTATTACAACCTTCATTAATTATTTTATCAATCTCCTTCACTCCAAGGTAATTATTATCTGAAAAATTATTAACATAAAGCTTTATTACTACATCATTTTTATCTAATTCACATAAAATATTTTTCACTTCATTTATCGGTATATCATTTGTAATAATCCAATTAATATTAAACTCTTCATATTCCGAAAGAATTTCATCATATAAATTTATTCCAAAACTATCTATAAAATTAATAGTATCCACATTAGGATGAAGCTTTTTAATTAATTCGATATTTTCCCTAATTGACTCAACCTCTGTAACTCCTGATACTAAATCATATTCTAATGCTCTTTCCCTTCGTACATAATCTTGAACACCTAAAAATGATATAGGAACACCTTTAAATAAATCATCCCTATATTTTAAACAAAACTCAGCTGCTTCATCATCCCCTGCAATTATGACATCTATATTTTCATAAGTTTCTAATTTATACTTTAGTAGATTAAAAAAATTTTCCTCTGATTCATAACTATCAAATATCTTAAAATTCATATATTCAATATTTATATTGCAATTATTATCTAACCCACTCTTTAATCCCTCTACTTGATCATTAAAACTAATAAAATCTGAATTAAAGGAACTAATAAATAAAACTTCTATTTTATCATTTTCATTTACCTCTGCATAAACATAATTATTGTTTAATATAAAAGTATACATAATGAATATTAACCCCAAAATAATACCTCTCAACTTTCTCATAGCGTTCCTCCATAAATATTTAACTTCATATTTTTCCTAAATAATACTGCAATATTTCTATTTGAAATTATATCAAAATACATTCTATAAATTTGTTATTTTTTGTCGATATATATTCATAAAAGTGGTGAGATATATATTAGCAAAAAAAATCAATACATTAATCTAATAATGTATTGATTTTTTATTTTTATTCTATTAACTTTTAACCTTTATATTTCTAAACACTTATAAATAGCCTTTGCTACTCCATCATTATTATTAGTATCAGTAATATATTTTGCTATTTCCTTAATCTCTGGAATTGCATTTTCCATAGCATATGAATTTTCAAATTCAGTAAACATAGAGTAATCATTGAAACTATCTCCAAGCACTATTACTTCACTTTTATCTATTCCCATTTTTTCAATTGTCTTAGCTAATATTAATCCTTTTTGAGCCTTAATATCACTTATTTCAATATCATTTGCAAAAGTTGATGCTACTGATAAATCCGACGTATTTTTTCTTAACTTTTCCTTTAACTCTGCTATTAATTTTTCATCATTATCAAAGGTAACTATTTTTAATATTTCAATATTACTTTCTAAAATTTCATAAACATTATCTATTGATTTCATTCCCCTTTGTTTATGAAATTTTTCAACAAAGTCTATTACTTCAACTTCACTCATTTTAGGGTTAAATAGTTTAAATCTATCAATAATAGCCTTTTTATCACTTTCTTTATTAGTTACATATGAACCATTATTAGTCATTAATTGAATACATAATCCTGCTTCATTTAATATATCAAACACTACTTTTACACTGTCTTTATTCATATAAACACTTTCAATTACATTTCCATTTATATCTCTATACTCCGCACCGTTACTTAAAATACATTCACAGCTTAGATTACATTCTTCTAAATATGACTTTACTGCAGCATAATCCCTTCCAGTTACGATGGTAAAATGTCTGCCCATTTCTTGAGCTTTTCTTATAGCTTCTAAATTCCCCTCTGATATCTTGTGATTATCATCTAATAAAGTTCCATCCATATCACTTGCTATTAATTTTATCATTACTTATTCTCCTACTCCTTATCTTTAATGTTATTCTATACTATTTATTATATCAATAATACAAAAAACGAACTACATATTATACAATAAATAAAATGTAGTTCATTTTTAAAATTATTTTCTATTAATTACTAAAGTTCTTCACCTTTTGTTTCTATAACTTTTTTATACCAATAATAACTATCTTTTTTGTAACGATTCATAGAAGAGCCCTCTTCTTCTTC
>NZ_JADPEL010000057.1 GCF_015667795.1 Clostridium sp. D53t1_180928_C8
TCTTGTTGTAACTTCTTTAGGTCTATTAACTTCCTATCATTCATTTCAATTATTAACTCTCTAGGATTCCATTGGTTAGATAATCTTCCATCATAGAAGTCGAACCTCATTACTCCAAGAAGTTCTTTGCTATCATACTTGAAATACTTTTCTTTACTTAGCTTATTTATCACTTACTTGAACCTCCTATATTAGTATTCTGATGGAAAAAGCATTGTAGAATATTCTCCACTATCTATTACATACACCTTAATCTCATCATCTATCTGAATATCTTCTAGGTGTATTTCATATGTGCATAAGTATTCAGGAACTTCTTGACTCTGACTTATTACAATCTTCTTCCCTTCTTTTCTTATCCTGAAAACCTGTAAGTAATCTAGTTCAACATTTTCTTCATCCTTTAGCTTATCAATCATGCTCCAAATTATAAGTTGTAATCTTACATCTACTTCCTCATTTACACCTCTAGTTACATATCTATTGTCTTTCTTGAACATCTTTAGTTCTCTCCTTATTATTAGCTTTCATCTTTATCTAAAAAGTAAAAAGGCTATACCTCATTAACTAAGATATAACCTCTTAACAATCTATTTCAGAATATAAATATTTATTATATTCATCTTCATATATGGTTTCTGGAGCAAGTCCTAATAGCTCTTCAATATTCTTTCCTCTAATTAAATCATCTATTACATCTTCTTTACTTGTTTGCTCTATCCAATATTCAACTAATGAATCTTTATCTATTAATGAATCAACATAAATTGCATCATCAAGCATATCATCTAATAATTCTATTGCAATATCTCTTAAATTAGCTGAGCTTTTATAAATTATGCTATAATCATCAATCATTACATAACCTTGTTCATCTAACTCATTACACCAATTAATAACATGACCTATTGATAATTCTTCTAATCCACTACCTTTTAGATTTTTGTACATAGAAATTATCCTGTCATCAACTTCATTTTCTCCAATTTCTTTTGTTATCTTTACTGACATGCTCCAATCATTTAGGAATTCCTCATTTAACTCTTTATTGCTTATGCTGTTTATTAATTTTTCTACACTACTTATTTCTTCTGTTGATATACTCTTGTATTTATCTAATACATTCCTAATTTCTCTTATTATATACTGCTGAATTATTGAAGAAACTTCTTCATTAACTGTGATGAACACATTATCTTTATTAAACATTTATACTCCCTCTTTCTATACTTTTATTTAAATATAAAAAGTCTTAATAACTATCTTTATAGTAATTAAGACTTTTAGATTTTACTTATTTCTTGTTTTAACATTTCAATGAATCCTTCTGAAAATACTTTTCTGCTTATTGATTCTTTTATTAACTCTATTAGTTCTAGCTCTGTTACATCAAGACTTCTTGGAATGTATGTTTCATCATCTCTTCTAGTAGCTTTGTAGACACAGAACCTAACTTCATCTCTCTTTAGTTCTTTGATGTAGATTTTCTCTATTGAGTATGTGTACTCTCCTTCTCCAACTTTTCCTTGGCTTATTATCTTGCAGTATTTAGTTTCCTTGATTATCTTCTCTTCACTCTTCTTACTCATATTTATTCAACCTCCTTATCTTATTCTAGTAGGAGCTTAGAAAGTTCTTCTGTTGTTACTACTACAATTGAAAAATCACTAGAAAGCAAGTATAAGCTTGAAGTATAATTTTCTCTATTCACAACCTCAATTACATCAGTATATTCTGGTACTAAACCTTGTAACTTATCTTGTTTCAGCACTTCGATATCTACGATATTTTCTGCTATAACTACATATCCACCTAAGTCAGATTCTATAGCTCTATTAACTCCATAGTTTTCATTCAGTATATCTATTGTTACTTTTATGCTTTCAATTACTTCTATTGGCATATTATTCACTTCCAGTAATTGATTTTCTTTATAAACTTTTTTCACTCTATATTCTCCCTTCTAAATATAAAAACTCTTACCTGCATATCTAATATACAAGTAAGAGCTTTTACTAAATTAAACTTTTATAAAATTCTATTGTTGGCTTATCATTATTTATTAATAAATTTAACTTTTCATATGTTGAATCATAGAAGTTATTATCTTTAGCATATTTAATTACTTCCTCATAAGATAATTCAAAAATATTATCTGTTATGCTATAGTAAAAATCATCATTCATTACACCAAAGAAATACTTAACTACATCTTCATAGCTCATTCTTGGTATCTCTTCTAAATCACAATTCTCATCCGTATAACAACCATTTCTATCATTCCATTGAAGAAATTCTGTTATTTTAATTCTATTATTGTCCATAATAGTATCTACCTCCTATACCTAATATCAATATTATAATATATATTTATATACTTAATTATAATACATTTGTAAGCTTATCCATAATTTGATTAATTATATATAAATAAGTTATAATTTATAATATCAATTAATAAGAGGTTAATATTATGAGTAAGAATAATTTAAGAAAAATATGGTTTATAACTAGACCAGAAAGAGACCCTGCATTTCATGAGGAAGCTCTAAAAGCATTATCAGAAGCTACTAGTAATTTTACTATTAAATGGTCAAGCAATAGAGAGCTTCATAAAAATTACGAACAAGCCTTAATAAATATTGGCGTTAAAAGAAATTCTATTAGTAAAGATGGTTCTGGTGGGAGAACATGGGCTGCTTTATTAAAAACATTTGCCTATTGCTATACTGCTAATAATGGTCTTTTAATTCCTACAAAAGTAGCTATTGAAATATTGAATGGTAATAACGTATTCGAAAATATAAAGAAACAAATTTTAACTTTACAAATTCCTAATTCATATTTTCTTGAAAGTGGTTTTAGACCTAAATTTGATTCAAACTTTGCAATACTTCCTGTAAGATTTTTAATAAGATTATGTACTAATTCTAAACTAGATTATTATCTAACAAAAGAAGAAATTACTTTTATAGTTATGACAGCTCAACGTGATAACGAATTAGAAACCATAGTAGCTAAAATACAAGCATTTAGAAATATGTCTATTGAAGAAAAAAATAACTATAAAGCTATAATTTCAAATCAATATGACCATAGAGAGCGTTCTGATAATGGTGCTAGAGATTTTTATGATGCTCATTCAGATGTAGCTCATACGTTTATGCTCATAGCTGAATATACAGGCTTAGTTCAATATGATAGAGGTATGAATGCTAAAATATCAATACCATTATATGATATTTCAAGTGTTATTTCTGATTTAAATTATTACGATAAACGTTATCCTTTTAATAATAGATATTTATTCTCATTGGAAAGAATGGCTGAAGTTAATGGATTAGATATTAACTCCTATAAAGCTAGTAGATATGGTGATATAAAGCCAGCTACAAATTCATATAAAAAATTAAAAAAGGCAGAAAAGTTGTTAAATCAATATCCTAACTCCTCAACTTTATCTACTGATAAAATTATAGAAATATTATCTTCATCCTCTTTTTCTATTTCTGAATCAAAAAAGATATCTGAATATATTAAATCTAATACTATTATGGAAAACTTAGATGAAAATTTTGTAAACTCAGTATTAAATGAACCAAACAATTTAGAGTTTGAAAAAAAGATAGGTAGGGTATTAGAACAACTAGGATTTAAAGTTTTAATTCACCCTAAAGTTGATGGTGAAAGAACTGAAATAGATATATTGTTAAAATATAATGATAATCTTTGCGGTATAATAGATGCTAAAAATTATAAGGAAAAATTTACATTATCATCATCACTAGCATCTCACATGATATCTGAATATATACCTAACTATCTAAGTTATGAAGGATATAACTTAAAATTCTTTGGATATATTACATGTAATGATATAGGTGGAGTATCTAATTTGTCCAAAATATCTAATAAATCTTCTAATGGACAAATTGCTGGTATTATGATTAATGCTAAAACATTATTAGCACTTCTAGATTACTGTATCGAAAATAACATTTCAAATGAAAATAGAATAAATCTATTTTTAAAACTAATTAATAATGATTCATATACTTCTTTTGCCCAAATATCAGACAAACTATAATTAAGGGACATTACTTAAGTAATGTCCCTTAATTCATCTATATCCCATTTAGGCTCTACATATGAATACTCTATTCCTGCAAATGTTTTAAGAATAGCCTCAATTATTATTCTTGCTCCAAAAGGTGGTACTGCCATGCCTATTTGTTTTCTTATTTCTTCTTTTTTTCCTTGGAAATTATAGTTATCTGGAAATGTTTGTAGTCTTGCTCTTTCTCTATTTGTTAATGCTCTTGGCTCATCATAATGATACATATGAGTTCCCCCACCACCACTTCCAGTTACAGTATATGCTGGTATATTAGGGTCTAATCTTTTATATATATTACTTAATTTAGCTCCTTTTACATTCAATCTTAATTCCTCAGGTATTCCTTCATACCAAGCATTTTGTCCAGCTGGTATAGCTTCTAATCTTTTAATAGTTGATTGAGGATGCTTTGTCTTTTCATTATTATACTCTGCATCTTTCACATTTCCTTCATTATAACAACTTACTTCAAATGCCCATCTCGAACTTCTATAAGTGTTTTTTTCTTTTGTTATTGGAGCTGGTACTTTATAATGAAGTCCTAAATCTCTTCTTATTCCTACTATAATAACTCTATGTCTTGATTGTGGTACTCCATATTCTTCAAATTTATATAAATGAGGAACTATTTCATACCCTCCGAATTCATCAACTCCAACATTAGATAAATCTTCTATTATTTTTTTAAAAGCCAATCCTTCATTAGCACTTTGTAATCCGCCAACATTTTCTGCTAAAAACCATTTAGGTTTATGTATTTCTAAAATCTTAACCCCATATGTATAAAGTGCTCCATATTTACCATTAAAACCTTTTTGCTCTCCTACAGTACTGAAATCATTGCATGGGAAACCAAATGTGAATGCATCAATAGGAGGTAGTTTTTCTATATCTAATTCTCTAACATCTTTACATATAATGCTCTTTCCCTCTTTAACTTCTTCTTCATTTGTTGTTATAATTGACTCATCTGAATGACAAATATTCTTAGCAAAAGTTTTGCATGCTGAATAATCAATATCATTTGCCCATGAATGCTCTACTGTAAATTTATCATATTCATTATTTATAATTGCATTTTGTGCTCCAAAAGCTAATCCTCCTGGTCCACAAAACAATTCTCCTTTTCTAAATATCATATTGTCACCTCCTAAAAAATTATATCACAATATGGAAAAAATTGCTGCATTTTTATAAAATTTTTTATCTATTATATTATCTCCAACTACATACATTTTTATAAAGAAAAAACTCTTACTTATATATTTAATACAAATAAGAGCTCTATCTTAAATTTAGCTTTTTAAACTTATCCTATATTTAATTTGCTATTTATTTCATTCTTTATATATTCTATCGTATTAGTTAACAACCCTGGTCTAGTTGTTGAACTAGTAACCTCATTGAATCCACTTTCAATAAACCCTTTCTTTATAGCTTCTCTTATTAAAGTTTCATCTATCTCTATATTTAAGTTTAATGTTCTTATATATTTATATACACATACCATTATCATCATTATACTCGTTTGCATTTTATGATTTCTAAATTTAATATTATCTTCGTATATTTCCTTGGAAAAAGGATTTTTTAAACCATTATTATAATATAAACTTTTTAAAAACTCTATTAAAGAATTTAAAAACTCAGAACACTCCTCTATTAATATATTACTATTATACTCATCAAGCTTTTTAGCATTTTGCATAAATAAATCAATATATTTTGTTGATGAGTAAAAATCCTGATTTATTTCCCCCTTAAATAAAGCAAATAACACATATAACTCTCCATTTATAGTTTTATCTTTATATCTTTTAGATGTAATATTAAATATATCATTTGTACATTGATTATCTTTTAGTATATTAACAGTTTTATTAAGCCAATCATTAAAACTACTTTGAAATACTACTGACCTAATTTCCTGCTCTGTTAAAGGATGTGTTCCCTTATTATATCTTGTAAAAATCTCTATCTCTAATTCTGGATTATCTTGTATATGAATGAATTGTAAAGTAAGACTTACTTGATATAATAATTTATTTTGGATTGTTGGATTAAGTTCATTAAACTTCTTATCATTTAGAAAACTATATTTTTCTAGCCCTGTAAGTGAAAACTTATTATTTATAAATCTATGTACCGCCATTAATCTATGTTGTCCATCTATTACGTTACTGATATGAGGCACTATAGTTGTATCTGAAGCTAAATATATTGTTGGTATAGGAATTCCTGCTAATAAGGATTCAATTAATAAACTTTCATCTTTTCTACTAAATTTATATTCCCTCTGATAATAAGGCTTTAAATTTATTCCTCCCTGACCATCATTACCATTATCAATCTCCATACATATAGTCCTTAAATTCAAGTTTGTAATGTTAGACATTACTTCCCATACTTTTAATTTTTTTTCTCCACTCTCTAGCAATTCATCTCTATATTCTTTATTATCCACAAATTACCCTCCTTCTCTAATTACAAGATCTAATTACACTATACTCCAATTTTATATCCTTTGATATAGAATCTAAATCAGGATAAATGCTAGTATTAGTAATTCCCATAGTAAATAACTGTCTTTTTATTATAGATATATTTTCTTTTTTTATTATTATCTTTTCTAAAAAATCATTACATTCTTTAGTCTCTTCTAACGGAGTTTTGGATAATGCTGGAAACAAAGTAAACATTCCTTTTTGTGCACTTATTCTTGAATTATTTAGTGGGCCAGTAACTGCTATTGGATAATCAGCAGGATATGCTTCTCCATATGCATAATATCTATTTATACTATTGTTTAACACTTCCGAACCATTTATATTAGGTATTTCCGATAAACTCTCTATTGGTCTAAACTTCTTATTTAACGCAATTGGATTTAAACACCATACCACCGCACTATCCTCTTCTTTATGATTAAAACTATCATCTAATGCAAAAAATAAAGCTACAAGAGGACTTTCTGACCAATCTAATAATCTAGTAGGTGTATTGTAATGTTGCATTAAAAACATCCATTCCCAATCATTTTGTGGTAATGTTTTTAAATATGGTATAGACTTAGATTTAAATTTACTTAAAAAAATCTCCTCACACTCATAACTATACACATCAGTTAATCCATCATCATATTTTCTATATAAAGATGGTAAAAGCTTAAACTTTACATGAGATGCTTGTCCCCTATATAATGTCTTTCCATTATTCTCCTTATGTATTAATTCTATTATTTCTAAATATTCAGTTAAGCTTGTTATTACATACGGCTCCTTAGTGAACATAAATTCCCCCCCTAAAAATGAATCGATACTTACTATCAAGAATTATAAACTAAATACATAAATATGTTAAGTAATTTAATCATTTAACTCTAATATTAAATCCAATTTCAGTAAAAACCTCACTTACTTATGATATGGTTCATTTTTCATTATTCTAAAAGCTCTATATACTTGTTCCAATAGCATTACTCTAAACAATTGATGTGGAAACGTCATTTTAGAGAAACATACTTTATGGTTAGCCCTTCTTATTACATCTTGAGATAATCCTAAACTTCCCCCTATAACAAAAGTTATGTTAGAGTTACCCATAATCCCTTGCGTCTCAATAAACTTTGAAAACTCCTCAGAAGTCATTTGCTTAGCATTTAAATCCATCGCTACAACAAACATATTATCCTTTATTTTTGATAAAATAAGCTGCCCTTCTTTATCCTTGATTTGTAACTCCTCTTTCTCTGATGCATTATCAGGAGTTTTTTCATCAGGCAGCTCTATAATATCAATTTTACAATATCTTGTTAATCTTTTAGAATATTCATCAATTGCTTGCTTTAAATACTTTTCCTTTAATTTTCCCACAGATATAACTGTTATGTTCATTATTTTTTCCTCCTAAGTTATTTGTTTTTTTATAAACTTAACTTTTAATATTAAATCTTATATTTTAGCTTCATAATTATCAACATCAATTATAGTAGTATCTGTTCCTATATAAGTATTTTTAGGAATTAATACTCTCAAAGTATCATCTTTAAAGACAGCTTTTATATTATAAGCATCTGCATTTTCTACATAGTAATCCTCTTCTATGTCACCACCAGATTGTATTACTGCCATAGCTATATTTTGATTATTAGTATAAAACATATTTCTCTTTACTTTAAGGGTTATATAATTATTTTCATACTCTAAATCAATATTTTCCTTTTTAACTCCAGGTAAATAGCATTCAAGAGTATACGCTCTTTTATGCTCTTTAAAATTAATATTAACCGATGCCATGCTATCTATTTCATTAATTAAATTATTCATAAAATCACTATTTACAACATTATCAACTATCTTATCTATTAATCCAATATTACTAGTAACTGCATTTAAAGTAGTCGAAAATATATATGGAAATATATTAAACATAGAATCCTCCAATTTAACATTTCTAACTACTTATAATTTATTTATAAACCTTATTATTTGCCACTATATTAAATATATTTTTAACTTACTCCACAAAAAAAGAGCCTTGAAATCAAAGCTCTTTTTTTAATCAAAGATTATTTTCCACAACATTTCTTGTACTTTTTACCGCTTCCGCAAGGACAAGCATCGTTTCTTCCAACCTTATTTTCATTTCTTACGCTACAAGATTCTCTATATGACTTTTGAATCTCTTTTCTCTTTTCTACTGAGAATATAGCATCCCATTGTGGTAACATATATAAGTATTCAGCTTTAGCTTCTAACATATTGAAGTATAATTGTTCTAAATTTATGTCTAATACTAATTCGTCAGTAGCGCTTAATGCTTCTAAGTCATAAGGGTTGTTTAAACTATCGTTAATTCCATCAACGAATCCCATTACAAACTCTTCAGAAGTTTCATATTTCTTTGCAAAATCAGCAATGTTAGTTTTTATAGCTTCTTTACTATTAGCTAATAAATCCTTATATATAGCAGTTTCTATTTTAGTGTATTCATTCCAGAAAGCTGCCTCTCCTTTTGTCTTAACGTATTCTACGACCATATCTGTCCATTGTTTATATAAACTCATATCCATTTCTCCTCTTTCTTCTCTTACGGTTATATAAAAATTATACTAAATATTATGTACCTTTTTCAATATATATTATTACATCATTTTTACTTCATATTTAGCTTCTTCATTACAATAACTACACTTCTTATCTGTAACTTCATTTATTACAGGAAATGTTTCTTTTTCATTTATAACTTCATCCATTGCTTCGTCTATATGTTCTTCACAAGCATATATCATTTCCATATTAATCACCTTCTGATTCTTTAAAATTAAATACTCTATAGAGTTATAATTTTACTAGGATTATGCCTATTAGCCATACTTAAAAACACATCTGAACCTATTTCCACATTACTAGCAGTTAATATATCTCTAACTGTTAATTCTGCAAGCTCTGGCGTATTATTAGTATTGCTTAAATGACCTAATATAACATTTTTTCCTAACCCACTTTTTAATATTTTAACGATAGCCTCTCCACAATCCTCATTAGATAAATGCCCATAACTTTCCTTTATTCTTTGCTTTAAGCTATAAGGATAAGGACCCATATCTAACATCTGCGGATTATAATTACTTTCTATTAAAATAACATTTGAGTTTTTTATATTATCTTCAATCTCTTTAGTAAATGTCCCAAAATCAGTTGCAACACTTGCTATTTTATTTCCTATATTAATAGTGTATCCAACTGGCGCAGCGGCATCATGAGGAATTATAAAAGATTTTATATCAATATCCTTTATAGATACTGATGATCTTCTATCCATTACCTTTATATTATGCTCTTTTATCTTTCCAATAGTACTTTCCATTGCAACCCAAGTATCATGAGGTGCATATATAGGAATGTCGTATTTTCTTGATAAAACTCCTACACCTTTAATGTGATCTATATGTTCATGGGTTATAAAAATTCCATCTATTTCACTTGGATTTTGCCCAATGTGTTTTAATGCTTCATCTATTTTCTTACCAGGTAATCCAGCATCTATTAATATTTTAGCCTCTTCAGACCCTATAAAAATACTATTTCCACTACTTCCACTATATAATGAGCAAAATTTCATTTAATCTTCCCCCAAGTTTATCTTACTACTCTTCTTATATCTGCTCCTAATGATCTAAATTTATCTTCAATATGAGGATATCCTCTATCAATATGCTCAATTTCAGATATTTCAGTTTCTCCATTAGCAACTAACCCCGCTATAACCATGGCTGCTCCAGCTCTTAAATCTGTAGCTATTACTTTTGCACCATTTAATGATTTAACACCATCTATTATAGCTGTTCTACCTTCAACTTTAATTTCTGCACCCATTTTCTTTAATTCATCAGTGTGCTTATGTCTATTTTCCCATATGCTTTCAGCTATTAAGCTTCTACCATCTGTTATACTTAATAATGTTGACATAGGTTGTTGTACGTCTGTTGGGAACCCTGGATAAGGTGCTGTTTTTACACTTACCCCTCTTAATGGCTTATCAACAGTTACTCTTACACTATCGTCACCTTCTTCAACAATTGCACCCATTTCAGTAAGTTTTGCTGAAATTGATTCTAAATGCTTTGGAATTACATTTTTTATAGTTATATCTCCTTTTGTAGCTGCAGCAGCTATCATAAATGTTCCTGCCTCTATTTGATCAGGAATAACACTATAATTACATCCAATTAAGTTTTTCACACCTCTAACTCTTATAATATCAGTACCAGCACCTTTTACGTCTGCTCCCATAGTATTTAAGAAGTTAGCAACGTCAACTACATGAGGCTCTTTTGCTACATTCTCTAATATAGTTGTTCCTTCTGCCATTGTAGCTGCAATCATAACATTGATTGTTGCTCCTACAGAAACTACATCAAAGAATATATTAGCAGCGTGTAATTCTTCTGCCTCAACACTTACTGCTCCATGTTCAATTGTTACTTTAGCACCTAACGCTTCAAATCCCTTTATATGTTGGTCTATAGGTCTTACCCCTATAGGACATCCTCCAGGTAATTCAACTCTAGCTTTTTTAAATCTAGATAATAATGCACCAATGAAATAATATGATGCTCTCATTCTTCTTACATCTTCAGTACAAGCATTTACAGTCGTTATATCTGAAGCATCTATTTCTAAAGTATTATTATTTAGTTTACTTACTCTACATCCTAAACTAGTTAGTATTCTTTCTAGGCAATGTACATCTTCTATATCCGGTATATTATCAATAATACATTTACCTTCACCAGCTAAAATAGCCGCCGGCAAAATAGCAACTGCTGCATTTTTTGCTCCGTTGATTTCTACAGCGCCTTGCAAAGCTTTGCCTCCATTAATAATTAATGTTTCCATCCTATTCACCCTTATCCAAATTTATATATATATTAATCTATCCTATAATATAAAAAATTATCCAATTTTTGTTTCATAAGGCAAATTTTCTTTTTTGTCTTAGAATTTTTTGGTCAACACAATTGATTATATCATAAAGTATGTATGAGTTAATAGCGTTTTTTTCTTCCAAAACTCCTTATTTTTAAACTTTACCATAAGATATTGCTGAAATATACAAATTGTCAATCTAAGCTTATATATGATATAATTTAATATAAACGTATTATACAAAATTTAACTTGTGAGGTTATAACATGAAATATTATTTGGTAGCATTATTTGATGATGTATCTTATAAAAATTTAAGCCCAATTCAAAGAAGTTTATCTAAAAAGTATAGAGCAAATAGAAACTCTCCAATTCCTTATATTCCTTTAGAGGTTATAGAGAATCCTAACATAGATAAGCTTAATACTGTTATGGATAAAATTTTAAAACCGTACAAAAACTTTAAAGTAGAACTGTCATCAACTGTAACTCTTTGCGATTCAAATAAAACTCTCAACTTAAAAATCGAAAAAATTGGATATATAAAAAAATTAGATAGATTAATTGCTGATAATCTTAAAATGCATGGTTTTAATGTAAAAAATGATAATAATGATCTTCATTTATCTTTAGCTAACATTAATTACATTAATAAAGATAATAAAAAATTTGATACTGAAATTGAATATAAACCTAGCATTTCAACATTAAAGGTTAATAGAATAGAACTTTGGAAGATATCCAATAATCGAAGAGAAACTTTAATTCAAACATACCCATTAAAAACAATTTAATAATTTTTATATTAAAAAAGAGCTCTATTTTTATAGCTGCTCTTTTTTTTGTTGAAATTTGTAAAAATAAATTTTTAATTTTATTTTTGTGTATTCGTTTACTGCACTTTTCAAGATTTAATTATTTCTGTAAAATATATATATTAATCCTAGTAGACGGGGAGGACACTTATGAATATTTTACCAATTGTGGAATTACAAAAAGAAAAAAAACATGGAATTTTAATTAATCAAAATCTCTCACAATATAAACTTTGGGCTAGAAAGCACCTTGAATTACAAGTTAAGTTAAGCTCACTAGCAGAAGAAACTAAGTGTTATAAATACTGGATAGACGACGGCTTAAATCTAAGCAAAGAAACTGTATTTATTAAATATGCAGATTTTCTTACACATGTAATTAATCTTGGCATTGATAAGCATTATATTGATAATTACGAAGTAGTGCTTAGACCTAATGATTACTGTTTAAGCGATCAATTTTTAAACCTATATATAGACATAAACGATTTAATAATATCACCTTCAATTGATCACTTTTTCACGCTACTTGAAGATGTATTAAGTTTAGGTATCACTCTAGGTTATTCAGAAGAAGAAATTTTCAACTCATTTATATATTAACTATTAAAGGCATTAAGATGAATTACATTAACATCTAATGCTTTTTTTGTTATTCATTTTTAATAAATCACCCTTTATTTAGGAATACTATATAGGAGGTGATAAAAATTGTTTGGTTTTATAATTGCTATAATATCTGGCATTGCTATGAGTGTTCAAGGTGTCTTAAATACTAAACTTAGTGATAAAATAGGCACTTGGGAAACTAATACTATTGTTCAAGGCTCTGCCCTTGTTTTAACATTAATAATATTATTTTTCTTTGGAAATGGTGATTTTAAAGAAATCAAGTCTGCTAATAAAATATATCTATTAGGTGGAGTACTAGGTGTAGTAATAACATTTACTGTTATTGTTAGCATTAAATCCCTAGGTACTACTGTTGGAATTGGAACTATATTAGTAGCTCAACTTCTAGCCGCTGCTTTAATAGATGCTTTTGGTCTATTTGGTTCAGAAAAAATTCCATTTTCTTTTCATGAAATACTTGGAATAGTAATAATGATAGGTGGAATATTACTTTTTAAATGGAAGTTTTAATTTATATTATATTAACAAAAAACTCCTAATTCATATAATATATTAATGTGAATAATTTTAGGAGTTTTTTATGTTTTCTTCAACTAAAAAACTAGATCCTAATCTTAAAAGTCTTTTAGCATCTAGTATTATTAAAGAATATAGAGTTTTAATAAAATATAGAAATTTTCCAGATTCAATTTCAAAAAAAATAAACTCCTATCGGGGTACAGTTATAAGAAGAATTGAATCATGTAATATAATATGTGCTCAAGTAAAATCGAAATCACTAGAGTTATTATTAGAATATCCAGAGGTAAATTATATTTGTTTAGATCAATACCTTTCATTATGTGGTATGAGTATTCCTTCCGCTAATAGAGTTAGGATTTCAAATAAACTACCTATTTATGGTCGTGGTATTGGTATTGGTATAGTTGATTCAGGAGTATATCCTCATGGCGACTTAACTTACCCAATAAATAGAATAAGTACATTCGTTGATTTAGTAAACGAACTCCCTTACCCTTATGATGATAATGGACACGGAACCTGTACATGTGGAATAATTGCTGGTAACGGACTAGCTTCAAATAAAATATATACCGGTGTTGCACCAGAAGCTAACGTTCATTGTTTCAAAGCATTTGACAAATTAGGAAAAGGTTATGTTTCTGATGTTTTATTTTCATTAGAAGATTTAATTAATATTAGTGAAAAGTATAATATTAAAGTTATCTGCTTACCTTTTGAAACACTTTATTATAATAAATTTATTTTTACGCAATTTGATACCTTATTAAAAAAGGCTAGACTTAAATCTATAGTTTGTATACTTCCTAGTGGTAGCAACAAAAATATAGATGGATCTATTACAGGAATCGCTTTAAGTACTAATTGCATAACTGTTTCAGGTATAGATACTACTTCATCCGAAATAAAATCTTATGCATATTCATCCTGCGGTGGAATTAAAAAAGATAAAAAACCCGATTTCTGTGCTGCATGCGTTGATGTAATATCACTAAACTCTAATACTTCTTATATATCATATAAAAATAACAATAAAATGCATGCACCTAAATTAGATACGTCTTATAAGAACTTTACAGGCACTTCCGTATCTGCTGCATATATAGCTGGTTTATGTGCTCTTTTATTTGAACAACATCCTGATTTTACGTTTGATGATATTCTCTCTTTATTAAAAGTAGCTTCAATACCTCTAGATATACCTAAAAATCAGCAAGGAGAAGGTAAGATAGATATAAATAAAGTTTTAAAGCAATAAAAAAAACACCCTCCAAGGTGTTTTTTTATTACTCTATATATTTAATAGGATCTACTGGCTGATCATTAACTCTAAGTTCAAAATGTAAATGTGGACCTGTACTGTTTCCAGTACTTCCAATAGCTCCTATAATATCATTCTTTTTTACTATATCCCCAACTTTAACATATATATCACTTAAATGAGCATAATATGTTTTCATATTACCTTCATGTTCTATAACCACTAAGTTACCATAACCACCATTATTATAACCTGCTTTAATTACCTTTCCATCTAAAGAAGAATTCACACTTTCACCTAAATCTTTAGCTATATCTATTCCTTTATGAATAGACTTTGATCTAACCTCTCCAAAATAAGAGCTTAAATATCCACCTTTGGTTGGTCTAGCTAAAAATGCTACTCCATCATAATATGGATTTTTAGTTCCTATTTTAACTACATTATTAACCACAGGTTGAATTATTTGTTTACTGACCACATTTTCATCACTCTTATTTAAACCATCATATATTATCTCTTTATGAACTAAGCCAACCCCCTTTACTCCCTGAACCGTTTGAGATTCCCCTATATATAAATCACTACATTTCTCTGTTATTGTTTCAGGTTCAATATCTTCAGTTTCTGTCAAATCTATTTTAACTTCTAATCCTGATAAATTTTCATTTATCACTGTAGCATTATATACTTCTTTTGCCATTTCACCGCTATCATTTAAAGTCGATATTCTATCACTTTCTATATCAGAATTAATTGTTCCCATAACCTGTATTTGTGTAATATTATTAACATCAATATCAAGTTCATTTACATAAGAATTACATATTTCCTCTAATATTGAGTACTTATTATCAATTATAGATAATAAACCAATAGTATTATCTGCTAACTTCACTGAATGTCCTTTTAAGTTAATAGTTAGATTATTACTAATATTAGAGTTAAATACATCAATACTTCTAAACTTATCTTCAATATTTTTTCCCATAGTTAAATCTGCCACTCTATCATTACTAGCTACCGTATCTTTTAAAATTACTTCATCATCTTCTAATTTACCTGTGTTTAAATTTGCATAAGCATTATTGTTAGGTGATATAAAAATAAAATTTATAAGTATAACCATAAAAATAATTTTCGAAAATTTCAACCACCTACTTATGCCATTCTGCCCATTCAAATCCATGTTTTTAACTTCCTCCTACTTCTAAATTTTAAGCACATCACTTAATTTACCCCATTTTAGCTATATTATACATATTTATTATTAAATTGTTATGTTGAGGGTTGAGAAAGCCTTTGCTATAATTAATTTAAATGTATAACTTTAAACAACTTTTCCAATAATTAAAGTTGTTTAAGTTAACTAAATTCGATTTGCTAAATAAAGATTTAGAATCTAACTTAAGAAAGGTCGAAAAATAATATGAGCACTTTTATGCTAAAAAATAATTCTTTAAACTTTACTCCCGTAAGCAATATATTTATTGAAAAATATATGCCAAAAGCTCGTGGAGAATTCATTAAAGTTTACTTATTGATGCTTAAATATAGTAATTCTGGAGAAATGGGTGCAAGTTCTTCAATTTTAGCGTCATCTCTAAACCTATTAGAATCTGATATATTAAATGCCTTAAATTATTGGAATGACGAGGGCGTATTAAAACTTATTCCAATAGATAAAATGGGAAACTATAATATAGAGTTTGTAAATTTAATAGAAGATTCAAATATAAAAAATAAAGAAGTAAATCTATTAGAAGCATTAAATAAAACATCTACTAAGGATATGCTTAATGATATTGAAAGATTATTAGGTAGACCTCTATCCCCTAAAGAAATGACGACTTATTTAGGATGGCAAGATGAATTTAATTTTTCTTCAGAACTAATTCTAATTCTACTTGAGTATTGTGTTTCAAAAGGAAAAAGTGATTATAGATATATAGAAAAGGTTGCTATAGGCTGGCATAATATGAATATTACAACTATTGACGATGCACAAAACTATATAAAGAAGACCGAGGATAAATGGGTTAAAATTCGTCATATACTAAATTACTTAGGAATTAAAAATCCTGAATTAATGAAACCACAAGAAGAAATGTTAGAAAAGTGGATTGTTAGTTATGCATTTCCTCTAGAAGTAATAGAAAAGGCTTGTAATATTTGCTTTCAGCGCTTAAATAGACCTGATTTTAAATATATAGATGGTATTTTATCTAGTTGGAATAAAAACAACCTAAAAACTTTAGTAGATATAGAACGAAAAGAAGCTAATTATAAAAGCACTCAATCTAATAGAAACTTTACTTCTAAACAACAAGAAGTTAATCCACTTAAATTTAATAACTTTGAAGCTCGTGAATACGATTATGACTCATTAGAAAAGAAATTGTTAGGATGGGATAAAGATGATTAAAGGCTATCAATCAGAGCTTATGGATATGTATGAAAAAATTCGTACTGAAGAAAATCGTAAGCTAACTCAAAGACGTGAAGAAATAAAAAATAAATATCCTGAAATATTAGATCTAGATACTACAATACAAAAACTTTGTTTAAACTTATCTATGGCTGCTTTAAAAGGAATTAATGATCCTAAAGACTTAGAAGCCATTAAGGATGAAATTACTGATTTAAGGGCAAAGAAATATGAAATGCTTGTATCTCATGGATATAGTCCTGAATATCTAAATTTACATTATAATTGTCCAAAATGTAAAGACACAGGTTTTATTGGTATTGAAAAATGTTCTTGTTTTAAATCAAAATTGGTTACACTGTATTATAAGGATTCTGAATTAGAAGAAGCAGTTAAAAGAAATAATTTTAAAAACTTTAATATAAATTTATATCCAAATCATAAATTAAATGATGAAAGATATACTCCTAGAAAAAATATTGAAGATATCTTAGAATATATAACTGGTGAATATTTACCATCATTTAAGAATAGTAATACTAATCTCTTATTTTATGGTAACTCTGGAACAGGAAAAACGTTTTTATCTTGGTGTATTGCAAAAGAATTATTAGATAAAGGTTTTTTAGTAGTATATAAGACTGCCGATGACCTTTTAAGATCATTAAAGGATATTAAATTTAATAATGATGCTGATTTAGAAAACTTACTTATTAATTGCGATTTATTAATAATAGATGATTTAGGATCAGAACAAATAACAGATTTTTCATCTTCCGAATTATTCACATTAATAAATAAAAAAATATTAAAAAATAAGAAAATGCTTATTTCTACTAACTTAACATTACCACTTATTTCTAAAAGATATAGTGAGAGAATTTCATCAAGAATAATTGGTGATTTTAAGTTATTTAAGTTCTTTGCTGAAGATATAAGAATACAACTTAACTTAAAACGACAAAGATAAAAAAAAGTCGGCGTTAGCCGACTTTTTTTATATATAAAATTTTTCTATTCAGATTGTATTTATATTATTTTTTATAAAACAAAAAAACTCCACAAAAGTGGAGTTTTTGGAGCTTCATGTCGGAGTCGAACCAACAACCTGCTGATTACAAGTCAGCTGCTCTGCCATTGAGCCAATGAAGCAAATTAAAGTGGCGACTCAGAAGGGGCTCGAACCCTCGACCTCCGGCGTGACAGGCCGGCACTCTAACCAACTGAGCTACTGAGCC
>NZ_JADPEL010000058.1 GCF_015667795.1 Clostridium sp. D53t1_180928_C8
ACTATAATAAAGAAAAATTTTAGTTTTATATTTTATAATTAGGATATAATATATAGTGAATGTTTAAAGTTATATAAAATATTAGTATTTAAGAATTTTTGTTATGTGAATAAAACTATAAATTTACAGTTTTATGACGGTAAAAATAAAATATACAAAAAATATGTTGCTAGTATATAAACCTTATGATATACTAACGTAGGTAAATAAATACGCACATAACCCAATTTATAAAGTCGGTGCCTAATTATTGGGAAGCTTTATAAGAATGAAGGTTATGGAGGAAAAACCAGGAGGTAACAAAATGTCAGTTATATCAATGAAACAATTATTAGAAGCAGGCGTTCACTTTGGACACCAAACAAGAAGATGGAACCCTAAGATGGCTCCATATATATTCACAGAAAGAAACGGAATATATATAATAGATCTTCAAAAGACAGTTAAGAAGGTAGAAGAAGCTTATAACTTCATCAGAGAAGTATCAACTGAAGGAAAAGAAATTCTTTTCGTTGGAACTAAGAAACAAGCTCAAGAAGCTATCCAAGAAGAAGCTATAAGATCAAACATGCACTTCGTTAACAACAGATGGTTAGGTGGTATGTTAACTAACTTCAAAACTATCAAAACTAGAATTAAGAGATTAGAAGAATTACAACAAATGGAACAAGATGGAACATTTGATGTTTTACCTAAGAAAGAAGTAATCAAGTTAAAAGGCGAAATGGAAAAATTACAAACTAACCTTGGTGGTATCACTAACTTAGATGTTAACAATATCGGAGCTATGTTTGTAGTTGACCCAAGAAAAGAAAAGAATGCTATATCAGAAGCTAAAATCTTAGGAATCCCAGTTGTAGCTATCGTAGATACTAACTGTGATCCAGAAGAAGTTGATTACGTAATACCAGGAAACGACGATGCTATCAGAGCTGTTAAATTAATAACTGCTAAATTAGCTGATGGAATCATCGAAGGAAGACAAGGCGAACAATTAGCTGAGTAATAATTTTAAGAGGTAGGTGAGGGCAACTTCATTTACCTTTTAACCTAAAATAAGGTTTACATTTAATGTCAAGGAGGAATTTAATAATGATAACTGCTAAATCAGTTAAAGAATTAAGAGAAATGACTGGCGCAGGAATGATGGACTGCAAAAAGGCTTTAGTTGAAACTGAAGGAAATATAGAAAAAGCTGTTGAATTTTTAAGAGAAAAGGGATTAGCTGCTGCTGCTAAAAAAGCTGGTAGAGTTGCTGCTGAAGGTATCGTTAAGACTTTCGTTTCAGCTGACAAGAAAACTGCTGCTATGGTAGAAGTTAACTGTGAAACTGACTTCGTTGCTGCTAACGAAGAGTTCGTAGCTTTCGCTACAAAAGTTGCTGAAATAGCTGCTAACACTTCTGCTACAACTGCTGAAGAATTAGTTGCTGAAAAGTTTGATGGAGAAGCTACTATTACAGAAGCTTTAACAGCTTTAATTGCAAAATTAGGCGAAAACATGACAGTAAGAAGATTTGTTAAATTCAACATCGAAAACGGAGCTATTGCTAGCTACATTCACGGTGGCGGAAGAATTGGTGTTATGGTAGAAGTTGCTTGTGACACTGATAGCGCTGTATTAGAAGAAGTAGCAAGAGAAGTTTGTATGCAAGTTGCTGCGGCAAATCCTCTATTCTTAAGCAGAGAACAAGTAGATAACGAAGCTTTAGAAAAAGAAAAAGAAATCTACAGAGTTCAAGCATTAAATGAAGGAAAACCTGAAAAGATCGTTGACAAAATGGTAATGGGAAGAATCCAAAAGTACTACAAAGAAGTTTGTCTTTTAGATCAAGCATGGGTTAAAGATGGAGATAAATCAATAGCTAAATTCTTAGAAGAAAAATCTAAAGAAGTTGGTTCTCCAATAACTATTACAAGATACGCTAGATTCGAAAGAGGAGAAGGTATCGAAAAAGTTGAAGAAGACTTCGCTGCAGAAGTTGCTAAAACTATGGGTATGTAATATCAAGAGAACACTTTGGTGTTCTCTTTTTTTAAGGAAAAGAGTACATATATAGCAGGAGGGATTACAATGGCAAATAGTAAATATAAGAGAGTAATGTTAAAAATATCAGGTGAGGCTCTATCTGGATCAAATGGATTTGGATTTGATTTTGATGTAGTAGGAAGAATTGCAAGAGAAGTTAAAACTTTAGTAGATATGGATGTTGAAGTTGGTTTAGTTGTAGGTGGCGGTAACATTTGGAGAGGTAGAACTGGTGAAGGTATGGACAGAACTACAGCAGATCATATGGGAATGTTAGCTACTTGTATAAATGCATTAGCACTTCAAGATGCTTTAGAAGGTATTGGCGTTAAAACTAGAGTTCAAACTGCTATAGAAATGAAAGAAATAGCTGAACCTTTTATAAGAAGAAGAGCAGTTAGACATTTAGAAAAGGGAAGAGTTGTAATCTTTGGGGCAGGATCAGGAAACCCATATTTCTCAACTGATACAGCTGCAGCTTTAAGAGCAGCAGAAATAGAAGCAGATGTAATTTTACTTGCTAAAAATGTTGATGGTGTATACGATAAAGATCCAAATAAGTTTGCAGATGCTAAAAAATATGATAAACTATCATATATGGAAGTGATTGAACAAGGATTACAAGTAATGGATACAACAGCAACTACATTATGTATGGATAATAGTATTCCAATATTAGTTTTTGGTATTAGTGAAGAAGGTAATATCAAGAGAGTTATGGAAGGTGAAAAGATAGGTACAATAGTATCTAAATAATAGGGAGGATTATATGATAAAAGAATTATTAAGTGCAGCAGAATCAAAAATGCAAAAGACTATTTCTGTGTTAACTTCAGATTTAACAACATTAAAAGCTGGTAGAGCGAACCCTAAGATGCTTGATAGAATACAAGTTGAAGCATATGGTGGATTATGCCCAATTGAACAAGTTGGTAACATATCTGCTCCAGAACCAAGAATGTTAGTTATAACTCCATGGGATAAGTCATTATTAAGAGAAATTGAAAAGGCAATTTTAAAATCTGACCTTGGAATTAACCCGTCTAATGATGGATCTATAATTAGATTATTAGTTCCAGAATTAACAGAAGAAACAAGAAAGAATCTTGTTAAAAATGTTAAAAAGTTAGGTGAAGATGCTAAAGTAGCAATTAGATCTATAAGAAGAGATGCTAATGAAAAGATTAAGGCATTAAAAAAGGATGGACATATTTCAGAAGATGAAGTTAAAAAGGGTGAAGAAGCTGTTCAAAAGAAGACAGATCAATTTGTTAAAGAAATAGATTCACTTGTTGTAGCTAAGGAAAAAGAGATTATGTCAATTTAAAACCTGCTATTTAGCAGGTTTTTTTCTTAAGTGAAATTTTAATGTTTAGGTTTTATATGAAGTAAATTGGAGGCAAGAAGTAAATGTTTAATTTTTTTAAAGCTACTAAAAATAATGAAGAATTAAATATAGAATTAGATGAGAAAAATATTCCTCAACATGTAGCTATAATAATGGATGGAAATGGTAGATGGGCTAAACAAAGAAATATGCCTAGAACTATGGGACATAAAGCTGGAGTTGAAACTATCAGAAGAATAGTAAAGGAAGCTGATAGATTAGGAATAAAATATATAACTCTATATGCCTTTTCAACTGAGAATTGGAAAAGACCAAAGGATGAAGTTAATGCTCTAATGAAGCTTTTAGTGCAATATTTAAAAAGTGAAGTTAGTGAGTTACATAAAAATGGTGTTATATTAAGAGTATTAGGTGATATAAGTGCACTTCAAGAGGACTGTAAAAGGGAAATTGAAGATTCTATAGAGTTAACAAAAAATAATACTGGATTAGTATTGAACGTTGCCTTTAATTATGGTGGAAGAGATGAAATTATAAGGGCGGTACAAAATATAGTGACAGATGTACAAAGTGGTAAAATAAATAAAGATGATATTACAAAAGAGAGATTTTCAGATTATTTATATACTAATAACTGTCCAGATCCAGATTTAATAATAAGACCTTCAGGTGAACAAAGAATAAGTAATTTCTTATTATGGCAATGTGCATATTCAGAGTTTTGGTATTCTAATGTAAACTGGCCAGATTTCAGTGAAAAAGATTTACAAAAAGCCATTTATGATTATCAAAATAGAGATAGAAGATATGGTGGCGTTTAGTTAGAGGAGGTTAGAAGCTTGAAGTTAAATAGTAGGTATTTAGGAGCACTTGTACTTGCTCCATTATTAATTTTTGTACTTTTAGGTGGATTACCACTAAAGTTATTTACTATAGCACTATCAGTATGTGGATTATATGAATTTTATCATGCTTTAAAAACAAAAGAAATAAAAAGTATTCCAATAATTAGTTACATATTACTAATTATTTATTATGCTTTTAATAATGATTTTGAAAAAATGATGTATATTTTAGTTATAGCTATGGTAATAGCATTGATAATACCAATAGTTGATTTAAAATATTCTTTTGTAGATGTAGCTATAACATTCTTAGGATTTATTTATGTTGTAATATTATTTAGTTTTATTCCACTAGTTAATGAAAAGGTTGGTGGACAATATTTAGTATGGTTAATATTCATAGGATCATGGCTTTCTGACACTGTTGCTTACTATTTTGGAAGATTCTTTGGTAAACATAAGCTTTGTCCAAAAGTGAGTCCTAAAAAAACTATTGAAGGATCAATAGGTGGATTCTTAGGTGCTACTATTGGATGTGGATTATTTGGTGTCGTAGTTAGTGCTTATGTTCCAGAAGTAAGTATAATTCACTTCTTTTTAATAGGGGCATTATGTGGAATAATGGGACAGTTCGGAGATTTAGTTGCATCATCTATTAAAAGATTTGTTGGCTTAAAAGATTATAGCAATCTTATTCCAGGTCATGGTGGTATATTAGATAGATTTGATTCAATTTTATTTAATGCAGTAGTTGTTTTTTATTATTTAACATTTATAGTGCGAATTTAATCAAGTTAAGATACAGTAGCTTAAGTACTGTATCTTTTTTTTGTATACTGAAATATAGTCTAAATTATAATATTAGCTAATAAATTAATAATATAAATTATTATAATAGTAATTTAAAGTGGAGGGGAAAATGCGGTTATATAATGGGTATAAAAAGCACTATCAATATAAGACATTAGTAGATTTATTATTTTTGTTATTAATATTTGTAATTATAACATTTGCAATAAAAAATTATTTTAAACCTTTCTTAACTATTTTTATTTTAATTATTTTATCAACGCCAATTTATGATTTACTAAAAAGAGCAATTAATAAAAAAGAAATTGCAGGAGCATTAACAATTTTAGTAATTAATATAGTATTATTTTGTTTTATATTTTATTTTGGAAATTCAATTGTAGGATTATTTCAAAAGTTTTATGTAGAGCACTTAGATGGAATAAAAGAGTTTATAGAAAATATTAAAGATATATTTAATATTGATATAGAAAGAATGATACAAAATAATTCACATAGCTTAAGTTCTTTAACTTTTAAAAATGGTTTAGCAATAACAGGACAAGGAATTTTATCTTATATAATTGCTAATATTTGTGTCTACTTTATTTTAGTTGATAAAAAATTATTTTTAAAATTATTAAATTGTTTATTACCTTATGATATTGTGGATACTATAAGAGAAAAAAAGAATAATTTAAGAGAAGTGGTAAAGATTGAATTAAAATTAGTAATTATATGTATGGTTATAACTATTATAGGATTTAAAATATTGAGAGTGCCTAGTGCTATATTTTTAGGATTTATATGTGGTATATTAGATATACTACCATATGTAGGAACTATAATTGTATTTATTCCAATTATAATATACAATATAATAATGAAAGAGTATTTACTAGTGATTGGATTAATAGCTTTATATTTATTGTTACAAGTAATAAGAGAAATATTAGAACTTAAGTTTCTTAGTTCTAAATTAGATATTCATCCATTAGTAGTAATGCTTTCCATGTATATAGGAGCAGAAGTATTTGGGATAATAGGATTGTTAATAGGGCCTATATACTGTTTAATTGCAAAAGACATAATATACGAAGGAACATTATAGGAGGTATTAATGAAAAATATTTCAATTTTAGGGGCAACGGGTTCGATAGGAACTCAAACTCTAGATGTAATAAGAAATTCAAATGAGGAAATTAATCTTATAGGAATTACTGCAAATTCTTCAGTAGATAAGATTAAGGAAATAGTAAGGGAATTTAAACCTAAATATATAGCTATGATGGATGAAAATTCAGGAAATATCATTGAGGAGTTTTGTAATAAAGAATATCCAGAGATACAGGTTTTTAAGGGTATAGATGGATTAATTAAAGTTGCAACTTTAGATGAAATTGACACAGTGGTAACATCTGTAGTTGGTATGATAGGTTTAAAACCAACAATGGCAGCGATAGAAGCAAAAAAGGATATAGCTTTGGCTAATAAAGAGACTTTAGTTGTTGCTGGAGAGCTTGTGATGAATAAGGCAAAAGAAAACAATGTAAAGATATTGCCTGTAGATTCTGAGCATAGTGCTATATTCCAGAGTTTAAGTGGATATAAAAATAAGGATATAAATAAGATAATATTAACTGCATCAGGTGGACCTTTTAGAGGAAAGACTATTGATGATTTAAAAGATGTAACGGTTAAAGATGCACTTAAGCATCCAAAATGGAATATGGGACAAAAGATTTCTATAGATTCAGCTACTTTAATGAATAAAGGTTTAGAAGTAATAGAAGCTCATTTCTTATTTGATACTGATTATGAAAATGTTGAAGTTGTTGTACACCCGCAAAGTATAATTCATTCTATGGTTGAATATAAAGATGCTAGTGTAATTGCACAACTTGGAACTCCAGATATGAGATTACCAATTCAATATGCATTAAATTATCCACAAAGAAAAGGGATGATAGCAAATCCACTTAATTTTTATGAGTTAGGTGCATTAACTTTTGAAAAACCAGATTTAGAAACATTTAAATGTTTAAGATTTGCATATGAAGCTGGTAAAATAGGGGGATTAGCACCAACAATATTAAATGGTGCAAATGAAGAAGCTGTAGCTCTATTATTAGAGGAAAAAATAAAATTCTTACAAGTAGCAGAAATAATAGAAGATTGTATGAAGGTATTTAAAGAAAATTATTATAATGAATTAACTCTTGATAATATTATAGAGTTAGATAAAAAGGTTAGAGAGTATATAAGAATAAAATGGGAGTTAGGAGTGAAGTAAGTGTATATTATAATGGCTATATTAGGATTTAGTTTATTAGTAATTGTCCACGAATTAGGACACTTTATTATGGCTAAGGCTAATGGAATAAGGGTAGAAGAATTTTCAATTGGTATGGGGCCAGAGATTTTTTCTAAAAAAGGGAAGGAAACTCAATATTCATTAAGATTATTTCCTATAGGCGGATATGTAAAAATGCTTGGTGAAGAAGAGGTTAGTGATGATGAAAGAAGTTTTTCAAGTAAATCACCATTAAGGCGAATTAGTGTTATATTAGCTGGTGTTACAATGAATGTTATATTTGCAATTATAGCATTTGCAATTATAATAAGTAATAGAGGGTATGCAGAGCCAGTAATAAGTAAATTAGCTGATAATTCTCCAGCTATAGAATCAGGATTAGAAGTTGGAGATAGAATATTAAGTATAGATGGCTCAAAGGTATTTACTACTACTGACGTTTCTATGGGAATTCAAATGGCAAAAGGTGATGCTGTAGATTTAGTAGTAAATAGAAATGGAAATAAAGAAAATATTACTGTTACCCCAAGATTAGTTGAGGAAGATGGGAATCAAATATATCAAATAGGATTTTATTATACACCTGTTGAAAATCCAAGCATAATTCAGTCAATTAAAGAGTCATTTAATGAAACTATTTCATTAGTAACTCAAACATATAAGAGTTTGGTAATGATGGTTACAGGTAAGGTAAACTTTAAGACAGATGTTGGTGGACCGGTTACAATAATAAAAATGTCAACACAAGTTGCTAAAAATGGTTTATTATCATTAACATATTTCCTTGGTTTCCTTAGTATTAATTTAGCTGTATTTAATTTATTACCATTCCCAGCATTAGATGGTGGATGGACAGTTATTTTATTAATTGAACTTATAACTAGAAGAAAGGTTCCAGATAAAATAGTAGGAGCAGTAAATTATGTAGGCTTTATGGTATTAATAGGATTTATGATATTAGTAACAGTTAAAGATATATTATTCCCTATTAATTTATAGGAGTGTAAAAATGGAAAGAAAAATTACAAGAAAAGTTAAGGTTGGATCAGTTTATGTTGGTGGAGATTCACCAGTTTCAATTCAATCTATGACAAATACAGATACAAGAGATGTAGAAGCTACATTAGATCAAATAAGAGCATTACATGTAGCAGGCTGCGAAATAATAAGATGTGCAGTTCCTGATATGGAGGCTGCAGAAGCAATAAAAGATATTTGTTCAGGTTCTCCAATGCCTGTAGTTGCAGATATACATTTTGATTATAGATTAGCATTAAAATGTGTCGAAAATGGAATTAGCGCAATTAGAATTAATCCTGGTAATATTGGAAGTGTTGATAGAGTAAAGGCTGTTACAGAAGCTTGCATTAATAAAAATATTCCAATAAGAATTGGTGTTAACTCTGGGTCTTTAGAAAAAGATATTTTAGAGAGAGATGGAAAGCCAACGGCTAAGGGATTAGTTGAGTCTGCCTTAAGACATGTAAAAATATTAGAAGAATTAGATTTTCATGATATAGTAATATCAATTAAATCTTCAGATGTTCCAATGATGATTGAAGCTTATAGATTAATGAGTACAAAGTGTAATTATCCTCTTCATTTAGGAGTTACAGAATCAGGAACTGTATTTAGAGGGACTATTAAGTCAACATTAGGTATAGGAACGTTGCTTGCTGAAGGTATAGGTGACACTATAAGAGTATCACTAACTAGTGATCCTATAGAAGAAATTAAGGTTGCAAAAGAAATGCTTATTGCCTTAGGTTTAAGAAAACAAGGAATGACATTTGTATCTTGCCCAACTTGTGGAAGAACTCAAATTAACCTTATAAAAATAGCAGAAGAAGTTGAAAAGAGACTTGAAAATTGCAATAAAAATATTAAAGTTGCAGTTATGGGCTGTGTTGTAAATGGCCCTGGAGAAGCAAGAGAAGCTGATATTGGTATTGCTGGTGGAAAAGGTGAAGGGTTAATCTTTAAAAAAGGTGAGATTATTAAGAAAGTTAAAGAAGAAGACCTTATTGAAGAGTTAATGAAAGAAATAGAAAATTTATAAAATGTAATTGCCTGCTGGTTAATCTAAGTGTTAGATTAATCCAGCAGGCAATATTATTATACATATTTTCTTATTGCTTTAGCTACACCGGCATTTGTATTAGATTCTGTAATAAAGGTTGCAGCTTCTTTAACCTTATCAATGGCATTTCCCATTGCAACTCCAACTCCAGCAAATTTAATCATAGAAAGATCATTTTCACTATCACCAATACACATAACTTCATTTCTATCTAATCCTAAATATTTGGTAAGATATTGCACAGCTTCTCCTTTAGAGCTTCCTTTTTTCATAATTTCAAAATTATCATTCCAAGAAGAGACTATTTCTAAATTAGGACATTTTTCTTTAAGTTCTTCTTTAGCTTTTAATAGTTTTTCAGTATCATTTTTCTCTATGCAAACACCTTTTAAAATTTCACCATCATATAGTTTATAAATATCATGAATATTATCCAAAACTTCTAGTTTGATTCTTTCTTCTTCCTTAAGAGTTTTATTTAAAGTCTTGTAAATATTATTTTCAGGTAATTCTTCCATAGAAACAATTCCAAAATTAGCTGTTAAATATGAAAATAAATTATATTTTTTAGAAATTTCTAAAAAACTTTCAGCATCATCAATATTTAAAGGGTTGTTATATATTTCTTCTCCATGGCTTCCACCAATAAAAGCACCATTTGAAGCAATAATTGGTGTTGTTAAGCCTATTAAGTCAGAATAAAGTTTAGCACAGTTATAAACTCTTCCTGTAGTAATTGCAACATGGACACCTTTTTCTACAGCATATTTAATTGCAGACTTATCTTCCTCTGAAATATTATGTTGGTCCATTAAAAGTGTTCCATCCATATCAATACATATAAGTTTAATGCTCATAATAAAACCTTCTTCCTTAGCAAATTAATGAAATTATTATACAACTATTTTGCAAATACTAAAAATAGTTATTTTAAATGTTAACTATAAAAAAATTTTATATATTAAATATTGTTTCATAATATAAATTTATTATTATACTAAATTTATATATAACTTATAGAAAAGAGGGAAAATAATGATACCTATAGATAATTTTATAGAAGATGCAGTTAGAAAGTTAAAAAAGATGAAGCCCTTAAATTGTCTTGATATTAGAACATATAAAAGGGATAGAAGTGTTGTTATTGAAAAGCTAGAAGATGGATATAATTTATATGAAGATGGTTTTGAAAAAGAAGAATTTAAAAATTTATCTCTTGATGAACTAAAAAAACTTTTAAAAATAATGCAGAAAAAAGAGTTTCCAAGAAGTAATATAGTTAAATTTTATATGTTAAAAAGAAGAGGTACAAAATAAATGAATGTAGTAATTGAAGATAATAAGTATATAGAAAAGTTTATGAAACATCATGATAATTATAGTGAAAGGTTAAAAGATGAAATATATAGTAATATAAATACTATGATTAATGAAAAAGCTTATAAAATAAAAGATGTAAGAGGACTTAAATATAGAGGGAAAACTGCTTTTGAATATAAAATAATTCTAGATAAATATTTTGTATGTAGAATAGCTTATATTAAGGAAGATGATAATATAGTAGTTTTTTATATTTCAACTAATATAATAAAGGCAACTTTTACAAAGGAAGTTTCTAATATTAAAGGTGTAACAAAGTAATTTTAGTTACATAATTAATATTTTGATGTATTATTAATAAGAAATATTAATTATGTTGATTGGAGCAAAAAATGAAAGTAAATATGTTTATGCCAAAATATATGTCAACTTTTAAATGTATTGGTTCAGAATGTGTAGATACATGCTGTGCAGGATGGGATATCAATATAGATGAAGATACATATAAAAATTATACTAGTTGTACTGGTAGTCTTAAAGAGTTAGTAACAGGTAAATTTAGAGAAAATAATAATAATGAAGATTATTTTAATAAGGGATTTATGATCTTAAAAGAAGAAAATAAATGTCCTTTCTTAAATAATAATTTACTTTGTGATATTCATGGAGGAATTGGAGAAGAAAATCTGTGTATAACATGTAAGAGATTTCCTAGAGTATATAATATCGTAGATGATGTATATGAAAAGTCAGGGCTACCATCTTGTGAAGAGATTTGTACAATGGCATTTTTAAATAAAGAAAAGATGGAATTTATTGAGTGTGAAGAGAAAATAGATGAAAGTGCTATTGAAATAAGAAGAATAATTGATACAGAAGCTTTTGAAGATACAGATAGTTTACTTCAGTATTTTTGGGTAATAAATTTAAATAAAACTATACAAATATGTATGGAAGTATAGATTTAGAAACAGATAGCCCTCTGTATCTAGTGATAGGTGCAGACTCGGAGTTAATTGCTTTTAACCCCTAAAGCCTTACTACCAAAGCAAAGCTAGAAATGGCAAGTGTAACGGTGCGAAAGCAGAAAAAAGTGTAAGGATAACCTAAGTTGAAATAAAATCTAATTAGGTCTTATAAAAGGATAAGCGTGGCATATAAGATACGTTAGGCACTAAGGGATTCAATAATGGGTGTTTAGCAGGGAATGTCCTAAGTCTTTCAAGATATGGATAACCTTCAACGACTATCCCCTTGAGGGGGAGTAAAGCCACAAGCTAATGGTGGAAGAAAAATACCGTATCTCTAAATTAGAGATAAAGATATAGTCTACGCTTATGCGAAAGCATAAGAGGTCTACCAACAATGGAAAGACTGCTATAATGTTGCGAATTGTAGTGAATGAGAAAAATATATACAAATCTAATAAATTTTAATAGGAATGTATATGTTTTTCGTATTGGATATAAGAGTAAATTCTATAAATATAATTCAAAATAGAGATTTTTCGATTAAAGAAAGATTAAGTATATTAAAATCTTTTTATGATGAAATTGAAAGTTTATATAATGAAGAGGATTTTGATAGTATAGAAGAACTTTTAGAGGATTATAGTGCAGGAACTGTAGCTTTTGAAAACTTCAAAAGCTTAGATTTAACTGAAGGTAATGAATTTTATTTAAGTTTATTAAATGAAGACTTTATAAAAAATATAAGAAGTGTAAGATTAAAAGAATGTATTAATGAATATAAAAATTCTATTTCACAAGTAAATGATATTACAAAGTATATAAAGGAAGAAACAAACTTGCTAGAAGAAATAGAAAATTATTCATATATTTTTGAAAATTATTTAGTTAATCAAATATTTAAAGATTTAATTCCATTTAATAAAGGTGAAAGTTTAAATTTAAGCATAAATATATTAATTAATAGTTATAAAATAATAAAAACTTATACAATAGGTATAGCCTTAAATTCCAAGAAAAAAATAACTGAAAAAGAAATTATAAGAGTTATACAGAGTTTAAGTAAAGATATAGAACATAATAAAGTATTTAAAATATTATTAGAAGAAAATATATAAGTGAAAATGTGTTGTTAAGGAAAGTATTAGCAACACATTTTTTTATTTCGAAATATTAAAAAATTCAATTGACTTACCATATTATGTGAGTATACACTGTATATATAGATATAAACAGTATATATACTGTAATGGGGGAGAGAGTTTATGAGTATATTAATGGAAGTGAAGAATTTGAATAAGAAAATAGGAGATTTGAATTTAAGTGATATTAATTTAAAAATAGAACCAGGATATATAGTTGGTTTATTAGGAGTAAATGGTTCAGGAAAAACATCACTTATTAGAACAATTTTAAATTTATATAAAAAGGATAATGGGATTATTAATATTAATAGTTTTTCTATGGAAATTAATGAGAAAGAAGCAAAAAATCAAATCGGTTTTGTGCTTGATGAAGAGATGTTTGAGGAAACAATGAGTGTACTTAACAATGCGAAAATATTTGGTAGTCTATATGATAATTTTGATGAAAATTTGTTTAAAGAGTTTTGTAAGAAGTTTAATATACCACTTAATAAGAAGTTAGGAAAATTATCTACAGGGTTAAAGGTTAGATTTCAATTAGCGTTTGCATTAGCACATGATGCAAAACTATTTATCATGGATGAACCTACTGCAGGATTAGATCCGTTATTTAGGAAAGAATTAATAAATTATATGCAACAAATTGTTGAGGATGGAAGCAGAAGTGTATTATTTTCTACTCATATTACAGAAGATTTAGACCAAGTTGGAGATTATATTATATTAATAAATAATGGAAAAGTATATTTTAATTTAAGTAAAGAAGAGTTGAAAGATAAATACAAAATTTTACAGGGAGGCAAAAGTGAAATAGAGAAATTGGATGAAAATAAGATAATTTATAGAGAATATGGAGAGTATTATAGTTTTGCTTTTGTTGAAGAAGAAAAAGATAAAGTTTATGAAGGGCTTAAGAAAAAGACTCCAACATTAGAGGAAATAATGTATTGTTTAGATAAAGGGGGATATGATAAATGCTTAAATTAGTTTTAAATGATTTATTTATTAATATAAAGAAAAATATTTTTTCAATAATTTTAGATATACTTTTATTTTCATTCGTAGGGTTTTATATTACAAGTATAACTATGATAGGCTCTAATAATTCATCTTTGATTACTTATAATGAAGATTTAATAAAGATTATTACAACGATATTTAGCTTGATTTCCATTATATATTTATATTCCATAATGAAGATGATACCTCTTAGATTAAGTAAAGCAATTTTTGTATGTGCAGCTGGAGAATTTGAAAAAATTAAATATATATTACTTCAATTAGGTGTAAAAATCATATTTAGTTTTTTAGTTATGTTTATATTAATGTATTTTTTTGTTGGTAGATTTTTTATAAGTAGTAGCTTAATTACAAATGTTATACAAATTATATTATGGTTTTTCATAATATTAAATATTAATTTGAAAGTTGGAATTGGAGAAAGAGGAAAAAGAGAAAAAGATAATGATGGTTATGTTATTATTACAAAAGAAGAAGAAATGGTAAATGTTTATTGGTTTTGTTTATTAATTATAGAAAGTGTGATTTTTTATTCACTTGTTAATTTAAATATAAACTTTAATTTATTTATAATATTAGGATGGATGATAGCATTTGCTGTAAATACTTTTATTGTATACAAATATATGAGGCCTATTTTAAATAAATCACTTTCTTATGAAGCGATTTACTGTCAGGTACCAGAAAGGAACGAATATTATTAATGAATATTATTTTAAATTCAGAAAGTACTCTGTCTATTTATGAACAAATTATAAAATCAATTAAAAACTCAATTGTTAAAGAAGAAATAATACCAGGGGATATGTTACCATCTATAAGATCATTAGCGAGAGATTTAGGTATAAGTGTAATTACTACAAAACGTGCATATGAAGAACTTGAAAAGGAAGATTTAATATATTCAGTTCAAGGAAAAGGATTTTATATTAAAGAGCCTAACAAAGAGAAACTTAAAGAGCAACAGCTTAAATCATTTGAAATTATGGCAGAAAAGTTAATTGAAGAAGGGCGAGATTTAGGACTTACATTAGATGATATGCAGGATGTATTGAGAACTTTATATGAGGGAGGAAATTAAGCTATGTCAACAATTATAAAATGTGAAAATATACAAAAAAAATATAAGAGCTTTTCGTTAAAAAATATTAATTTAACAATAGAAAGTGGTTATCTCACAGGACTTATAGGAGTTAATGGAGCAGGAAAAACTACACTTATAGATATTTTAGCGGGAATAGATACAAACTTTGAAGGGGATGTAACTGTAGATAATATAAATCTTAAAGAAGATTTAAAAGGGGCTAAAGAAATCATAGGCTTAATATCTGAAAAAAATACATTTTTTCTAGATAATACAGCCTTAGATAATGGACTTATGCTAGGAAAGTATTTTAAAAATTGGAGTATGGAGGAGTATTATTTATGGTTAGATAAAATGAATATTCCAAAGGGGCAGCCAATATATCAGTTTTCTAAAGGTATGAAAATGAAGTTCCAAATAAGTTTTGCTATGGCACATAAGCCTAAATTCCTTTTACTAGATGAACCAACAGCTGGTTTTGATCCTGTATTTAGAAAAGATTTTATTAAAATGCTACAAGAAATTTTAGAAAATGATATTGGTATTTTAATGTCTACACATATAACAAGTGATTTAGATAAGGTTGCGGACTATATAATTTTAATTGATAATGGAGAAATTAAAATTAATGATACTAAAGAAGCCTTAGAAGATGAATTTAAAAGAAATAGATTAGAAAGTACTTTAAAGAAAAAATTTAATATAGGGGATTTACTAAATAGTAGTAGGGGGTAAGTTAATATGACTTTTTTTGAGGATGAAAAAAAGAGAATTAATAAGTATTATCATAAATTTTATTTAGGAATATTTTTATTTATTTACTTTATTAATGTTCAATCCAATGTTTCTTATGAAATAACGGCAATAAAAAATGGAGCAGATATGAAAGCAATTCCTTTTATAAATTCTACAGTTGTACTTGGATCAATTATATTAATAATTTATCTAAATTATCATCTTTTTTGGATAAAGGAACAAGGAAAAAAGATTTTTATATTAAGGAAATATGATATTATACCTTTAAGTAAAAAGGAAATTTACTATTCTAAGTTTAGGATAATAATAAATAATTTTTTGGTATTTTTATTTGGCGCTAAGATAATTTATATAGGAATATTATTATTTAATTCTTATTATGAATTCAACATTATAAATAATATTCTTGATATATTAAAAATATTATTATTTTCAGGTGTTCTAATTGGTGTTGTTTTAGTAATAAATTTATTTGAAGATTATAATAGTAAAAGATGTATTTAAAGATTAACTGCAAGAATAAGCTTGCAGTTAATCTTTTGTTATTCTATAAGAACTTGAATTTGACAATTATAGTTTCCTGTTTCAAAGATATTATTAAATAACTCTACTTCAAGCCATTGTTTAGCTTTTAAATTATGTTCTTTTAAGTAATTCATCATTAAACTTTCACAGTAATCCATATTATCACTACTATATATTAAAGTTAAATAGTTACCTTTAGGTAAGCTATAAATATTACTATTGCTAGTTAAATCTATATTAGATTCAATACCATTAAATGCATACATGGATTCAATATTATTTGATGAATTTAACTTATAAATTATACCTCTTTCTAAAGTAGGGATTAGATTGTTTTGTTTAATTTCTTTATCTAAATCAGAATAATAGAGTAATTCTTTTAAATCTCCTACTTCTTTACATGGAACAATAATAATTTTACGCTCTTCAAAAAAATTAGTTTTAATTTCATTTGTATTTATAAGATTTCTAGAAAGTCTTATTCCAGTAGTTAAAGTATCAATATTATTTATAACAATTTTAATGTTTTTAATATTTTCTTCAGCTTCTTTTCTTTTTGCATCTAAAAAGTCTAACAACTTATCCATATCACAATCTTTAAAAATTTCTTGTAATTCAGCTATACTAGTTCCTAATTGTCTAAATCCTTTAATTATATCTATATATACAAATTGATCTATAGAGTAATATCTATAACCTGTATTTTCATCTATAAATTTTGGCGTAAGAATACCTATCTTATGATAATATCGTAAGGTTTTTATTGTTATATCTTTAATCTTAGAAACTTCACCTATAGAAAATAAGTTTTTATCCATAAAATTCTCCTTATATCTAAAATTATTATTGACTCTACCCTTAGAGGATACTTTATTTTAAGTATATAGTATTTGGCCAAATTATTATATATAAATTTAAAATGAGAGATGGAGATTATTATATGAGTAAAGTAATATATAGAGATATAAATAAAAAAGATTATGAAGATATTAAGAATTTAATTTGCGAGGCATTTGGATTTGATAAATTTATAAAAAATGAAGAGTTATTAGATATAACAACAGCATTATATTTACAAGAGTGTATTGAGGATAGTTCTTTTAGTAAAATAGCAGAAAAAGATAATAAAGTAATAGGAATGATTTTAGGAAAGTCAAATAATGATAAATTAATTGTACCGGAAATTGATAAAAAAGATTTAATAAATGAAGATGTTGCTAGAACAATTATGGCTAATGAAGAGAATATAATGATTATTAAAGAATTTTCAAAGATTCAGAATACTTATAAAGAGATTATAGCTGGAAAAGAGGATACTTTTCAGGGATGTATACAATTGTTTATTGTTTCTAAAGAATCTAGGGGATTAGGTATAGGTAAAAAACTATTAAGTTATTTATTTGAATATATGAAATCAAGAGAAGTAAATTCAATGTATTTATATACTGATACTAGATGTAATTATAAATTCTATGATAGTCAAAACTTTAAGTGCCTATCAGAAAAAGAGTTAATATTTGATTCTATAAATGAAAAACTTGATGTATTTTTATATGGATATAAATTTAATTAGTTAGTAAGAGTGTTATCTTAAATAGTTAGTTTAAGATAACACTCTTTAATTTTACAGTAAGTTAAACTTATAAAAATAAGTACTAACTATATATGTTATAGAGTAAGGTAAAAAATAAAATTAAAGTGAACATATTTATTGAGATATACATCTAATATATGTAATACTTAGCTAAGTAAAGAAAATAGGGGGGGAAGATGGAGCTAATATCATTTTTAAATTACAAAAAGAAGTCTAATGTTATTAGAGCAAAAAATGGTGATAATGATGCTTTTCTAACTTTAATTAATGAAAATAGATTAAATGTTTATAGAGTTGCCAGAGGAATTTTAAAAAGTTAACATGATATAGAAGATGATATACAAAATACTG
>NZ_JADPEL010000059.1 GCF_015667795.1 Clostridium sp. D53t1_180928_C8
CCGCCAGCGTTCGTCCTGAGCCAGGATCAAACTCTCACTAAAAAGTTTAATCATTTGCTCAAATTACTTTGAGTCTTTGCTTTAAGACTCTCAAAAGAATTGCTGGTTACTTAATTTATATTCTGTTCAATTTTCAAAGATCATTTCGCAATCAACTTGACTGCTTATTTATAATATCATTTATCTTTTTAGCTGTCAACACTTTTTTGAAAAACTTTTTTTAGTTTATTTTGTGCTGTTAGCTCATCGCCGTGTCTTAACTTGTTGTTTGTTCCCGACGACGTGTTTTATATTAACATGTTTAATAATACGCAAACTTTATATTTTAGTATTTTTAATATACTTATTTTATTTTTACTCTTTTTTTCTTTTTTTTACTCTTTTTTTCTTATAATGATACTCTAGGTTAAGTTGATACCACTTCTATGTAAAATAACACTTTTCCACTGATTAAATTCTATATTTATGTCAATTATTCTTCTCTATTATTTCCTTTTAAATTTATATTCTAAAAAAAAACAACTTAATAATACTAAGTTTATTCAATATAAAAAGAGATAAGATACAATCTTATCTCTTTTTATATTGAATTTTTATAAAGAATTAACTATCTCCTTAAACTTATTCCCTCTGACCGCAAAATTAGGGAACATATCAAAAGATGCACACGCTGGCGATAAAGTTACAACATCACCTTCACTAGCGATTTCCTTCGCCTTATTAACAGCTTCTTCTAAAGACTCAACCATAATAATTGGAATATTTATATTTTTCTCTAACTTTAATTTTTCGAAAGCTTCTTTTATTAAATACTTCGTATCTCCTAAAAGGATTAACTCTTTTATAAATTCATATCCTTCTTCAGCTAACGGCTCAAAAGGTATATGTTTATCATAACCACCAGCTATTAATATAACCCTTCTCTCAAAGGCAAATAGACCTGCAAGGGTTCTAGTTGGACTAGATGCAATAGAATCATTATAATATTTTGCTCCATCAACCTCCCTCACCAATTCACATCTATGTTCTACTCCAGAGAAACTTTCCGCTACCTTTTTCATAGTTTCAATTTTTACATCATCTTTAGTAGCAATAAATGAAGCCAAGTAATTTTCCACATTATGCATTCCTTTAATTACTATATCTTCTTTTTTACAAACTTCATTTCCTTCTAGATATAATATACCATCATTAAAGTATGCTCCGCTTTCAAGCACTCTCATTGAAGAAAACTCTCTCACCTGAGCTTTTGCTTCTTTCTCAAATCCATAAGTTATATCATTTTCTCTATTTAAAACTAAAACATTGTTACTATCTTGATATAAGAATATGTTTTTCTTAGAGTCTATATATTCTTGCATGTCTTTATGCATATCTAAATGATTTGGAGCTAAATTGGTAACAATCGCTACATCAACTGGCAAATTCATAGTCATAAGTTGAAAACTAGATAATTCTAAAACAACCATATGATTTTCTTCTATTTCTTCTATGTTAGAAAATAACGGTGTACCTATATTCCCCCCTACCCATGTTTTATATCCTTCAGCTTCTAATAATTTAGACACTATTGTTGTTGTTGTTGTTTTTCCATCAGATCCTGTTATAGCATATATCTTACCTTTACAATACCTTACAAACTCTTCCATTTCAGATGTTATATAGGCTCCTTCTTGCTTTGACCTTACTAAAGCATCACAATCAATTCTCATTGAAGGAGTTTTAAACACTACTTCATATCCTGTTAAATTATCTAAATATCCTTCTCCTAATTGTAACTTTACACCCTTTTTCTTAAAAGCAATTGCAATATCTCCTAGTGCTTCCTCACTTTTAATATCAAATCCAGTTACATCCGCTCCTAATTTTACTAAAAAATTAATTAAAGGTATATTACTAACACCAATTCCTACTACAGCAACTTTTTTTCCATTAATAAAATTTTTAAACTCACAAAAATCCTTCATTAATTGCCTCCACACATATTAATATAAACCTATTGTATTTTTATATTATTAATTCTTTCCAACATATAAATAATTATATCATTATAAATTCTTATATTCTATAACTACAACAACTTATATAATTACTTTGCAAAAAGATGCTTGAGTCATCTCAAACATCTAAAATAATAACTATTAATCTATTCTTAATATTCAGGAAGTATATCTACATCCAACATATCTTCTGCAGGCTCATCAATTTTTTTCCCTTTTACATCTCTTTCCTTACTTATTTCTAAAACTATCATTGATCCTATTTGTCTTCCTAACTTTGTACCTTCATATAAATCCGCCTTAAAATGTATTCCAGCATATAACCTTGATGCTGATACATCTTGATGTATCTTTAACAGTTTTTCTTTTTCTTTAGGAAAATAATATATTAACACTTCCATAGCGGTAGCCATCACTACAGAATACACAGAAGGATAACTTGGTGATTTAGGCGTATCTATTCTTGTAGCTATCTTGTTTTTTAATTGAATTGGCCGTGGATAATCCCAAAAATACTTAAAGTATGATGCTATTATATAGGCATCATTAATAGCTTTAGTTAATATAGACAATATTCTCACTGTTATTCCAGATGATTTATCGTATTCTGATGCTAATTTTAAAGCTATTGACATTATACTTTCAATTAAAGCTTTGTCACTCCAATAGTTAACAATTTTTATTTGTTTTTCTGTAATATCTTTTAATGAACATTCTAATTCTCTCAACTCTTCTTTAAAATTTATATCTTTTGGATTCTCAATATTCCAAAAAACAACCATTCCATTATTTTTAGCAAACACTCCATTTCCTGCATAATTGAAATAATTCAGCGGCCAATATCCTGCATTATAATCAATTCCTTTAGGCAGCATCACTTGTCCAGAATAAGGAATTTGAGACCATTTTGTTATCTTTATAGGATAGTTATTATACATCTTATCCTCCACTTAAGTTATTTGACCACACTATATTATATTAAAATTTAATATTTTTGATAATAATTTATATTTAGTAAATTACATAAAAATAGAGCTAGAAAGCGCTCTATTTCAAGCATTTTCTAACTCTACATAATTAAAATTCTAAACTTTTTGCAATAAAATCATTTAATCCTTCTATTTTTACTCTTTCTTGAGTCATTGTGTCTCTATGTCTTATAGTAACACATCCATCATTTTCAGTTTCAAAATCAACTGTTATACAGAATGGAGTTCCTATTTCGTCTTGTCTTCTATATCTCTTACCAATACTTCCTGTTTCATCATATTCAATATTGAAGTTTTTAGCTAACATTGAATATACTTCATCAGCCTTTTCTGATAATTTTTTAGATAATGGTAATACTGCAGCCTTATACGGAGCTAATGCAGGATGTAAATGCATTACTGTTCTTACATCTCCACCTTCTAATTCTTCTTCATCATAAGCATCAACTAAGAATGCTAAAGCAACTCTATCTGCTCCCAATGATGGTTCTATACAGTACGGTACATACTTTTCATTAGTTGTTGGGTCTAAGTATGTCATATCTGTTCCTGAATGCTCAGCATGTTTTTTTAAGTCATAGTCTGTTCTATCAGCTATTCCCCAAAGCTCTCCCCAACCAAATGGGAATAAATATTCTATATCAGACGTTGCGTTCGAATAGAAAGATAATTCCTCTTCACCATGATCTCTCATTCTTAAGTTAGATTCAGTAACTCCTAAATTCTTTAAGAATTTCCAGCAATAATCTTTCCAGTATCCGAACCACTCTAAATCTGTTCCTGGTTTACAGAAGAATTCTAATTCCATTTGCTCGAATTCTCTTGTTCTGAAAGTAAAATTACCTGGGGTAATTTCATTTCTAAAAGATTTACCTATTTGAGCTATACCAAACGGTACTTTCTTTCTTGAAGTTCTTTGAACTGATTTAAAGTTAACAAATATTCCTTGAGCAGTTTCTGGTCTTAAATATACTGTATTAGCTGAATCCTCAGTTATGCCTTGGAAAGTCTTAAACATTAAATTAAACTTTCTTATATCTGTATAATTCATTTTACCACATTTAGGACAAACTATATTGTTTTTAGTTATGTATTCCATTAACTCTTCATTAGTCCATCCATCAGCGCAAGCAACTTCTACTCCACTTTCTGTCATATGATCTTCTACTAATTTATCTGCTCTAAATCTTGATTTACATTCTTTACAATCCATTAACGGATCTGAGAATCCACCAACGTGTCCTGATGCAACCCAAACTTCTGGATTCATTAATATCGCACAATCAACACCTACATTATATGGGCTTTCTTGAACGAATTTTTTCCACCAAGCTTTTTTAACATTATTCTTGAATTCTACTCCTAATGGGCCGTAATCCCACGAGTTAGCAAGTCCTCCATATATTTCTGATCCTGGGAATATAAAACCTCTACTTTTACACAAAGCAACAATTTTATCCATAGTCTTTTCTACTGACATTTTTAATCCTCCTAAATATTTTTTTATAATAAAAAAAGCCTTATAACCATAAAGGGACGAAATAAAATCCGCGGTTCCACCCTTCTTGGCTAAAGCCCAACTTTCTAATTTAACACTCAAAAGCTCCCTTCATTTTAAATTCCTAATGATTTTCACCTACCATCATCTCTCTAAAAAGAATATTAAAATTACTCCTCTTTCTCAACATGTTTATTAAATTATATATATATATTAATTTTATCAAATGACTTTTATATGTCAAGTTAAATTATAATAGCTTTTTCACCATTCTTACAAAGATTAAATTTAAAACCTTCCCTTAGCACACTTTTATACATATTAAAACAAAAACAATGTTACATACTTATTTTAATTATAAAAAAGAGTTTTGTATCAACAGACTTTATCTGCTCTTACAAAACTCTTAAAAAATATAAATGGCTCCGCGAAGAGGACTCGAACCTCCAGCCTATCGGTTAACAGCCGAGTGCTCCACCATTGAGCTATCGCGGAATATTATTTGCAACAATGAAATTTAAATGGCTCCGCGAAGAGGACTCGAACCTCCAGCCTATCGGTTAACAGCCGAGTGCTCCACCATTGAGCTATCGCGGAATGTCATTGCATAATTTATTATATCAGCTTTTATGTAAAATGCAATACCTTTTTTAATTTTTTTTATTTTTTCTTTAATTTAATACATTACAAATAATTATTAACGCATCTTTAATATATAATAATTGGCTTACTTATTTAAACTAATTTCATTTTTATCTATTTTCATAATAAAAAACCACCTTTCGGTGGCTTTTTATTAATTTAATGGTTTCATTGTTGGGAATAGTATAACGTCTCTTATTGATGCAGAGTCAGTTAAGAACATTACTAATCTATCTATTCCTATTCCAAGCCCACCTGTTGGTGGCATACCTGTTTCTAATGCACTCATAAATTCTTCATCTATCATGTAAGCTTCATCATCTCCAAGCTCTCTTTCCTTAGCTTGTTGAGCAAATCTTTCTCTTTGAACAATTGGATCATTTAATTCAGAATACGCATTACATAATTCTCTACCAAATACAAACCCTTCAAATCTTTCAGTAAACATTTCATTTCCCCTCTTTTTCTTTGTAAGAGGTGAAATTTCAACTGGATAATCTGTAATGAATGTTGGTTGAATCATATGCTTTTCACCGAATTCTTCATATAACATATTTAATACTTCACCTTTAGTAACAGTATTTAATGGTTTTGGGAATTCTAAGTGCTTTTCTTTAGCAATAGCTTGAGCTTCTTCATCTGTTTTGATTTCATTAAAGTCAATTCCTGCATATTCTTTAACAGCATCAACCATAGTTATTCTTCTCCATGGCGCTTTAAAGTCAATCTCAGTACCTTGGTAAGTAACCTTTGTAGTTCCATTTACTTTTTTACAAACATATTCAATCATATTTTCAGTTATTTCCATCATATCATTATAATCAGCATAAGCTTCATATAATTCAATCATAGTAAATTCTGGGTTATGTCTAACTGACATTCCTTCATTTCTAAAGTTTTTTCCCATATCATATACTTTTTCAAGACCAGCAACTATTAACCTCTTTAAATATAATTCTGTTGCTATTCTTAAATACATATCTATATCTAAAGTATTATGATGTGTAATAAACGGTCTTGCTGCTGCACCACCAGCTATTGCACCTAATATAGGTGTTTCAACTTCTAAGAATCCTCTATTATCTAAGAATTCTCTTATTCCTTTGATAATTTGAGTTCTCTTTATTATTGTTTCCTTAACACCAGGATTAGTTATAATATCTACTTCTCTTTGTCTATATCTTAAATCTGGATCCTTTAATCCATGCCATTTTTCCGGAAGTGGTTTTAAAGACTTACATATTAATTGTATTTCTTTTGCCTTAACTGAAACTTCTCCAGTTTTTGTTTTGAAAACTTCTCCAGTACAAGCAACCCAATCACCTAAATCATTAGTCTTGTATTGTTTTAAAGCCTCTTCTCCAACTTCATCAATCTTTATGAATAATTGAATTTTTCCATCCCTATCATGTATATCAGAGAAAACAACTTTTCCTTGTCCTCTCTTAGACATAATTCTCCCAGCAACAGTAACTTCTTTACCTTCTAACTCCTCGAAGTTATCCTTAACTTGTTGTGAACTATGTGTTCTATTAACTTTATATACATCGAAAGGATCTTTTCCTTCTTCTTGTAATTGAACTAGTTTCTCTCTTCTTAATCTTTCTTGTTCATTGAATTGTGATTCTAGTTCTTGCATATTCATTTCTTCAGTTGACATTCACTATACCTCCAAATTAGTCTCTTCTTATTTCTAAGACTTCAAACTTACTCATTCCACTTGGAACTGCAACTTCTACTACATCTCCAACTTTCTTTCCTATTAATGCACTACCCACTGGTGATTCATTTGATATTTTAAAATTCATCGGATCTGCCTCTGCCGAACCAACTATTGTATATTCAACTTCTTCATCAAATTCGTAATCCATAACTTTAACGATTGACCCTACTGATACTTTATCTTTTGGAATTTCACTTTCGTCAACAACTACAGCATTCTTTAACATATTCTCTAATTGAAGTATTCTTCCTTCAGTAAAGGCTTGGTCGTTTTTAGCTTCATCATACTCAGAATTTTCACTTAAATCTCCATATCCTAAAGCTACTTTTATCTTCTCTGTAATTTCTTTTCTTTTTACTGTTTTTAAGTATTCTAATTCCTCTTCAAGTTTTTTAACACCTTCGTAAGTCATTATAAATTTTTTTGATTGACTCATATCTTTCTCCCCTTCAAAGCTTAACCGTATTCATATATTAAATACAGAAACTTAGTAATCTTAAAATCATTTTAAATATTATAAATCAGGCTATTTCATCTGTCAATAAAATAACTAGCTATTTTACTTACTTATATATTAATATATTATTAAAACAAATTATATACTCTTATAAGCATAAATGTCTTATCTCTTCTTTGTAACTTTGTAATATATCTACCACTTCTTGTGTTGTAGATAAACTATTTACAACATTTCTTAATTCACCACTATTAGGTAATCCTTTTAGATACCATGAGGCATGTTTCCTCATTTCTCTTACAGCTTTAAATTCACCATCATATTTTATTGCTAACTGATAATGTCTTAAACACATATCAATTTTATCTTCAGCACTTATAGGCAATATCTCTTCACCTTTAAGTACCTTCTCTATCTGATTAAATATCCATGGATTCCCCATACTTCCCCTTGCAATCATTATAGCATCACAATTAGTAATTTCTTTCATCCTTAGAGCATCTTCCGGAGTAAAAACATCTCCATTTCCTATAACCGGGATAGAAACAGCCTTCTTTACTTTACCTATTATATCCCAATCTGCCTTACCTTCATACATTTGTTTTTTTGTTCTTCCATGAATAGCAATGGCATCAGCTCCAGAATACTCCATTACTTTAGCAAATTCCACCGCATTAATATTATCTTCATCATATCCTTTTCTAAATTTAACTGTAACAGGTTTACTTGAAACTTTCTTAATTTCACTTACTATTTCTCCTGCAAGTTTAGGATTTAATAACAATGCTGAACCTTCACCATTCTTTGTTATCTTAGGTGCTGGACACCCCATATTTATGTCCAAAATACATATATCATTTAATTTATTAAAATGACTTTGTACAACTTCGGCCATTATTTTAGGATCATTTCCAAAAATTTGAGCAGCTACTGGTTTTTCTTCATCTGCAATTCTCAATAAACTCTTGGTATTTTCACTTCCATAATATAATGCTTTTGCACTTACCATTTCAGTATAAACTAATCCACAGCCCATTTCTTTACAAAGACCTCTAAATGATATATCAGTAACGCCTGCCATAGGTGCTAAGAAAACACTCTTTTCAAAATTAAGGTTTCCTATTTTCATTTGTTTACTCCTTATTTTTATCGTAAATTATTCTTAACCCCTCTAATGTTAAGCTCGAATCAACTTTATTAATTACATCAGTTGATTTTGCTATTAAATTAGCTAATCCTCCAGTTGCAATTACATACGGCTTTTCAAATCCCATATCAATCATTTCACTTTTTATCTTGTTAACTATATATTCTACTTGCCCTATATACCCATATAATATACCAGCCTGCATACTAGCTATAGTGTTTTTACATATTATACTTTTAGGTAACTCTAATTCTACTCTTGGTAGTTTTGCAGCTCTTTCAAATAAAGCATCAGATGATATTCTTACCCCTGGACAAATACATCCACCTAAATAATTCCCACTTTCAGTAACAGCACAATAAGTAGTGGCTGTACCAAAATCAATAATTATTACGTTTCTTCTATATATTTCATGAGCAGCAACTGCATTTACTATTCTATCTGCCCCTACTTCTTTAGGATTGTCATATTTAATGTTTATACCAGTTTTTACCCCTGGACCAACAATTATAGGATCTATATTAAAACTCTTCTTAATCATATTCTCTAAAGAATGCATTATATTAGGTACAACAGAAGATATTATTATTCCTTTAACTTCTTTGGGATTTAAATCATTTTGATTAAATAACTGTATCATTTGTATTCCATATTCATCTGAAGTTTTTTTAGAATCAGTGGAAATTCTCCAACCAGCTATATAATCATTATCTTTATATACTCCTATAACTATATTGGTATTCCCCACATCCACCAGTAGAATCATAAACGCACCACCTTAACATAATTAAAGCAGCCCTAAAGCTGCTTTTATTGTAATATTAAACAGTAATTAAAACTAATACTTTAATTTTAACAATTACATGTTATTTGTCAAGTGTTGTAAATTTTAAAAATTAAAATAATCCTACAATTTCTCCACTTTCTAAAATATCCATTCTATTTGCTGCTGGAACCTTTGGTAAACCTGGCATTGTCATTATATCGCCTGTTAAAGCAACTATGAATCCTGCACCATTTGATACTCTAACTTCTTTAACAGTTATGTCAAAGTTTTCCGGCCTACCTAGTAGAGATGGATTATCAGATAATGAATATTGTGTTTTCGCCATACAAATAGGTAATTTATCTAATTCAAATTTTTCAAGTTCAGCAATTTGTCTATTGGCTGCTGGAGTATATAAAACATTTTTTGCTCCATATATTTCTCTAGCAATAGTTAAAACCTTCTCTTTAATACTTTCTTTTTCATCATATAATACTTTAAAGTTTGCTTCTTCATTATCTAATACTTCATTTACTATATTGGCTAATTCTAATCCACCTTCTCCGCCTTTAGCCCACACATCACTTAAAGCAACCTTTACTCCTAATTTTGCACAGAAATCTTTAATAAACTGTATTTCTTCTTCTGTATCTGATATAAATTTATTAATAGCAACAACTACTGGCACATTATACTTTTGCATATTCTCTATTTGTTTTTCTAAATTAACTACTCCCTTAGATAACGCTTCTACATTAGGAGTATTTAATTCTTCTTTTTTAACTCCCCCATGATGTTTTAACGCTCTCATTGTGGCAACAACAACTATGCAATTTGGAGATAAATCACCATATCTACATTTTATATCTAAGAATTTTTCAGCCCCAAGATCTGCACCAAATCCACCTTCAGTAACAACAACATCACCCAATTTTAATGCCATTTTTGTTGCAACTATAGAATTACATCCATGTGCAATATTTGCAAATGGCCCACCATGAATTATAGCAGGTGTATTCTCTAAAGTTTGAACTAAATTAGGCTTAACTGCATCTTTCATTAACAATGCCATTGCCCCTTGAATTTCTAATTGTTTTGCATACACAGGATTTCCATCTAAATCATATGCAACTAATATATTACCCATTCTCTCTTTTAAATCAGATAAACTAGTAGCTAAACAAAGAATAGCCATTATTTCAGATGCAACAGTTATCATAAACCCATCTTCCCTTAAGAAGCCATTAACTTTACCACCCATACCTACAACGATATTTCTTAGTGCTCTGTCATTCATATCCATAACTCTTTTAAATATAATTCTTCTTGAATCTATTCTAAGGTTATTTCCTTGATGAATATGATTATCTATAGCTGCACATAATAAATTATTAACTGTAGTAATAGCATGCATATCTCCAGTAAAATGTAAGTTTATATCTTCCATTGGAACAACTTGTGCATAACCACCTCCAGCAGCTCCACCCTTTACACCAAATACAGGCCCTAAAGATGGTTCTCTTAAAGCTATTACAGCTTTTTTTCCTGTCTTACATAACGCTTGCCCCAATCCCACTGTAACTGTAGATTTTCCCTCTCCAGCAGGAGTTGGATTTATAGCAGTAACAAGAACTAACTTTCCATCTTTTTTATCTTTATTATTATTTAGAACATCTAAAGAAATCTTACATTTATATTTTCCATAAAGTTCGATATCATCCTCACCTAAGTTTAACTTTTCCGCAATTTTTACTATAGGTTCCATTTTTGCTTCTTGAGCTATTTGGATATCACTTTTCATATAATAAACCTCCTTAATATTTTCAAATTTTATGTATACCTAATTATATCACCATAAGTTTCTTTTTTAAACATAAATCGAACATTTTTATTATTTGAAACAAAAATATTCGTATTAACTCTTTCACATTACTGCAAAACCATTTTTTTAATTCGTCATTTAACTTAAATATTAAAAAAAGTAGCCTTACGGCTACTTTTTAATTTGCATCAAAAATCATTTCAAATTCTTTTCCATCTATTTTTTCTTTATCTAATAATTCCTTTGCAACTGCATGAAGTTTATTTATATTTGTTTTTAGAAGATCTTCAGCTCTTTCATATGCTACTTCAATAAATTTCTTTACTTCCTTATCTATTTCAGCGCCAATTTCTTCACTAAAGTTTCTACCTCTACCAAGATCTCTTCCTAGGAATACTTCGTTATTATCAGAACCATATGAAATAGCACCAATTTTATCACTCATTCCATATTCCATAACCATCGCTCTAGCAATTGAACTAGCTCTATCTATATCATTCTTAGCTCCAGTACTTATATCTCCTAATATTAACTTTTCAGCAACTCTTCCTCCTAAAAGACCTACCATTTCATCTTGCAACTTCTCTTTAGAAGTGTAGGCTCTGTCTTCAGTTGGCAAATGCATAGTATAACCGCCGGCCATACCTCTTGGTATAATACTTATTTCATGCACTGGATCTGAATGCTTTAAACATTTCATTACCACTGCGTGACCTGCCTCATGATAAGCAGTAAGTTTTCTATCATGCTCACTAATAGTTCTACTTTTCTTTTCAGGCCCTGCAATAACTCTAGTTATTGCTTCTTCAAACTCTTCCATACCTATAGCTTTTTTATTTTTTCTAACAGCTAAAAGTGCTGCTTCATTTGCTAAGTTTTCTAAGTCTGCTCCACTAAATCCTGGAGTTCTTTTAGCTAAAACTTCTAAACTTACATCAACTTCTAAAGGTTTTTTATGTGTATGAACTTGTAATACAGCTTCTCTTCCTTTTCTATCTGGTCTTTGAACAACAATTTGTCTATCAAATCTACCTGGTCTTAATAAAGCTGGATCAAGTATGTCTGGTCTATTTGTAGCTGCTATCATTATGATCCCTTCATTTGCTCCAAATCCATCCATTTCAACTAATAATTGATTAAGAGTTTGTTCTCTTTCATCATGTCCTCCACCAAGACCTGCACCTCTTTGTCTACCTACTGCATCAATCTCATCTATAAATATTAACGCTGGTGAATTTTTCTTTGCTTGCTCAAATAAATCTCTTACTCTTGATGCCCCAACACCAACAAACATTTCAACAAAATCAGAACCTGAAATGCTAAAGAAAGGAACTCCTGCTTCTCCTGCAATAGCTTTTGCAAGTAAAGTTTTCCCAGTTCCCGGAGGACCAACAAGTAATACTCCCTTCGGTATTCTAGCTCCCATTTCCGTATACCTCGATGGGGCTTTTAGGAAATCTACAATTTCTTCTAATTCAGCTTTTTCTTCATCTGCTCCTGCAACATCATCAAATGTTACTCTTTTGGCATCTGGGGACATCATTTTAGCTCTACTTTTTCCAAAGTTCATTACTCCCTTGCCACTACCACCACCTTGTGATTGTTGAGTAAAGAAGAAAATAAACACTAAAAATAATATTATTATTAAAACACTTGGTATTATACTAAGCCACACACTATTATTAGATGGCGCAACATACTCTATCTTAATATCATTTTTTGCATATTGACTATTTAACATCTCCACCATAGAATCTGGTGCATATACTGTAAACTTTTTATCATCTCTTGTTTGCCCTGTTACAATCATCTTATCTGGGTCTACTCTCACACTTTCAATTTCGTCATTTATCCACTTTTGTTGGAAATCACTAAATACTATTCTGTCAGAACTACTTTCTCCCCTTAAAAGAAATGATGCAGCAAAAAATAATAATATTATAGCTATTATCCATACAGTAGCACTTGAATATTTCTTCATTCAAGGCCCCCCTTTCTTTGTGTATTTTAATTTTATAAATATTAATTTAAATTATTTTTCATAAACTTCTCTTTTTAATATTCCTACAAAAGGTAAGTTTCTATATTTTTCAGCGTAATCAAGTCCATATCCAACTAAAAATTCATCTGGAGTTTCAAATCCAATATATTTACATTCTATATCTACTTTTCTTCTAGATGGCTTAGTTAATAGTGATACTATCTCAACAGAGTTAGCCTTTCTACCCTTTAAATAATTTAATAAATAATCTAATGTAACGCCACTATCCACTATGTCTTCTACTATAATAATGTCTTTTCCTGAAACTTCATGATCTAAATCCTTAAGTATTCTAACTACACCTGTTGTTTCAGATGATGTTCCATAACTAGATACCGCCATAAAATCAATTTCACAAGGTATAGTTATATTCTTTATTAATTCTGCTCCAAATATTACAGAACCTTTTAATACTCCAACAACTAATAAATCTTTTCCTTTATAATCCTCACTAATTCTTGCTGCTAATTCTTTTATCTTAGCATTAATAACCTCTTCACTAAATAATATCTCTTTTATGTCTTGTAACATGCCTCTATTCCTTTCTGTCAAATGTTATTTTTAATATTTTATTTGTATCCTTTGTCACTTTAAATAATTGAGATGTTTTATAACCTACAACCCATGAAATGTTATCATCAAAACATACTATAGGAATGGTACTTCTATTTTCCCTAGGTATCTTTAAATCAATAAAAATATCTTTAAGTTTTTTACTTCCATTCATCCCTAAAGGTGTAATCTTATCTCCATCTTTTCTATATCTTATTATAATCTCTTTTTCTATATTATCATAATCGAATAACTTTATTAAGTTATTTTTAGAAAATTCTACCTTATTTTTATTTTCAATGACCTCAAATTTTATAATATAATTATCAAAAACAAATTCCTTGCAAATATTCTCTTTATTTATTTTAATAATATTATTATCTATATTTTTTTTATATTTTTCTTCTTTAATAAAAATAATATCACCATATAAATTTTCGCATATTATTCCATTAGTTAAATTTATTTTTTTTCCTGTATCCTTCTTTGCTAAATTAACAATTTTATATATATGTTTCATCTCAAAATTTTGATACGAATTAGAAATTTCTTTAAATACCTTTATTAAAACTCTTGTTATAATTGATTCCATCTCTTTTTCAAATAGATTTTTAGATATTTCAATTTTCTCTCCATAATTTTTACAATATATATTGTAACACCTATTGGAATATTCTTCTATAAATTCATTGTCTTTTTGTAATAATAATGTCATCCTATTCAATGTATCAATTATATCTTTATTAAAATTTTCTCTCATATAAGGTAATATATCTAATCTAACTTTATTTCTACTATAAATTCTTTCATAATTACTAGCATCTATTCTAGGATTAAGATTATTTTTTTCGCAATATCCCTCAATTTCTTTTCTGTTCAAGCATAATATAGGTCTAATAATTCCATCTACCCTTTTTGCTTTTATTCCAGTTAAGCCCTCTAATCCTGTACCTCTCATAATTCTCATCAATACAGTTTCAGCTTGATCATTAGCATTATGAGCAACTGCAATTTTATCATACTTATATTTTTTTCTTGTTTCCTCAAACGCTTTATATCTTTCATTTCTTCCTGCAACTTCTAAAGATACATTGGTATCTCTTGCAACATACTCTATATTTATTCTTTTTACATAATGATTTATTCCTAATTCATCACATAACTTCATTATATATTTTTCATCATTATCAGCTTCTTCACCCCTTAACATATGATTAATATGAATTGCACCTAAATTTAGATCAAATATATCTTTTAATCTATATAATATGTGTAATAAACATACAGAATCTGGTCCTCCAGATAATGCAACTAATATTTTATCTCCTTGTTTAACAATTTCATTTTCTCTTATATAATCTATTACTTTATCTAACACTTGTATTCTCCTATTTTTTAATATACCTCTATAATACAATTACGTTTTTTCAATGTAAATATACTATGTACTAAACTTTATAATTAAATAAACTCTATAAAATGTTAATAAAAGTGCCCCAGCGGAGCACCTTTAAAACATTTTTACTGATATACTCTATTTTTTGTTATAAATAATTTAATTTTTCTTAGCATGCATAAAGCTTGGAAACAACTATAGTCATATCATCAATTACTCTTCCATTACTTTTCTTCTTCGCTAATTCTAATATTTCCCTGGAAATCAGTTCTGGATTATTTTGTTCACCTTTCAAATAGCTTACTATCCAAGAATAATCACCAATATTTGTTTTATCTCCATCTATTACTCCATCACTTATTGTAACTATTATATCTCCTTGCTTTACCTTTTTCTTAATTGGTGTAATATTTATATCATCTAATATACCAAATGGTAAAGATGAACTATTAATTACTTCAACTTCTGCTCCTTTTTTAATAAAACTCATACTTGCTCCCACTTTAATAAACTCTGCTTCACCTGTATATAAATCTATAGAATTCATATCTAAAGTAGTAAACTTTTCATCTTCACTAAACTTCATACCCATTATAGAGTTTACAGCATTAAGCATAGTTGTTTCACTAAAACCACCCTCCATAAACTTTTCAATCAACTCTATGGCAGCTTCACTTTCTAAACCTGCTTCTGGACCTGATCCCATTCCATCACTAACTATAGTTACATATTCTCCTACTTTATTTTGCCCAAAGCTATAACTATCACCAGAATATTTTTCACCATCCTTAACATTAAAAGCAACGTAAGAAGTTACATTATATTTATAAGACTCCTCTATAGTCACTGAACACTCTTTGGTTTCTGGATCAATTTTACATCCATCTTCAGCAATGCTTAAAGGAGTTCTAACAAGCTCACTAATAACAGGAATAATCGACTTCCTACAGTAATTTTCTCCATCATAGCTATCTATCTTTATTTTTATTTTTAAACGCCCTTTTCTATCTGTATATGAATATACATTATTATATCTTACTTTATGTTTTACTAAAGTTTTTCTTAATAATTTATCTATTTCTAAACAACTATCTACATTATTATTAAAATCCCCTAGTATACTTGAAACTGTAGTAGCCATATTATTTACTTGATTTGCTATAACACTTCTTCCTTCTATAAGTCTAGATTTTAACGCCTCATTAATAGTATAAGTCGAAAATAACTCTTCAGCACTTTTTAATAATGTAGTTCTTTTTACACATTTTAAATTTAAATCCTTTGGTAAATATAATTTTTTACTTTCACAGCTTAACATCAGTTCACCAAAGTCCGAAAAAGTACTATGAAGTTCTCTTCCCCAACACTTATTGTTCATTTCACACTCTTGGCATACTCTATCTGCTAAACTTTCAATCATTGCAGTTCCCTTATTTTTCATAAGTAATTTTTCATTTCCTGATAAACTTTCAATAGAGGTTGCCACTGCAGTTAAAGATCCCCTTAAAGATTCCAACCTATCTATAAACTCTAATTTTATTCCTTCAACTTGAGCATCACTTATAATTTTAGTTTTTTCTTCATTATTAAGCTCTCTTAATATTTCTTTAATAGTTTTCGCAGGAATTAACATCATAATAATTCCTGCTATAACAACCTCTATAATTGATTGAATTGTTATATTCCCAATATAAGTTAACATCATAAATAAAGATATTGCATATGCTAAAACAGAGAATATCTTTCCTGTTTCCTTAAATACTCCTACAATTAATCCACATGTAGCATACATAGTAGTAGATATTAATAAATCATTATTTGCAATTCCTATTATTATTCCCATAGTTATTCCTAGAATTGCACCTGAATTGCTTCCTGCTGCATAAGCTGTTGTAATAACCATTGCTAATGCTATTATAGTTCTTATTTCAACTCCCAATATAACAAAATTACCTATTCCAGCTATAACAAGACAACTTAATATAGCAATACTAATTAATTCTTCTGTAGAATAAAAATAATTAGTGTTTATTTCTTGCATACATACAATAGCATAATTAAGAATATAAAATATAGGTATTATAGCTATAGATTTTGCCAAAGAAAACACTAAATTTATTTCCAAACTTTGTTCTCCTATTAATAACCCTACCGATATAGCTGTTACCACAATAGCTAAAAATGAAATTCTATTTTTCAACTCCTTATTTAAAGCATTACAAATAATTTTACATAACAATATTACTGTTGCTAATGAAATATAAAGTATAATATCTATCTTCTTACTACCACCAGTTAAATATCCTATTACTACCGCTACAAAAACTAAAGCTATTCTCTTTATATCACTTTTTTTAGATATTGATAAAAGATATCCTATCCCAAATGGTGCTAAATACAATCCTTCTACAAACCCAAATCCAACTCTACTCAGCATAGCTCCGGAAATTAAGACCATAACTAAACCAAATACTCCATTTTCAAAACTTAATTTCTTTTTTTCTTTTTCATTATTCACTCGCCTATAGCTTGGCACTTCAATACTGTAATCCATATTTATCATTCTCCTCATAAAATTCCTAATAAAATGATATCATTTTTATAATTAGAGTTATGTCAATTAATGTTTACTACTTTTTTGTTTCGTAAGACATAATCCCTTTTTTTTCCAACAAAAGCATTAATATTTTCTTTGTTAAAATTCTTTTACTAATTATTAAATACGAACATACATTTTTTACAATGGAACTTTAAAGAATTAGCTTGTGGATTTTGTCGTAAAAAGAAAATAAGTTTTATATATTATTTAGTAATAAAATTATCTTTTAATTAATATAATTAATTTTTATAAACATAAAAAAAGAGATACAAATTTCTTTGTATCTCTTTGGTGCTGAAGACCGGAATCGAACCGGTACGGTATCGCTACCGCAGGATTTTAAGTCCTGTGCGTCTGCCTGTTC